>DATNDP010000129.1:0-14949 GCA_035553195.1 Candidatus Acidiferrales bacterium
TGTACGGCGTACGCTCGTGGGATCCGGCGGTCTTCGCCGGAATCACCGGCCTGCTCGCCGCGGTTGCGTTGCTTGCCAGCTACGTCCCCGCTCGTCGGGCTACGAGCGTAGATCCTATGGTCGCGGTTCGATATGAGTAGATCGAATTCCGCCGATGGATAGTCCGAGCGCGCCGACACAGCGCAGGTTACGGAAACACTCTCACCGTGAACGGTATTTGCGTCGTGTTCTGGGTACAGGCCTGCGGGTTCTGGCAGCCCAGGCTCTGCTGTGGAATCGGGACGGTGTTCAACACGGTATCGTCAGCCGTATTGATGATGGAAACATTCGCCGCCCGAAGCGGCAGAAGCGCCGGGTTAGGGTTGGGGACTGTAATGTTCGCCCCAATCACGTACACACGTTGCGAATTGCCGGCTGCGTCAATCGAAACCGCACCTTCACCAACCGTGATCAGCTTCTTTAGGGCGAGAGCTTGCGTGTCAATTACCGCCACCTGATTGCCCAGGCACGTGGTAGGCGGGTCGGCAACAAGGGAGGCAAGAATGTTGGTGTGGTTCGTGCCGGCCGGACATCCCCCCATGGCTGCATAGGCTCGAGAACCATCCGGCAGCGCGGCCACCGACGTAGCAGGCGCGGGGATCGGGATATCGGCAATCTTGGTCGGCAGCACCTGGTTTGCCAGATCGATTCCATTCGCTTTGATCACGCTGATCACCGGGCTGCCGGTATTGGAGACGTAGACCCTCTGGTTCGTCGGCTCAAACACCGCATAGTTGGGCGAACTGCCCACCGGTATGGTGGCAATCACCTTATCGAGGAAAGTGTCTATCACGCTCACGTCGTTGCTGCCCTGGTTCACGATAAAAGCGTGAACTCCATCGGTAGCCATCACCCCCCAGATTGGAGAAGTTCCCACCGGTATGGTGCTTAGGACAAAGTTATCGATCGTGGAGATCACAGTGACGTCGTTGCTGCCCTGATTCACGACATAGACTTTGTTGTTGCTGTTGTTCCCCACCACCGCCACCGGGTTCGTCCCTACCGGAATCGTGGTTGTAATGGCATTGACATTGGCTGCGATCATGCCGGCGTTATTAAGGCCAGGAATGGTCGGATCAATGTTGGCGCTTTGCACCAGGTAAAAATTCCCAGAACTGCTGAATCCTCCGGCTACGGGATCGGTCCCGGCAGGCAAAGTTGTAGTGGTAGGAGTGGAACTTTGGGGCAGCAGAGCGATGTAGGAGGTGACCGTTGCCGCCCCATTCGGAGTCGCGCCCTGCCCGTCCAAAATGAAGGCTCGGTTCGTTGTCTTGCCCAGAAAGACAGGATTCGGGCCCACTGGAACCACACCCACCACGGTATCGCCGGACACATCAATATGCAGATCACTGCCCACCGCCACGCTTCCATCACTGGGCGTGGCCGGATTGGTGGAAAGAACGATGGCGTGGGAAGGCGCTCCCGCCGGATTGCCGCCCGGCCCTGGGACAGCGGTAATGAACTGGCGCAATGTATCATTGCAGCCGCTCATCAGCAGCATGGAGATGGCGGCAAACAGCGCCAGCCTGGGGGTGTTGCGGGTTCGGATCATTACATCTCCGCTCACGATTTACTTTGATGAACGCATGAACCTGGAATTATTTGCGTGAAACCTATTGTAAGCGGCTCGCCCTGAACCGGGCAATGAATCGCGCTTCCCTTCCCCGGCTCGACCGCAGGTTCTATGAATCAGGCGCTGCTCAGAAGCAAGAGAGACTTGACTAGTGTAGATCCGCGCAAATCAGCGGCGCTGAGTTCGTCCACGGTCACGAAAACCGCGCTCTGTGCTCCTTCAAAATGCAACGGTCCATCACAACTTGAATTCCTGCCTTGCGCGCTTTTTCGGCAGCAGCTTCATCCACTACACCTTCCTGCAGCCATAAAGCCGGAACTTTCATGCGAATAGCCTCATCGACCAGCTCAGCAACGTACTCGGAACGGCGGAAAACATCCACGATGTCAATCTTCTCCTGCACGTCGCCAAGTGTCGGCACTGCTTTTTCTCCCAGCGCTCCTCGTATCGTTGGATTCACTGGGATGATCTTGTAGCCTTGACTCTGCATGTACGCAGAAACGCCATAGCTTGGCCGCAATGGACTGTCAGAGAGTCCCACGACGGCAATGTTTTTTGACCGCTTCAGCAGATTTCCGATCTCATCGTTCGCATTTGCGCCCACAGTCCCCCTCCAACGAGAAGCCATTTTACGAGAAGCAAATTAAACCTATAAAGTTGCCGCCTCAATCCTTCGTTCTGCCGCCGGACAGTGCCTTTTCGCGGTAGTACTTCGCTGCCAGTGAACGAATGGTTTCCGAGACGTTCCTGCTCCGCTGCAGGCTCTTGAGATCGAAGACCATCAGCATTTTCACCAACGGAAGAGCAACATCCAAGGGCGTCTTCGGATTCTGGACCAGGTTCCGTACTACGGAATAGTTGCGCATGAAGCGGCGGTGGCGCGCGATCTCCCGCAGCACGTTGTCATGGACGTTCTTTGCCGCGGCGAACACCTCCACTTCGGGGTCGGTCAGTTTGGGCGACGACAGCACCGCATTCTGCACAATTCTGGCGGCATCGCGGATCAGCACGGCTCGCTCTTCGCGTCCGCCCGTAAAGGCGGTTTTCACGCGCTCTGAGGCTTTCATTCTGCTGAGTCTCTGCAGGAGAGTTAGTTTCTTGGCTTCCGGTGCGGGTTCAGCAGCCCCGCGGTCATGCGAAGCAAGAGCCGCGGCTGCGAGCCCCTGATTGCTTTCCGGTGTAGCAACAGGCTCGGATTGTTCGGCGACCTGTTGTTCCGTGGAAGCCATCTCATCGCTCTCTCCCTGAACAAGCTCAAATGCCTTCCCCTCTTCGGCCGCGATTTCCGCCGCATGCTGCTGCTCGAAGCTGCGATGAAGCGCTTCGGTCTCGGCATCAACACTATCCGTGGATTCCGGAGCAGGTTCGCCTTTGAGCTGGCGCAGCTCATCGGCTGTCACATTGGGATTCGTACCCAGGGCCTCAATCACAGCATACGATTTTCGGACACGTTCGCTGGCCAGCAGCATGGTAACGATCTCACGCGGAGCGTCCGCCGCCAGCTCCATCACCAGTGAATCGGTGATCGCGGGATTCTCAATGAGAGCCGGCATGAGCGCCGGGCGTCGATTTTCCGCCGACCAGTAGTAGCCCAGGACCTCAGGCGCGGCCTGCGGACTGGCAACAATAGTGAGGGTCGAGGGCAAATCGAAGCTGGCCAGGGTCATTCTGGCGTCCTGAGCGAACACCGGATTCTGAGTAAGGTAAACCAGGATTTCCAGCATCTGCTCCGCAGGGACAGGAAGAGCTCCTTTGGACGCCGTGCGCATCACTGCCGCTGGAACGGCATTGCGCTTGATCATTTCAAAGATCGTCGACATCGTTTGAGCTTAGCCAACGGCTCCCGCGCCGTCCCCCTGGTTGCGCCGGGCCAGCAGATAAGCGCGGATGAACGGATTCAGATCACCATCCAGCACGCGGTCCACATCGCCGACCTCCATTTTTGTGCGGTGGTCCTTGATCAGGCGGTAGGGCGCCAGCACGTAAGAGCGTATCTGAGAGCCAAAGTCGATGTCGAGCTTCGCGTCTTCCACTTTTTTTGTGGCTTCGCGCTTCTTCTCCAGCTCATATTCGTAAAGCTTGGAACGCAGAATCTTGAACGCTTTGTCACGGTTCTTATGCTGCGAGCGCTCATTCTGGCAGGCCACCACGATCCCTGTTGGAAGGTGCGTGATTCGTACCGCTGAATCAGTGGTATTCACGTGCTGGCCGCCTTTGCCTCCGGAGCGATAAGTATCAATCCGAATCTCTTCCGGCTTGACGTCAATCTGTATGGAGTCATCAATTTCCGGCGAGACAAAGACGCTGGCGAACGACGTATGCCGCCGGCTCTGCTGGTCGAACGGAGAGATACGCACCAGCCGATGCACGCCGATCTCACTGGTGAGAAGCCCATAACCGTAATCGCCATTCACAGTGAACGTGGCCGACTTGATGCCGGCTTCTTCTGCCGGCTGATACTCCAGAACTTCAGTGCTGAAACCCTGGCGCTCCGCCCAACGCAGATACATGCGCATGAGCATCTCCGCCCAGTCCTGCGACTCCGTCCCTCCTGCTCCAGGATGAATGGTGACGATGGCATTGCGCAGGTCGTTCTCGCCGGAGAGAAGTGTTTGCGTCTCCATCTTCTCGGCGATGGCGCGCAGGTCGTCGATCTCTTTTTTCAGCTCGCCGGTGACTGATTCTCCTTCGCGAGCCAGATCAAAGTACGCGGAAATGTCCTCCACCCGCCGGGCGAGATCTGTATCCATCGCCAGCGAGCTATCCAGGCGCTTGCGCTGTCGCATGAGCTGCTGCGACTTCTCCTGGTTCGACCACACGCTCGGGTCGGCGATCTGTTTTTCTATTTCAGCAAGTTGGGTCCGCAGTGAGGCTGCGTCAAAGATAGCTCCGCAGGTCCGCGACCTTGTCACGAATGGAGGCGTAATCCCGTTCTAATTCTTCTATCTCAACCATAGGGCTGTTTCCTGCCATGCCGCGCTTTTCAAGCCGGGCGCGCTTCAATCATGGTATGCGCCCTGATGCGTGTGCGCACGAAGATGGCCAATATCGAGATTACCACACAAAACCAGGCAAACACGTCTCCGTAGCGTACGTAAAAGGTGGTTTCAATCTGCGGAGCAAACGGCGCTACCAGCGAGGCCCGCACGTTCCGTGGAAGCTTCTTGACTATGCGGCCATAGGGATCAATGGACGCAGTCACGCCATTGTTGGTGGCAATCAGAACCCAGCGGTGGTTTTCAATTGCGCGCATGCGCGCCATTTCCAGGTGCTGGAAGGGCGCTCCGGTTTCGCCGTACCAGCCGTCATTGGAGATGTTCACCAGCACCTGGGCGCCGTTGGCCGTGAACTGGCGCACCTCATCAGGAAAGATGGATTCATAGCAAATGAAAACTCCGATGCGGGTGCCATCGATATCGAAGACCTTGCGCTCCGTGCCGCGGGCAAAATCGCCCACCTCACGGGTCAACTTCTTGGCGAAAACCAAGTACTCCTGCAGGGGCACGTACTCGCCAAAAGGAACCAGATGGATCTTGTCATAGTGTCCAAGAAAGCGCCCGCTGGGATCGACAACGAGCGCCGAGTTCAGCAATTGCTGGCTCCCAGGAACCTTGCTGGGCGCGGTGCCTACGCTGCCGATGACCAGGTACGAATTAGAGTCGCGCGCAATGGTGGCAAGCCATGGCCGCAGGCGCGGGTCATCAATGAAGAACGGAGCCGGCGATTCCGGCCAGACGATCAGGCCAAGATCATCCGAGTTCGAACGGTGCTGGGGAACGCTGAGCTGGGCCAGCGAGCCGATGGTCTGGTCATAGAGCTGCGGCGTCCACTGGTTGGGATCCAGGATAGGGACATTCTCCTGCACCAGCAGAGCCTCCTTGCTCGCCGGAAAGACCTCAGCTTTGGCAAAGATCCCCATTTGTAACGCGATGGCGGCCGCAGTCGCCGAGATCAGCAGATTGGTACGCCGCCTGCCATACAGCAACAATCCAGCCGCGAACGCGCAGTTCACCAGCATCACGGCAAATGACAGGCCGTAAACGCCGGTTACTTCAGCAATACGAGCAAATGGAACGTTATTCACCTGAGCGCTGCCCAGAGGCAGCCAGGGAACGCCGGTCACACGATCGCGAAAGTATTCAATGGCCACCCAGAAAAAAGGAGCCAGGAAGAGTGGCCGTCGATTCCCGAGAGACGAACGGCGAGACATCAATACCAGCAACCCGCCGAACGCTCCATGATGCAGCGCCATGATTACGCAGAAAACCATGGTGATCAACGCTGCAGCGATTGGATTCAGGCCGCCATAATCATTCATGACGGGATAAACCCAATAGCAGGATCCCAGATACCAGAGGACGCCGCAGACCCAGGCGATCAGAAAGCCCTGCTTCACAGTAAACGGGCGCAAAGAGCGGCCTTCAGAGTCCACCAGTTCGCCGTCGCCGCCGCGGCCGCGCAGAAGGGCATAAATGAGTGGCGTAAAGGCAATCCAGCACAAGAAAAACAATGAAGGTTTGGGAAAAATAAGTATCTGGAGCACGCTGGAGAGGGCCGCCAGCGCCCAGGCTCTGGATGGAATAGTGCGCACTGTGGAGAATTTTAGCAAACGGCTGACGGCGCCAGCGGGAACCGGAAAAGCATGGCGCACCTCTCCCGCGGGGGATTGCGGTGGCTGATTACCATCTGAACGTCGCGGTAATTGCGGTTTTTTTGATTCCACTCTCTGTAGAGACTACAATGAGCGAGTTGTGAATTTCGTGGTCCATTATATTTTGCCGGTATTTAAATACCTGTTCTTTGCGGGAATGATCGGCGCGGTGCCCGTTATTATCATCACGGCCATCAAGACCGCACAGAGCATGTTTGAGCAGGACGAGCCGGCCCCGGACCATAAAGCTTAGAGAGGAACCAGGCTCGAGTGCGGCCCTGCAAACCGCTTGGCGGTTGTAGTGGCCGTTATTGCTTTCCGTCATGTCAGCAGGTTCTGGAGCTGTCCCTCCACATTCAAATCGCGTTCGCATCGTCGTAGCCACGTCGGTGATGCTGACGTTTATCTCCTATTGGAGAGCGGCAGCCATTGTCCTGAATGACCTGGGATCTTCCGCTTTCTACACCGGCGGCATAGCCGAGCAGGCGGTGGGCAAGTCGGCTCCATGGTTCATCCTCGGCGTAATGTTGTTCGCCTTCGCGGTGCGCTCCGTCTACGTGGAAAGCTGCTCCATGTTCACGCGCGGCGGCGTTTATCGCGTGGTGAAGGAGGCTTTGGGCGGGACCTTCGCCAAGTTCAGCGTCTCCGCCCTGATGTTCGATTACATTCTCACCGGGCCAATTTCCGGCGTCTCGGCCGGCCAGTACATTGCCGGCCTGCTCAATGAAGTTTTCGCTTCCGCCCAGGCGCATGGCTGGATACCGCAGGCCATGCACGTCATGTTTCACGGCACGCCGCACCTGAATGAAAACTACGCGGCAGCGGCGTTTGCTTTGATCGTGACCCTCTATTACTGGTGGGAGAACATCAAGGGGATTGAGGAATCCAGCGATAAAGCGTTGCGCGTAATGCAGATTGCCACCGTGATGGTAGTGATTCTACTGCTTTGGTCCTGCTATACGGTTTTCGAAACGGGCGCGCACCTTCCTCCGCTACCCATACCGCAGAATCTTAAGTTCAGCGATGAAGCGCTTGGTTTTCTCCGCCATACCGAACTGGCAAAAGTATTTGGGCTGTTCGGGATCCTGGTTGCTTTTGGGCATTCCGTGCTGGCCATGAGCGGCGAGGAATCGCTAGCGCAGGTCAATCGTGAAATCGCCAGCCCCAAGCTGCGCAATTTAAAGCGAGCTGCGCTGATTATCGCCATCTTCAGCTTTGTGTTTACCGGGATCGGATCTCTTCTGGCGGTAATGATCATCCCCGACTCGGTCCGCGTTTCCGTGTACGGCGACAACCTGATCGCCGGCATGGCCATGTACATGGTCGGCCCGCATATACTGAAGCTGATCTTCCGTGTTTTTGTGGTGGTAGTTGGCTTTCTTATTCTCTCGGGAGCCATCAACACCTCCATCATCGGCTCCAACGGGGTGCTTAACCGGATTTCCGAAGATGGCGTCCTTACCGATTGGTTCCGCCGTCCACACAAGAAATTTGGCACCAGTTACCGTATCGTCAATCTAATCGTGGCGCTCCAGGTGATCACGATCATCGGCAGCCGCGGAAACGTCATCTTGCTGGGCGATGCCTACGCCTTCGGCGTGATTTGGAGCTTCACGCTTAATGCGCTGGCCATGCTGGTGTTGCGCTTCAAATACAAAGGGGAGCGCGGGTGGCGCGTGCCCCCGAATCTCAGAATTTTCGGCGTGGAGATCCCCCTTGGGCTCGCCAGCGTGTTCCTTGTGCTGGTGTCGGTCGCCGTGGTCAATCTCTTTACCAAGGAGGTGGCAACTATCGCCGGCCTTGGCTTCACTGCCGTATTCATGGGCATTTTTGCCGTCTCCGAACACGTGAATAAGCGCAAGTTCGCCCACGCTGAGCAGCAGATGAAGGAGCACTTCCAACTCGACCACCAGGATGTGATCGAGCGCGAGCACGTACAGGTGCGTCCCGGAAATGTGCTGGTGACTGTGCGCGATTTCAACACGCTGAACCACCTGAAATGGGCGCTGAAATCCTACGATACGGATAAAGAAGACATTGTGGTGATGGAGGCGCGCCTCACCAGCTACGGAAGCGCGGAATATGACGTGGCGATGGAACAGATCTTCAGCGATTACGAGCAGACGCTGTTCACCAAAGCAGTTTCCATCGCCGAGAGCGAGGGCAAGACCATTTCCCTGTTGGTGGTTCCGGCGCGCGACGTGTTTTCCGCCATCGTGCAGACGGCCAATTCTCTGGAATCATCTTCCGTGGTGTCAGGGCTTTCCAGCAAAATGACGGGCGAAGAGCAGGCGTTCCGGCTGGGCCAGGCGTGGGAAGCCATGCCCGAACCTAAAAGGCAGTTCGTGTTCCAGGTGGTACGTCCGGATATGACGGTGGAGACCTACCGCATTGGCCCGCACACGCCCACCATGAAGACTGAAGACGTGCACCTGGTGCACAAGCTCTGGCTGGACGTGCACAAGTTCACCGGAACAGAGGACATCCATCACTCCGACATTGTGACGCTGGCCCTCACGCGGCTGGCCCGCGATTACAACCTTGACAAGGAAGAGGTGCTCAAAAACCTCAAGAAAGGCGTGCGCGGACCGATGCCGAAAACTTCTCCCTTTGTGCGGGAACCGGACACGCTGGAAACGCAGAAGCGCAGCGAAGGCGAGACAGACGGGAGTCGCAAAGAACGTCCCATGCCTCCGGTGACGGGACCGAGATAATCCAACGGTCACGACTGAGTCGCGATGAGTGTGTCAACTATGTCCCCGGTTCAAACTGTCAACCATGTGCCCGGTTTATATCAGGCTGTGGCACAGGCGCCCATCGCCTGTGCTGATGGTGACCAAATCGGACCCGTCCAGGGTGGCAGGACAAACCTCAGGCTCTGGAGTCCTAACGTAATGAGAGCTAGCTTAATCTTCAACAATTCGAAGAGGCTGCACAGCCGAGAGCGGCTGTGCCACACCTGCTCTGCAATGGGCAAATGAAGCCGTTCTGGAGCACTGGCTGCCTGATCTTTGCGTTGCTGCTCTCAAGCCATCCAATCCAGCCTCAAGCAGAGCATCCGCAGCCCACCCGCGCCCTTCCCCTCAACCGCTTTGCTGCATCGCGCCATGCCATTAAGGATGCTGCAGGTTTTTATTACATGCCAACCGCCATCGGAGATGATTACTTTGATGGCACAAGCTCCGCGGCGCGGCTGCAGCGGCATTTCGCTGTTGCGCGACGCGCTGGAGTGAAGTATCTGCGTTGCGCCTTCAGTTGGAACGGCATTGAACAACGTCAGGGAAGATATGACTGGAAGTTCTGGGATACGCTCGTCACTCTCTCTGTTCGCAACCACATTCAACTGATTCCTTATGTGGCTTACACGCCGGAATGGGCCGCACGGGACGCAAAAGATTTTTGGAAGCAGCCCCCACGTACGCCCGAACTCTATGCCGACTTCATGTTTCGGATCGCAAGTCGGTACAAAGGCCGAATCCACTCCTGGGAGATTTGGAACGAGCCGGACAACAAGGATTACTGGCTGGGCACACCCGACGAATATGCGACATTGGTGATTGCGGCGACAAAACGCATCCGTGAAGCCGACCCTTCAGCCGTCCTGGTGCTGGGGGGAATGGCCAAAGGCCCCAGCGATTTCTTTCGTGCGTTGATCGGACAGCATCATTTGGACAGATACGTGGACGTGATCGCGATGCATGCTTATCCCGAATCATGGCTGAACGGGCCTGCCGAGTTGATTTTTGACCAATGGGTCCCGGAGATACACCGCATCATCGCCGAAGACGGGTCAGGAGACGACCTCTGGCTCAACGAGATGGGTTATCCCAGTTACCGATACCGTTCAAATCAGGCCTCCATCTACGGCACCAGCGTGTTCTATCGCTATGAGCATACTCGGCGCTATCAGGCCGTCATGCTTTTTAAAATGGAGGTAATGGCACTGGCCACACAGCAGATTTCGCTTACCGGGTGGTACAGGATTGACGACTTTCCGCCCAGCGAGACCCGGCTTGGTTCCGACCTGGTGAACTACCACCTTGGCGTGGTGGACTCAAGTGGGCGCGCCAAGCCGGCGCTATTCTCGCTCAGCTTCTTCAATCGACTGTTCAGGCAGCCCACCAGGTTGCTGAATTTGCAGATCAACCGACGGAAGAATTCTCAATCCGTAGTTGAGGTCTTCCGTCGCCGTGACCAGCACGTGATCGTGGTGGGCTGGCTGCGAAGTTCCAAGAGCAATGAAATTGCCCACAGAACGGGAGAGCTTTCTGACCTTCGATCGGAATCCATTTCGGTGCAACTTCCGTGTGCTCAAGCGCAGTTGGATGGAACCTATAATGTTGAAGGAACAAGGGTTGCGAGCGCAGCGCACATAGCAAGCGGAGTCCTCAGCGGAATCCGGCTCCACGGCAATCGAGTGTTTGTGGCTGATCTGAGTTGCGCGGCAGCTCGGGCACTACCGGGAGTCTCCCCGCGCGGTTGGCCGACGCCGGTTTCCGCGCTAAGATAGGGCACCGGTTGCATCGAACGGAAAAGCTCAACCCTTTCGGCTCGCCCGCACATCGAAACAAGTATGCCCTGGAATCGAAACAAGCTGAACCTGGTCTCTGAAAGCGAGGCCAAAGGGGAGACTGCGAAGATCTTTGCTGATTTGAAGGACACGCTGGGGATCCCGCACGTCAGCATGGTGTTTCGGGTGCTGGCATCACTGCCGCGTTTCTTCCCGCTCTTCTGGAAATCTGCCAAGCCGATGCTTCATACCGGAGAATTCTTTACTTCCGCCGACCAGATCCGCGCAGACGCACACAATCGAATGCAGATGAATTTCTCCGTCCCTGATCTGCGAGCCAAGCTGACCGAAATGGACTTTACCCCGCGCGCCCAGGAGGAAGTGAAGGATGTAGTGGAGCTCTACGAATACGTTAATCCCGTTCTGCTCCTGAATATGGCCGCGCTCATGGAAGGGCTTGAGCAGCCTGTTGCCCCTCCACGGCACGGCACCTTGCCCGCGCAGCATCCCAGCCATCCCGGGAGGCCGATCCTGGTGGATGAGCGCCTTGCACCCGAGCCCACGCGCAGGCTCTATGACGACATCAAGCAGACCATGGGCACGCCTTACCTGAACACTTCGTACATCACGTTCGGGCGCTGGCCGGATTTCCTGCGCGAATACTGGAAGTCATTGAAGCCGACCATCGGCACGCCCACGTACGAAGATCAGCGAAAGGCACTTCGCGAATTTGCGTTGAGCTCCGCTCGCGATCTGCCCGAAGCCATTGAACTCTCGCGGGCCACGCTGGACAAGGCCGGTGTGAGTGACGATGAACGCACCATGGCGCAACAGGCCATCCACTTCTTCATGGACCTGTTGAGCAAACAGGTGCTCAATATTGCTTTTGCCCGGGTGGGACTGGAAGGCGGCGCGCCTTCGGCTATCGCCGCTTGACGCGAAGGGATATTCCCCGGGCGGGAATAAGGCAGAACATGGACAGTGAGTGCTGCGGGAGATAAGAGCTGATCGAACTGCTCCTTTGCATCCCAGAACTCCCTTGCATCCCAGAAAAATAGCATCAAGCTGTTGTACTTGAATCCGGAGGTGCAACGCTGCCGCAGCGTCCGCGAAAGCGCTGCCGGAATTGTTCCCGTTCTTCCGGTGTCATCTGCGCCCAACGCTCCGCCATCCGCGGGCCGCTGAAATGCGGACGCGGACGTACGCCCAGGCGGCCAAAGAGAATCCGGCACAGAGCCAACAGCCCCACTGCCTGCCAGAAGGTAATTTGCCGCCAACCAAACAATCCCGGCAGGAGCCAGTTCCAAAGCAGGCGCACGACCTCGCCGCCAATCAATATGAATGCCGCCATCCCCAGGATCGCCAAGGGAGCTATCCAAAGTAGTCTTTTCGCCTTCGGTCTCATGCCTTGTTCCTCACTGATTCATAAACTCGTCGTAAATGCTCTGCAATCTTTCCCGCAGGTAAAGCACGGCTGCCCGCTTGCGTGAGAGCAGCGTGTTCAACTTGACTCCGGTTGCTGCAGACACTTCCTTAAAGCTCAGCCCCTCCAGCTCGTGTGCGATGAAAATTTCGCGCTGTTCGACCGGCAACTCATCGAGGGCCAGCTTCAGCTCCTCCAGAAGCACGTTCCGTGCGTAGATTGCTTCCGGACCGGCGTCCGGTGACGGCAACAGGTCCTCAAGCTCCAGCACTTCGCCTTCTTCGCTCTCGACGACAGCGTCGCTGAACAGCTCCGGTTTCTTTTTGCGGAAGAAATCGGTGATCCGATTCCGGGCAACGCTAAAGAGCCAGCCGGTCACGTGCTCGATGGGCATCAACAGGCGATTGGCTTCCACCAGCCTGTAGAAGACTTCCTGCAGGATGTCCTCGGCGTCCGATGGGTCGGGTACACGCCGGCGAATGAAATTACGCAGACGCGATCCTTCTCCCTCAACAATATGGGCGATTTGACGGTCCTGGTCGCTCATTACCGTGCTGGTCGACGACTTAGCCATCCATTTTGTTCCATCTTTGGAGACGAATAGAGGCCGGAAATATTGTAGGGAATGCGCCGCTTGCCGCCGCTTTTTCGATGGGCGCCCGGCTGCCGATCAATCATCGGGGGTGTGATTACTTTCGCTCGTGACCTTCGGAATCTAAGCCAGAGCACCGCGCCGTGTTAAACATGGCGTAACGATTTTGCTGTCGCCGCTTCTTGTTTCATTCCTCTCCCGGATACCTGCTGGAGTCCGAACAATCGGAGTGAACCGATGAACCGGGGTGAGGTCTTGGTGCGCCAGATCAGATTCTTGTTTTCCATTGCCGCTTTTGCTGTGCTCAGCGGGTGCGGCGGTTTTAACTACATTGGGGTCGCGAACCACAATGGCAGCGGCGCCATTCTCACAGAAACAGCCACCGCCGCCAGCCGTCCGGTGGCGGACGTACATACTACTTCCCGTGCTGACAAGCTCATCGCCCTGACATTTGACGATGGGCCCCGGCCCTATGTTCTGTTCGGCGACAAGGGCAAGCGCCCTGGACCAGGACTGGCGGACATCCTTGACCAGAACGGCGTGAAAGCGACATTTTTTGTCGTCGGGTGGCGTTTGACGCCCAAGACATGGGGCGAGCCACGGCATGAAGACAACATCGGCGTCACCTGCATTGAAGCAGCCGAACAACTGATCCGCCGCGGGCACGAACTCGAAGACCATACTTACAGCCACGTGGAACTGCGCAGCGCAGAGAGGAAAAACGGAGAACAGTGGGTGAGGCAGGATGTGGATCGCGGAGCGCGAGCGATCCGGGCAGTCACCGGTTCTCAGCCCCGCTATGTTCGCCCTCCGGACTGGATCATCACCGAGGATGCGCGGCGTGACCTGGAACACGAGGGCTATCACATACTGACCATCTCACCGGAAAATCCCGTTGCACTGCGCGATGTGAATTCGCTCGATTACCTGTGCGCGGGCAAGGCGGTTGGCTGTCCCAAGCCCTCTCTGGTGGATGCGGTGCTGAAGCAGGTCGAGCAGCGTGAAAGGAAAGGAACCTACACGCACATCCTCGCTTTCCATGAGCTTTCGACAACAGCTGCGGCCATGCCGCGCCTCATCGCGGAACTCAAAGCGAGAGGCTACCGCTTTGTAACTTTGACCGAATACATGAAGCTGGTTGCCGACAAACCGGCGGAGATGATCAAACAGCGCGCGGCAGTAACTCGGCCCAAACTGTAAGCTGAGGCTTTCCAACAGTACCTTTGCGTTTAGCCATGCTAGGTGCTCCGCGGTTGCCGGCTACAACTGAAGGCGCATTTCGTTGGTAGGAGAAAATCCCAGAGATTTATACAGGCTCTTGCCGGCGGGACTGGCATGAAGGATGATAACGTCGATGCCATTCTCGCGGCACCAGAGCAATATTGCTTCCATGACCCGGCGCGCCAGTCCGCGACGACGAAAACTCTCAGCCGTATAGACGTTCAGGATGTTGCCTCGGCGCGCACCCCTGCCGATCATGTGGGGAGGCCAATCCATGAGCCAAAGGGCTGCGCCGGCCGCGACTTCGCCGCCCTCAGACGTAACCAGCCAGGCATGATAATCTCCTCGGTTCATCCGCTCCAGCACCCAGACCCGGAACTTGGCTGACATGGAATCGAGCGCAGCCTCGTCTGTGTAGCCCATTTCTTGAAACATGGCCCGCCGATGAGCCACCAGTGTTTCCAGATCGGAGGTTGAGGCGCGCTGTATTGCAAATCCATCAGGCAAGGCCATGGAGTCGATTCTAAATGCTGCTCGGGAGACGCTATCCCGTAATTGATTTAATCTCCAGAGGAAAGCAACGGGCAATGCCAATCAATTACAGGCCGTCCCAATTAAGTGATGTTCCGGCCATGGCGGCGATTCGCGCCGCTGATTGGGGCACGGAGGAATACTGGCGAGAACGCATAACTCAGTATTTGATGGGCACGTTGCACCCGAAGGACGGGCTGCCGCCACGCGTCTCAGTCGTCGCCCTTGAAAATGAGCGCGTTGTCGGTTTGATCGCAGGACACCTGACCAGGCGCTTCGGTTGTGACGGCGAGTTGGAGTGGATCTCAGTTCGTGCCGAGTGCCGCGGGCGCGGCATCGCGGCAGAATTGCTTCGCCGTCTTGCCGAATGGTTCATTGCGAATCACGCGCGATACGTGTGCGTGGACGT
>DATNDP010000130.1:0-20293 GCA_035553195.1 Candidatus Acidiferrales bacterium
ACAGCCCGCAGACTGCTGAGTCTGGCGCGTCCCTACTGGCTTCATCTCACCGGTATCTTTTTGTTAAGCGCCGTTGGAGCTCCCATCGGGCTTCTGCTCGCCTTCCCCCTCAAGATTGCGGTGGACAACGTGATTGACCGGCAGCCGCTGCCGCACGCGCTTCAGGCGCTCATGCCGGCGTGGGCTCACGGCTCCAGAGCCGCCAATCTGGGGCTTGCGGTCGGCCTGCTGCTGGTGCTCACGCTCATCACCAACCTGCAGGCCTTTGCCTCCTGGCTGCTTCAGACGTATACCGGGGAGAAGCTGGTACTCGATCTCCGCACCCGGCTTTTCTGGCATGTGCAGCGCATGGACCTGCTGTTCCATGACCGCCGTGGCACCAATGAGGTCGCCTATCGTATTCAAAACGACGCGCCCGCCATCCAATACGTCTTTATTCAGGGCGTGATGCCGCTGGTCAGTTCGCTGCTGACCTTTGTTGCGTTGTTTTACGTGACCTTCCGCATTGACTGGGTGCTGGCGATGATTGCAATTTCGGTCGCGCCGTTCCTCTTTTACCTCACCCGCAAATCCAGCCGCCGCGCGCGCACGGGTTGGGACGGCATCAAGAAGTTGGATAGTTCGGCCATGCTGGTCATGTATGAAGCCTTGTCTTCCATCCGCGTGGTAAAGGCCTTTGGACAGGAGGAGTTTGAAGACCAGCGGTTCAAGTTGCGCTCCCGCCAACGCATGCAGGAACAAGTAAAGGTCGCATCCATGCAGGCCGGCTTTCACGTGCTGAGCACCACAATCATCGCCGTGGGCTCCGCCGTCGCCATGTGGGTCGGGGTGCAGCATGTGCTGGCAGGGGTATTGACATTGGGCGAACTGCTGCTGGTCATGGCCTACATGACGCAGCTCTATGACCCGCTGCGCACGGTCAGTGGCAAGCTTCCCGAATTGCAGGGTTGGATGGTGAGCATTCGTCGCGCGCTGGCGCTCATGGACGAAGCCCCGGAGGTGGCCGAGCCGCAGAATGCCGTTCCGCTGGAACGCGCCTCCGGCGATGTCAGCTTCCACAATGTCATCTTTGAATATCCAACTTCCGGGCGGGCTCTGGACCGTGTTTCCTTCGAGATCACGCCAGGTACTCGTGTGGGAGTTATTGGTCCCAGCGGGTCGGGAAAGAGCACGCTGGTGAACCTGCTCACACGCTTTTATGATCCGGTTTCAGGCGAAATCAAGCTCGATGGCTGCGATCTGCGTGATTACCAACTGGCCGACCTGAGGCGGCAGTTCTCCATCATCTTGCAGGAACCGGTCGTCTTCTCCGCTACCGTGGCGGAAAATATCGCCTATGGACGCAACGAGGCCAGCCGCGAAGAAATTGTTGAAGCAGCAAAGGCGGCCCGGGCGCACGATTTCATCATGGCTCTGCCAGATGGCTACGACACCAAAGTGGGCGAAGGAGGCTGCCGGCTTTCCGGCGGACAACGCCAGCGTCTGGCCATCGCCCGCGCTTTCCTTAAAGACGCCCCTATTCTGATTTTTGACGAGCCCACCAGCGCCGTGGACATCTATACCGAACAGGAGATCATGCAGGCCACCGAGCAACTGATCCACGGGAGGACGACATTCGTGATCGCGCACCGGCTCAGCACCGTCAAAGACTGCGATTTGCTGCTGGTCTTAAAGCAGGGGAAACTGATGGCGCTCACGAGCAGCTTCGATGAAGCCATGAGTGCGCTTGCGGAAGAACCTCTCCCAAGCCAACGCGGCCAGGCTCTCGCCAGCACGATGGTCCAGTAGTTCTAGGCGAGGTAAATGTCTTCTTCGCCTGCAAGCCGCCGAATCGCTTCCGGCGCACGCGCCGGCGCATCCTGGTTCGCCGGAAGTTCCTGCCCAGCGGATTCGGCGAAGGATGAAAGCAGGGAGTCGAGGGAGTCCAGCCACAGCGTCTGCGCGTCAAAAACGCGGCCAAAGTTGCGCGAGACCAGTTCCGCCATCTGCTCAAGGCCTGGCGGCTGCTTCTGGTTGGAGACGGAATTTCTTTCCATCTCGCGTGCCAGCGACGTGACGGGCTTGTCTGCAATCCCGCAGGGAACAATCAGCTTGAAGTAGTCCAGATTGGTGGTTACGTTCAAGGCAAAGCCGTGGGAGGTGACGGCCCGCGAAATGTGAACACCGATAGCCGCGATCTTGGCGGGAGGCGTATCTTCCGTCCACACGCCAGTGAGGCCAGGCACGCGCCCGGTTACAACTCCCAGATCGCCGCAGGTTCGGATCAAAGATTCTTCAATCCTGCGGACGAACTCCACTGCGCCTATACGCGGATCAAAGGCCCGCAGATCGAAAATAGGATAGCCGACAAGCTGTCCGGGGCCGTGGAACGTCACGTCACCGCCGCGGTCAGTCTCAAAAAGTTCTATTCCCTGGCTGGAGAGGAAGTCGCGCGAGGCAATGATGTTTTGCATGCCGGCGTTGCGGCCCAGAGTAATCACGGGCGGATGCTCCAGCAGGAGCAGCGTGTGCCCGACGCGCTGCGCCTTAACAAGATGGACAAGCGTTTGTTGCAGGTCCAGAGCAGTCAGGTAGTCAATGCGCCCGAGATAAATGACGTTGATGACCTGGAGCGGCATGCTCCTATTCTAAATGTGCGTTGGATGGAACGATACAGGAAGCAGCGACGTGCGAGCGGCTGGAACGTCCACCCGGCCATCGAGAATATGGGAAGCAGGAAGGTCGTAAATTGAACCGCAAAAAGAGACAGGTTATACGTCGAGAGCATGAATGTCGAAATCGGGAAAGTGGCGGTGGCAAAGCCTACAAATCCCCAGGCATCCGCCATATGGAAGCCCTCACCTGCCGTGCTGGTGTTGGCCAGTGTCATGAAGAACGGGCCGGTAGCCCAGATGCCGAAGATCATCGCGACACTCAATCCCAACCGCGGCAAGTTCCACGCCACAGCGACACTGTCCAGCGCAAAGCAACAAAAGAAGGGAAGCAGAAAGGTAAGCAGCAGACCTGTGATGAGCGAAGCCCAGTCGCCGCCAAACAGCCAGTAAAGAGCAACAATGGGCAGCCAAAAGGCAAACGCGCCAACCGCAAAACCGAGCGCAACACGGGACAATCTACTGCTGCTCGCCATTTTCAGCTTGCGATCTGCTCCTCGTCGCTCATCCCGTGCATGTAGCCGTCAGGATCTTTCTCAAACTCTTTCTCGCACTCCACGGAGCAGAAGTAGACCGTTTCATTGTGGTAGTCGTGACTTGCGGCCGCCTCGGGAATATTCACGTGCATCTTGCACACTGGATCGATAGGCATGGTGCCCTCCGACTGAGTGGGATTCGGGCAGCAAAGAGAAGGGTTGCAGCAGCGAGCGCTTATCTGCAATCCCCGTCCCTGGACGGGGGAGATCCTATCTTCGTCAAGGCAAAATCTTCGCGCCGGGCTTTACCGGGTAGGGTCTCTCGCTTCGCTCGAGACTTCGTTAGCAGGCTAGTAGCTAATCGCTATCTGCCAGCGGCTCAGATGTTAATCGCCTTTCCCTCCACCGCGCTGAACGCATCCAGCATGGCTTCGGAAACGGTGGGATGAGCGTGGACGGTGAACATGAGGTCTTCCACGGTGCCTTCGAGTTCCATCACGACCACAGCTTCCGCGATAAGTTCGGTTGCGACCGGGCCGATGATGTGCACGCCCAGGATCTCTTCAAATTTGGCGTCCGCGACCACCTTGATAAAGCCCTCGTGGTTATCGATGATGCTGGCCTTGGAATTGGCCGTAAAAGGGAACTTGCCGACTTTGATCTGATGCCCCGCTTCTTTCGCCTTGGCCTCGGTCAGGCCCACGCTGCCGATTTGCGGTTCGCAATACGTGCAGCCCGGAATGCGCAGCTTGTTGAGAGGCTTCGCGGGTTTTCCGGCGATGTGCGTCACAGCTACAATGCCGGACATGGAACCGGAATGCGCAAGTTGCGGATAACCGGCCACGATGTCGCCGATCGCGTAGATGCCGGGCTCGCCCGTCTGCATCCATTCGTTCACGTGAACGAAGCCGCGTTCCGTCTTGATTCTGGGTGTTTTCTCCAGGCCGATTTTCTCTGTGTTGGGGCCGCGGCCAACGGCAATCAGCACTTTTTCCGCGTCGAGATTCTGCTGTGCTTCTCCTTGCGGCGTAAAGGTTACAGTCGCGCCATTCTTTGTCTTCTCTACCTTCTCCACCTTGGTGTTCACGAAGCAGTTGATGCCCTTTTTCTTGAAGCTGCGCAGCAGTTCCTTGCTGACCTCTTCGTCTTCCACGGGGACCAGGCGCGGCAGCATTTCGATAATCGTTACTTCAGTTCCGAAGGAGCGATAAAGTGAGGCGAATTCCACTCCCACCGCCCCGGAGCCGATGATGATCATGGATTTTGGAATGGATGAGAGACTGAGCACTTCAATGTTGGTGAGAATGGTTTCATCGGGTTTCAGGCCGGGAAGCATGCGAGCGTAGGAACCTGTAGAGAGAATGATGTTCTTTGCCTGGATCTGCGATTTCTGGCTCCCTTCACCCGTCACGTCCACTGTATGGATGCCATTTTTCGCCGGTCCTGTGAGCGCGCCGAATCCGCGGATGGCGGTGACCTTGTTCTTCCGCACCAAAAAATCGAGACCTTTCGTATGCTTGGTCACGATGGAGTTCTTGCGCTCCTGGATGGTCTTCCAGTTGAGCTTGCCCGCCCCCAGGCCATCAATGCCATATTTTTCCGCCGCTTTCAGGTGGTCATAGACTTCAGCGTGGAACAGCAGGGCCTTGGTGGGAATGCAACCCACGTGCAGGCAAGTGCCGCCAAGCTTTGCATCCTTTTCGATAAGGCAGGTCTTGAGTCCAAGCTGGCCGGCGCGGAAAGCGGCGGTGTATCCGCCGGGACCGGCGCCGATAATGGCAACGTCATAGATCGTATCTGGCAAGGTCGTGTTCCCCTGTGAGGAAAAATCGTGAAAAGGCAAACTACAGATTGTAAATGACCAGATGGCCGTCTCGCTGAGGTCCAGTCCGCGCTCGCCTTGCTTCTATTCGATGACTGAGCCTGTCACGTAGATCCAAGCTGGTTAAGAACTGTTCATCGCAGAAGCGAGGTTCTCGCGCGTACATGTCCCATGGTGCCGGAGACGGCGAGGCTGATCGGCGGCATAATGCAGGCGATTGATTCAATCATGCAGTCCATGGAGAAGTACCTGATGAAATTGATTCGATATGGTTTTGCCGCGGTTCTGGCGCTGGCTGTGGGCGTTACGATGCCTGCATATGCCCAGCACGATCATGATGGCGACTCGCATCACGGCCGGGATAAGGACAAAGGCCGTGAACACCGCGAAGCGGCGCACGAACGGCATGAGGAACGCCACGAAGCACACGAACGCCATGAGGCCATTGAGCACCATGAAATGCGTGAGCATGAACGCCACGAAATGCGCGAACATGAGCACCGAGTGGCCATGGAACGGCACTTCGGCCGCATTGATGATCACCACTGGCATGAGCATTTCGGGCGGGAGCATCGCTTCGTGATTGAGCGCCCGGTGATCGTTGCCGGACATCCGCGCTTCCAGTATGGCGGTTATTGGTTCGTGATTGGCCGCCCGCTTCCTCCGGGCTGGCGCTATACCGATGAAGTCTACGTCGATTACATCGATGGCGGATATTACATGTGCAGCCCTCGCCATCCGGGCGTTCACATCTCCATCAATATCCTCTAAACAAATCTGCTTTTCGACGAACGGCGGCCGTGACTGCGGCCGCCGTTCTGCTCTCTGAAGAGGCGCGCGTATTCATGCCTTGTGAAATTCCAGCTCCCGCCGAGCACGACCCGGTGCCGTAGTTGCGTTAGCATGATGCGGACCGCTGGAGGTCCGTAATGAATAAAGGAATCCTGGGCTTTTATTCGCTCGCTGTGACGTGCGGGCTTGTAGTCACGCTATTACGGGCGCAGAGCCCGCCTAATCCCGCAGCGTTCGACTCAATCACCGTCCATCGCATCAACGTGGTGGAACCCGATGGAACCCTGCGCATAGTGATTTCAAATCATGCGTCGTTCCCGGGGATCATCCGGCGCGGAAAGGAAGATTCTTTCCGTCGTCCGCAGGCGGGCATGCTGTTTTACAACGATGAAGGGAGCGAAAATGGAGGCCTGATCTTTGCCGGCCATAAGAACGCAAAAGGCGAGGTGGTCGATTCCGGGGGCAGCCTCACATTTGACAAATACGCTGGCGGACAGACGGTTCAACTGGCGGGGGTGGACGATAAAGACGATCGCTTCTCGGGAATGGCGGTAAATGACAGCCTGAACACAGGCCAGCTTCGCCAGCGAGTCTGGGTAGGAAGAGACAATTCCGGCGCCGCTTCCCTGGTTCTGAAGGATGCGGCCGGCAAGAAGCGCATTGCAATGGAAGTGCAGCCGGACGGCAGTGCCAGCCTCGCCTTTTTTGACAGCGCGGGCAAGGTACTCTGGAAGATCGTGCCGGCGGCGCGTTAGAAAGCGCCGCCGTTGACCAGCGAACCTGGCCGAAGCCGGAGTGCCCACTCAGTCGGTTGGCCGAGTAATCCATTGGCCGGCGATTCCGTATTCCCTGAGCTTGCGATAAAGGGTGGTCTTGCCGATTCCAAGGCGGCGCGCCGTGGCCATCTTGTCGCCCTTCAACCGCTCCAGGGCTCCAAGGATTGTCTTCTTCTCAACTTCAGCCAGCGGAATGATCTCAGTCACGTTCTGAACAGGATCAGGGAAAGAGTTGCGCAGCGGTGGATGCAAGTACGCGGGCAGATCTTCCGGCCGCAGTTCCCTTCCGTCGGCCATTGCAGCCGCTCTCTGAATGCAGGCCTCCAACTCGGTGACATTTCCCGGCCATTCGTGCATCAACAAAATCTTCATAGCCTGGTTTGAAATAGTGCAGGACCGCTCCCGCTGGGCAGAGATCTGCGCCAGCACCTGCCGCACCAGCAGCGGGATATCTTCTCTCCGTTCGCGCAAAGGAGGAATGCGCAGCGTGACCACCTGCAGGCGCAGACAAAGGTCGCGGCGAAATGCGCCTTGCCTGCACGCGGGTTCCAGTTCCACGCGCGTGGATCCAATCAACCTGGAGCCCGGCCTCAGCGTCATGTTTTTAGAGGCACGGCGCATCTCCTGGTCCTGCAGCGCGCGCACCAGCCTGTCCTGAACTTCGAGCGGAAGAGCGGAAACCTCGTCGAGGAAGATCGTGCTCCCGCCGGCACGGTCGACAAATAGGCCGGCTTCAATAAGCGACTGAGAAGAAGAGGCGCAATCAATCTTGACAAAGGTACAGCCGGGAGCATCGGCGGCCAAGTGAATCGCACGCGCGAGAATTTCCTTGCCGGTCCCGCTCTCGCCTACGATGAGTACAGGCCGGCGGCTCGACCCGATGGTGGGAATCATGTGGAGCAACTTCTGCATTTCCAGAGATTGGCTGATAAGAGTTCCGGGGCCCTTGCCGTTGGCGTGCATGGAAACCGAGGGAACCTCGCGCGTTCGCAAATGGACGCTCATACGCTCGAGCAGATTCTTGAATTCTTCCGGATGGTACGGCTTGCGCAGGAACTCAAACACGCCCGTCTTCTGTATGGCGGTCAAAGATCCATTTCCGGCGTGTGGGTCCGCTACGATCACTTCACAGCCGGGATGCAGCTTTTTGATCCGGGCCAGCAGTTGCATTTGTTCTTCCTGCTTGTGTCCCATATCAAGCAACACCACGTCCGATGGATGGGAGGCTGCCCGAAGCAGAGCGGCGACCGGACCATCAGCGGTCTCTACACTGAAACCAAGCTCTTCCGCCACCCCTTTGCAGACCTGTCTCATCCAGTTGTCATCGTTCACAATCAACAGAGAAAAACCTGCAGCTAAATATTGCCGTTGAGAAACTGCCCGCATTGCAGTCGCCATGAGTACCCCACTTTGGTTCCGGTCCAGGTTCGACCCCTCGATACTTGCCTGCTTGCTCGCCTTCCACTCATGAGTGGAAGGGCCAGTGCGTGAAGCCGGCTGCGGACCGCGAAGAACCGCGAACGAGCGGCCGGTGCGGATAAGCGCGGTTTAGAACGCGCCACTCACAAGGAAGGCCCGCTGAGATGCATGGCTCATCAGGGCCGGGTATGGAATCTGTATTCGCCTGACAGTCAGCGAAAACAAAACCTCATAACAGCAGCCCTCAAGTTAAATGAGGCCGGCGAAAAGCCAACCTTAGGTCATGAAAAATTTCCGGATTCAGAACACAACCGGGTCATGGCTGAATCGCGAGGGTGAGGCTGTCCGTTAGTTCAGCATCGGAATGCGACCTTTCCCCGGCGTTACTTGACTTGATGTGAAGCGGCGCGATACCTTCGGCGCATCGCCATCAAAAAGCCTCAGGGGGACGAGCGATTGTGCCTGGTCAACGAATGATTACGTTCACCACCGATTTCGGATTGACTGAACATTATGTTGGCGCCATGAAAGGCGTGATATTCACGATCAATCCTTCAGTCCAGGTGGTGGACATCACCAACGCGGTCCAGTCTTTTGACATCCTTGACGGAGCCATTGCCATTGCTCAGGCCTACACTTTTTTCCCCAAGGATACAATCCACGTAGTGGTGGTAGACCCAGGTGTCGGCGGACAACGCCGTCCCATACTGGTCAATGCAGGACAGTATGTGTTCGTGGCGCCCGACAACGGCGTGCTCTCGCTTGTCTATGAGAGAGAAGAACGCGTTCAGGTGCGGCATATCACATCCGAGCATTATTTCCGCCAGCCGTTGAGCAACACGTTTCATGGCCGCGACGTATTCGCGCCGGTAGCTGCCTATCTGAGCAAAGGAGTTGAGGCCGTCAAGTTCGGCGAAGAGATCACCGACTATGTGCGTTTCGCAGCGCCCAGGCCCAAAGCCGCGGGCGCGAACGCGTGGAAAGGCGTGGTCCTGAAGACCGACAAATTCGGCAATTTGATCACGAACTTTACTCCCGACGATGTGCCGCAAATCTTCGATGGCTCATCCCAGAGCTTCAAAATCAACGCAGGAAAAGCGGAGGTCACCAAGCTTTACTCCAGTTATTCGGCAGGGCAGCCGGGAGAACTGTTTGCCGTACTGGGAAGCACTGGGTTCCTGGAGATCTCAGCCAACAAGGACTCTGCCGCTCGGCTTGCGGGCGCAAACCGGGGCAGCGAAGTGAATCTGGTGATTGGCGGCTAACGCATAAAAATGCGCCACTTGATTCGATTTTTGTGGAATGCGACGCGTGGGCATCATTTAACTCCCTGGCGGAGCCCGTACCTACGCTGGCGAATGGAGACCTACACCGGGCTCAAAATGAACAAGATTGGCTTTGTTGAGTTCTGGGGATTCCTTTTGCGTGAGCGAAAGCAGCTCGGGCGCTTTTTGAAATGGACGGCGGAGATGGACAACTACGCCCGGCCAAAACCGAAGAATCCTTAGCATTCAGCACTCAGCCCCGTAGCAGAATCGGGCGATCCGGTAATGGTGATCCGGTAATCAAGTGATCTGGTGATCTGGTGATCTGAAGCCTGGAACACGGGTTTGCGGTGCATCTCACGTGCAGTATCAGGGTTGAATGATGATTGCTGACTGGTGAATGCTGCGAAACAAAGAGCAACGTGCATCGTAGCCTGCCATCTAACGAAGTTGATCACGGAGAGTACGCAATGCAAAAGCGCAGACTGGGACAGTCGAGCCTTGAGGTATCGCCGCTTTGTTTCGGCGGCAATGTTTTTGGATGGACCGCGGATGAGAGCACATCGTTCAAGCTGCTGGACGCCTTTCTCGCTGCGGGATTCAACTTTATTGATACTGCTGATAGCTACTCGACCTGGGTTGCCGGTCACAAAGGCGGCGAGTCGGAGACGATCATTGGGAAATGGCTCAAGGCGCGCGGCAATCGCGACAAAGTGATCATCGCGACCAAGGTTGGATCCGAGGTGGCGGGCAAAAAGGGCCTTTCCAAGTCGTACATCCTGAGCGAAGTCGAGGAGTCGCTGCGGCATCTGCAGACTGATTACATTGACCTGTACCAATCGCACCGGGACGATCCCGGCACGCCTGTGGAGGAAACACTGGAGGCATACGCCGAACTGGTAAAGCAGGGCAAGGTGAGAGTCATCGGCGCTTCCAACTTTACTGCGGAACGGCTGGAATCATCATTGCAGGCGAGCCGCAAGAACGGATATCCACGCTACGAAAGTCTGCAGCCGAACTACAACCTCTATGATCGCGTTGACTATGAAACCAGGCTGGAAGCGCTGTGCGTCAAGGAAAAGCTCGGAGTGATTCCGTATTTCTCGCTGGCCAGCGGATTTCTTACCGGTAAGTATCGCACCCAGGCCGACCTCGAAAAGAGCGCGCGAGGCAAGTTTGTCCAGAAATACCTGAACGAGCGCGGGCTGAAGATTGTGGACGCGCTGGAACGTGTCGCAAAAGAACACGGTTCCACACCGGCGCAGGTGGCTCTGGCCTGGCTCATCTCGCGGCCGAGCATCACCGCCCCGATCGCCAGCGCCACCAGCCTGGAGCAGTTGGATCAGTTGCTGCAAGCCACAAAGCTGAAGTTGGATCCTCCCGCTATTGAGGCTCTGAACCAGGCGAGCGCGTATGAGCAGGAGACGCAGAAGATAGCCTGAGCAGGCTAGTCTCAGTGTGGCGACTGTTGAGAGACGAGGGGATTCCCGGAGAGAGCGACTAACTGCGCCATCCTTGGTTACGAAGATTTTTTTCGTTTTCGTGATCGGAGTGAGTTTTCCCGTAAGCCGCCGCTACTCCGGACGGCGCGAGCCGTGTCCAAAACACCCCGCAACGCCTGATTAACCGCCTCATCATTCGGAAAAGCTTCCGCTATGTCCGGTTCCAGCAGCACAATATTGCTCTGTTCGCGAAGACGTCTTTCGTACTTGCCTCGGATTCCGCCCTTCATTTGGCCGAAGTCGTACTCGGGACGCAGGTCCTGATTTTGCGGGTGTTCAGATTTCTTCATAAAATCTTCGTTCGCCCGGTGTTGCCCGTCGGGCGCTGATAATTCGAATAGTATCACCCTCTTCGGTATGGGCAATCACTAGTATTCTCCTGCGCGCCGAGCTTCCAACGGTTACAAATCGCTGTTCTTCTACGGAGTGGCTATCATCAGGAAATGTGGTTGAAAGAGGATCGTAGAACACCGTTGCTGCTTCACGGAACTCGATGCCGTGCTTTCTGAGGTTGGAGCATTTTTTCGGGCGTCCCAGGTAAAAATCACGCCGCCAGTATGAATGCCCATAACCTGGCCTCGTCGTCCCGTCAGGAAGGGTCGCAAAGATGTGGTAGCATTTTTTGCTTCTCAATCGTGCATACCCGCGGGTTAAGACTTCAACGGAAGAGTTCCATGGAATTAAAGTGAATGGGCCCTTATGCATGCTGCTGTTCTGCATAATCTTGGGACGCGCCCTCGATGCGAGGAATTCGCGGAACCAGTCGCGACGGAAAATGAAGCCTTGGTGCATGTTCACGCCGCATCGCTCAAGCCTGTGGACAAGCAAATAGCGAACGGCTCCCACTATGCCACTCCGCGCAAGCTTCCTTTTATCTGCGGCACGGACGGCGTTGGGCATCTCGAGGATGGACGGCGCGTCTTTTTTGGGGGCTGCCGCCCGCCGTATGGCGCCATGGCGCAACGCACGGTGGTGCCCAAAGCATTTGTTTTTCCTGTACCAGAGAGTCTGAGCGATGAACTTGCCGCCGCGATTGTCAATCCCGGAGTGTCGGCGTGGCTGGCACTTGCGTTCCGCGCAAAGCTGGTTGCCGGCGAGAACGTGCTTGTTCTGGGCGCAACCGGAGTCGCCGGGAGGTTAGCGATAGCCATAGCCAAACTCCTCGGCGCCGCGCGGGTGGTCGCCGCCGGACGGAACCAGCAAATCCTAAACTCATTACACGAGCTCGGGGCTGACGCCACCATTCAGCTTGATGCGCCCGAGGAGGACGTCACGCAATCGTTTATCCAGGAGGCGGGCAAGTCCGGCTTTCAAGTCGTCATTGACTATTTGTGGGGCCGGCCTTCCGAACTGTTCCTCTCTGCCATCACCAGCGGAAGATTTCAGGCGATTGGAATCGAGACCAGGCTCGTTCAGGTAGGAGAAACGGCGGGCCCTGTTATCTCGCTGCCGGCTGCTGTGCTGCGCAGCACAGCGCTCACGATTCTTGGCACCGCGGGAATTCCAGATCGCAGCGTGTTGACGGATGCGCTGCAGCAAGTCATGACTCATGCTGCCGATGGAAAACTTCATGTGGATACGCTCCGTGTTCCTCTCGCGTCGATTGAAACCGCCTGGCAGCAAAACGCCCAGGGGCGCCGGATCGTCATCATCCCGTAGAATGACCAGGCCGCAATGAAACGAAGACTCCGGGCCGTGTGTTAGCATTTTTTTCTTGCGCTCTCTGTAGCACTCGTTTGCATAAGTCCTTGAAGGCAGGAACTGCATAGATGGCGATTGTCACTCGTCTCCACCGGTCCATATCTCTTTTCATTTTCATATTGCTTCTTATCCCTTCTGTGAGGGCGCGCAGCCGAAGTCCGTTCGAGGTTACGGAGGCTACCATCGCCTCTACTCACCAGGCGCTCCGTACTGGCAAAGTCACTTGCCACGAATTAATGCAGTCGTACCTCGCGCGCATCAGCGCTTATGACCAGACGACCGAACTCAATTCCCTGATTCTGGTCAATCCCAATGCTCTGAAGGAAGCGGACCAGCAAGACCAGGAATTCAAACGCACCCACAAGTTTCGCCCTCTCCAATGCATCGCCATGATCGTGAAGGACAATTACGACACCAAAGACCTGCAGACCACGGGCGGATCGCTGGCCCTCAAGAGCTTTGTTCCGGCGCAGGATGCTTCCATGGTGAAAAAGATCCGCGAGGCGGGCGCCATCATTCTGGCCAAATCCAACATGGCCGAATGGGCGTTCAGCCCCTATGTCACTGTGAGTTCAATGGGCGGCATTACACGCAATCCGTATGACCTGGATCGCGTGCCTGCAGGTTCAAGCGGCGGCACAGCGGCCGCAGTCGCCGCGAACTTGGGCGAAATTGGAATGGGCACTGATACCGGCAACTCAATTCGTGGCCCATCTTCGCACAACGATCTTGTGGGTATTCGGCCTACCATCGGATTGACCAGCCGTGACGGGATCATCCCTTTGTACAGCGGCAATGATGTGGGCGGTCCAATGGCGCGAAGCGTGGAAGATGCCGCCACGCTGCTGAACGTGCTTGCCGGCTATGATCCGGCCGATCCTGTGACGAAACTATCCGAGGGCAAGATACCGAAGAGCTACACGCAGTTTCTCGACAAAAATGGATTGCGCGGTGTCCGCATCGGTGTTTTCCGAAAATACATTGATACTCCAACCACCGATCCGCAAATCAAGGAGCTGACCGAAGCTGCCATTCGCGACCTGAAAGCGCAGGGCGCGGCGATCGTAGATCCGTTCGTCATCCCTGATTTTGAAAAGCTCACTGAAAACATCTGGTGCGGCGACTTCCAGGCAGACCTGAACCATTACCTTGCCCAGCACGCGCAAAATGCCCGCTATAAGTCTCTCGCCGAAATCGTCCAGTCAGGCTTGTACCTTCCCTACATTGAAGGCCGTTTGAAAGAAGCCATTCACCCCAAAACGCCGGAGGAAGCACAGGAGCCACCCTGCCTGGACGTGTATCACAACCCGAAGAAAATCGCCTTTCGCAATGCCCTGCTGGCCGCCATGGATAGCGCGAAAGTAGACGCCATCATTTATCCGACTTGGAGCAATCCGCCGCGTAAAGTTGGCGATATGAAGAGTCCCGCAGGAGATAATAGCCAGATACTCTCGCCCCAGACGGGCTTCCCGGCGATCACAGTCCCGATGGGATTCACGCACGGCTCGCTGCCGGCGGGGTTGACGTTCCTGGGCAGAGCATTCAGCGAGGGCCCGCTAATCAAGTACGCCTACGCCTACGAACAGGCGACCCACCATCGCCGCCCGCCGGCAAAGTTTCCGCCGCTTTAGCCGGTGCGCCGAGCGTCGGACATCGTTTCCCGGCAACACTGAGTTTCAGCAAGAGCCCTGAGTACACAAGCTCTTGATTTCCTCACTTCCTCACTTCCTCACCAGCAATTCAGAAAGCTGGTACACGCGATCCACGGCGACAGCCAGAATTCCTGCGGCCACAACCGTAGCGGTCTGGAACATCAGAGTGCGGAAGACAGGTTTCTCGGTTGTCGTGCGCCAAACGATGGGTAAATTGATTGCCGCGCTGGAAAGCGATGCGAGCACGACCGAGCTTCCGGCGAGAGAAGCGCTGATCTGGCCGTGCATCGCCATAGTTGCTGCGGCGGCCGTGGTGCTGGCGCTGCTTACCATTCCGCCGATGATGGAAACAGCGAGCATACCGGAGTTACCAAAAACGCGCGTCAACAGCGTGCCGGTGATCTGAATCACAATAAACACCACTCCGAACTTCAGCACCTTGCCTATAGAAACCGGCGAATCCAGCGAGAGCACACCCGGCAAAGGCTGGCCTTCCGGCTGGTCGCGCCAGACAAAGAATCCGGCAACCAGCGTCATGGCCAACAGCGGCACCAGCGTGGCGCTGAGCGATGCAGGCGAGAACAGCGTGGCCAGAATCAGATTGCGGGCGAACATCGCGATAACGGTGAGATGGCTGAGCGCGGCGATACGGGAGGCCAGCGGCGTTTCGCGAACCCGTGTGGCCAGTTCTGCGACTGTAGCGGTGCTGTTCACCAGGCCGCCGAAGATCGCCGAGAGGTAGAGCCCGCGCGTCCGATAGATCCGCAGCAGCACGTAATTGACGAACCCGATGCCGGCAATGGCGATCACGCTGATCCAGGCATCGCTGGGATTGAATAGTCGCCAGGGATCGATGTAGCGATTCGGCAGAACCGGGTAAATGACGAAACCGATCAGGCCCAGGAGAACCGCGCTGCGGATCTCTGAAGGATGCAAGTCGCCGGCGAAGCGGCTGAGCTCCGTCTTCCATGCGAGCAGCATGGTAATGACAATGGCGCCGGCAACAGGAGTAAAGATGTGTCCCAGACCAACCAGCGCGCCGAGAAGATAATTGGCAATCAGCGCGGCGGAGGTGGTGATCTCCAGCGAGCGGTCGGTCAGGATGCTGCGCACGTTCATCGCGGCGACCAGCAGGAAGACTCCCGCGAGCGATGTGACAAGCACACCCATGCCGGTGCCGGCGGAAAGCATTCCTATCAGCGCCACAATGGCGAAGGTGCGCACGCCCACGTCTTTGTTCGACCACTCGCGCTCCATTCCCACCAGCATGCCGATTCCTACGGCTACACCGATCCTCAACGCAATGGGAGTGGGAGGCAGTTGGTCGCCTAAGTGCACCTTGAATATGGCTCCTGGGTTGTAACTTGCATCGCTGATTGAACTTTAACCCCAACATGTGACTGTTGAAAAGAACTTCCCTCAGAAAGCGACAGAAATCCAAGATCAACAGTTCATAGCCTTCCAGAAGGAGGAGTCGCAAGCGACCGAATAAGCGGGGCAATGGAAAGGATGAATTCAAAAGCGGCGCACCCAGCTAAAGTGCGCCGCCTTTGTTTCGACGAGTGGCAGTTGTGAGCTTAGAACCCTGGTTCTTTTTCCTGTTTGTTAACGTTCGATACGTGGAACGCCTCCCGCACGTCGGCGAGGAAGAGTTTGGAGTTCGGATTCGCCGGCGCCTTCCCGCTCAGGATCTGGTCGAACGGAATCAGGTTGCCGTAATAAGCGCGAGTGGAATCATCATCCGGCTTCACCGATGCTCCGCTGAGGTCGAGACCGGCAAAGAGTCCCTTAGCGCGCGAGTACACCAGGATCTTGTTTTGCATTTTCCAGTCGGTGCTGGCCTGGGCTTGGCGTCCGATAGGTCCAGCGGCCACGCCTGCATTGGCGCCGAGCTTGAACTGCGAAGTAAGCAGTTCTTTGGCCCCAGCATCACCCAGAAAGACCATGACCAGGTCCACTGATTCCAGCCCGATCTGCGCGCCCCAGCTTCCGCCCGTTATGGCCATAAACGCCGGCTGAGTCCAATTGCCATTCGGCAGCCTGCAGGTAGCCACGCCGCGGCCGTGATTGCCGCCGATGACAAATCCGCCCTTTACCATGTCAGGTATCACCGCAATACACTTGGCGTCTGCCAGCACGGTTTGCGGAATGGCGGCATCGGGCGTGTTCATCAATTGTTTCAAGTCCTGGCCCGCATTGCGCATCCGTTCGATGATCTGGGCCTGCTCGCCATAAACAGTTTTGCCCGTGGCGGTTGTAGTCTGGTGATGAGTTGAGCAGCCGACTGCCAGAATTACCGCGAGCGGCAGAGCAGCGGCAAGAATGCGATTCATAGTTCCTCCTGATGCACCCGGACTCGCGGCCGCACCAGCTTCAGGGGAGCGCCGGCCGTTGAAACGAACCAAATTCGTGGAATGGAGTTTCTCTCGTCCCGCAAGTCGTCTAAGCAATGAGAAGTAACACGCACCCGGCGAGTTGCATCCGCGCACGTGCAATCTGGCACGCAACAGCTTCTCCGTTCAGTGGCAACTCCGTCGTAAGGCATTGAATCCCACTCCAATCTATGAAATTGCAACTTGCAACCGTACTGCTGATGGCTTTCTCGTTTGCTCCTGCAGCTCTGGCCCAGAACAGCTCGGCCCAGAGTGACAGCGGAGTCAAACAGGACACTCAGGATGCCGCTCATTCCACCGCCCGCGCCGCCAAGAAGACTGGACACAAGATCAAAAAAGGAACCAAGAAGACGGTCCACAAAGGCGCGCACGCAACCAAAAAGGGCGCGAACAAAGTAGAAGACAAAACCAAGCCTTCGCCTTCGCCGACGCCGCAGTAACTCTCGCGAAAAACCTTACCGCTGATAACGCGGATGAGACTGATTTTCGCTGATGAGGGTGAGGCAAGCGAAACAACAAGCGCTGACGATTGCCCCGTCACAGTTACTCACCGCCATCGCTCCTGACCGGAGTTACAATTCCACGGTTCTGATCCGCGATCATCCGCGGAAATCCGCGGTAAAACTCTCGCTTCGCCACAATTTCGATTGACGTTGCCATTCCGCCCGACATAATATCCGCTCAGCCGCTCTTCGTCCGTGTGGCGCATGCATAAACCTGCCAAGAATTCCGCGCGCAAAGCGTCGGGCGAGATCATTATTCCCGACAAGCTTTACTTCCGCATTGGCGAAGTCAGCCGCCTGTGCGGGCTCCCCTCGTACGTTCTGCGCTTCTGGGAAACCGAGTTTCCCCAGCTCAAGCCGCCCAAGAGCAACACCGGCCAGCGCACCTACCGTCGCGCGGACGTGGAAAATGTAGTCCGCATTAAGAAGCTGCTTTACGACGAAGGTTTTACCATCGCCGGCGCCCGCGCCCAGCTCAAGGCGGAAGGGAAAAAGAAGCAGGCGCCGCTTCCCTTCCTCGTCCAGCCCGATGCCAGCATGGCCGAACTCAAACAGCTTCGCCAGGGCCTGCGCGACATCCTGTGGCTCCTCAACAACCGGGCCGCCGCAAGAACAACTTAAACCCAAAACCCACCACAGAGGCACGGAGGTTTTTTCCCCGAGTCCCGAACCCGCGTGCTTCTTGCGGGGAGGATCCCTACGGTCACAACGATCCCGCGGCGATCACCTGAGACAGTCTGCCAAGAATCCCAAACTGCCAAAAATTGCCCAAAGCCCCAATCCGCGTTTATCAGCGTTAATCAGCGGTAAAGTCTCGTTTTCTCCGTGTCTCCGCGCCTCCGTGGTAGGTTTGCTCTTCCAGCAGTTTTCCTGCCTCGCAACAATTCCCCTCTGCATCCAATCCAAGGTAGCTATAATGGTGGTATCAGATCACCTTTCTGTCCCGCGGGCGTCTTAAGCTAAGGCGCAAGCGGCCAAGAAATGTTGCAAAGGCCGGGACACAGTAACGTTCCAGCCACTGACGGAACCAAAGCCAAGGAACGGGTTTTTCAACGATGTCCAAAAAGGTCCAAGTAGTCGTCCTTTCAAGTTCCATGCTCATCATTGTTTTTGCTCTCATCGGCGGGCTAGGCGTGCATGCCGCCAGTGATAACAACTCCGCCAACAGCCCTGATAACGCTTACACCCACATGGAGGTGTACAGCGAAGTGCTGCACCGCATCCGCACCGAGTACGTGGAAGAGCCCAACATGCACAAGGTGACTGACGGCGCCCTGCATGGCCTGCTCGAGTCGCTGGACGCCAACTCCAGCTATCTCAGTCCCGACGAGTACAAGCGCTATCAGGAGCTGAACCAGAACGGCAAAGCCGGTATCGGCGCCACTGTCTCCAAGCGCTTTGGCTATGCCGCCGTGGTTTCCGTGATTCCCAACGGCCCGGCCGATAAAGCCGGCATTGGCGAAGGCGACATCCTTGAAACCATTGACGGCGTGAGCACGCATGACCTGTCATTGGCCGCCATCCGCGCCAAGCTGCACGGCGATCAGGGCTCGCGCCTGGAAGCCACCATCATCCGCACCCGCAAGATCGAGCCGCAGAAAATCACCATCGTGCGCGAGGTCGTGACCCCGCCCGCCATCTCCGGCCAGCTCATGGGTGACGTGGGCTACATCAAGGCGCTCACGCTCGATAAGGGCAAGGCCCAGGACATCGCCGGCCAGATCAAGTCGCTCGAGGCCAAGGGCGCCAAAAAGCTGGTGCTTGACCTGCGTGACGACTCCCAGGGCGACGAAGCCGAGGGCGTGGCCGTAGCCAACCTGTTCATCGGCAACGGACAGATCGCCAGCCTCAAGGGACAGAAGTACACTCCCCAAACCTTCAACGCCGATCCTTCAAAGAAGATCACCGATGAGCCTCTGGCCGTGCTGGTCAACCGCGGCACCGCGGGCCCGGCGGAAATCGTGGCCGGCGCCGTGATCGATGACGGACGCGGCGACCTCGTCGGCAGCAAGACCTTCGGCGACGGCTCCGTGCAGAAAACCCTGCCCATGGAAGACGGCGCAGCGCTGATTCTCTCCGTGGCCAAGTACTACACGCCCAAAGGCGCCATCATCCAGGACAACGGCATTACGCCCAACGTGAAGGTAGCCTCCAGTGACGAGCTCGCCTTCATCCCAGACGATGACGACGGCGGCGCCGCCGCTACCACGCCCGACCAGCAGCAACAGAAGGAAACCAAGCCCAAAGAGGACGACCAGCTCAAAAAAGCCATTGACGTCCTCAAGGCCAAGACTCGCGTGGTCGACGACCGCGCTAAGTAATCTTCGCAGACGCCTCGGCTTATCATCTTTCCGAAACGCGCTCCTAATAAGGGCGCGTTTTCTGTTGCCATAAACATTTTCTGTTGCCGTAGATCAGTGGCAATCAGTGTCATCCGTGTTATCAGTGTTGAGGTTTTTGGGTTTTCCGATCACCCGATCTCCCGATCACCGGATCACCCGATCTCCCATGGGGTTCCCCCCTATGGGTCACTAGCATTCTAAAGGACTTAGCTCACGTCATCCCGGGGTTAACTGACGCCGCGCCGGGCAGAGATTCCGGCGCTTCAACCTGTCATGGTGCCTTTCAGCTTGAGTGCCAAAGGCATGAAACCCTGAGCGGAGTCGAAGGGGAAGCGCCGCTTTTGCGCGAGCCGAACCCGGGGCCCCCAGCAAGCGTGCAGTTGGCTTGACTGGGGTGGGAGCCATCTAGACTGGGCGAAGCCCATCCGCCTATTTGGCTAAGTGCTAACGGCTAAGTGCTAATTGCTATTCGATTTTCAAATATCTTCTTTCCCCCAAGCCTGGGCCCGGCGGGGCTCGATCACGCCAGAACGCAATCCAGCAGCTTGCAATATACGCTGTTTCTTCGCTTTTGTCAAGAGGAATCTCGCCTGTTCTGTCAGTGAAAATCAGCGTCGTCAGTGGAATCAGCGGTAAGGTCTTAAGATTTACTCCGGATAACGGGCCACTTCTTGATCACCCGGAAGTTCCCGTCTCTCGATCCCTCCAGATCGGCGCGAATCTCAAACTCCGGCGTCAGGATCTCGATGTGAAGGTTCAGGCTTGTCTTATCCGCAAACACCACCGAGATGGTGTTGTAATCAGCCGAACTGTAAAAGTCGATCTTCTCCACGACCCAACCCTTCATCTGGGGAATTCCAGCCACCTCTTCCCCGTCTTGCTGTGATCAATCGATCGTACTCGCGACGTGAGCGCTTGGGCGGCTGCGCCGGGCGGGCACTGCGCGGCGTGCGAATCCTGAGCTTCGTTATTTCGCCGGTTTTCTGCACAGTCTTCGAC
>DATNDP010000131.1:0-10291 GCA_035553195.1 Candidatus Acidiferrales bacterium
CTTCATACACGCTCGCAAATAATCCTGCGCGTTGCGATATCCTTCCATCGTGCCCACATCCATGTAGATTTCGCCGCAGTGGCGGCCCTTCACCACATTCCCCGCCGCGATAAAGGCGTTGAGCAGGTCTCCCAGGTATTCATCACCCCTGTGCCGCGATTCCCACAAAAGTTTCAGCCGATGAAAGCTTTCGCCCCGCGCTGTGACGGCTCCCCAAACCCAGTGTGAGGCGGCATCCGGCTTCTTGACCTGGACTTCGCGCACAAAACCAAGGTCGTCGCAGCTAACCGAATCAAATACGGTGGGATCGGACACCGGAAAGAGAACCAGGTTCACGTCGGCCTGCTCCAGATCAAGTGCAGGGAGGTAGGCATTTTCAGGAAACCAGATTGTATCGGGCAGCCCAATGAGCACCTGGTCGTGGCCGCGCGCGAACGGCTCGGCACGAAACAGCGCATCGCAGAGTCCTTGCGGTTTGCGCTGGACAACGTAAAAGATTTCCGCTGCATAGTTCCGCTCGGCATAGTACTTGACGATGTCTGCCTTCTCGGCCGAAATGACCATGCATATCTGTTCGGCGCCGGCGGCAATCATGCGTTCCACCAGGTACTCTGAAACGGCTTTGGGCCGTTCGCAGCCATCCACAACCCGAGCTCCAACAGGCAGCAGTTCTTTTGAGCAGCCCAGGGGCTGGATTCTCTGTCCGGCGCCTGCCGCGGGGATAATGCCGATCATTGCACCACCTCAGTTCTGACGGGTGAGAACTCGCGCGGAGCGAGACCTGCGGTACGGGCTTCTTCCACGTACTGCAGTAATTGCCTTGCGCGCACCTCCCCGGTATGGTCGTCGAGAGTACGCTCTCGGGCGTGGCGAGCCAGAGACTGCAACTCGTGCAAAGGCATGTTGAGGGCCTGCTCTACATGCTCAGGCCGTGAGACCACACGAAGATCGCGGACAACATCAAAAAACCAGTCGAGCCCCTCCCACCAATCAGTGATCAGCGGCGTACCACATGCGGCCGCCTCAAAAAATCTGCCTGAGGGGCACCAGCCCCAACGCGCCATCTCGCCGCGGGTGATGTTCAGAGTGATACGCGATGAAGAGTACAACTTGGGGTGATCTTGCGGGGCCACATGTTCAATCCGGTGTACGTTAGCTGGCCATCTCCATTCCCACTCCCAGGGATAGAGCGATCCAGCCAGCAGGAATTGTGTTTGAGGGCGGCGTCGCGCGGGCTCGAGGAAAAGGTCGTCGAGTCTTTGCTGGCGGTCAGGTGCGTACGTTCCCATGTAACTCAGATCGCACAGATACTCCTGGGAGGTCTCCGTCCGGCGATAGTCGTCCGGGTCCACACAACCATAAAGTGGCCGCACCACACGTGCGCTATATTTCTGTTCAAGTTCCTGCAAAGCTTTGCCGCCTGTGAACGATAAGACAAGATCAAATTCCGCGATCTGCTCGCGGCGCAGGTATTCGACGCCTTGCTTTTCCATGTTGGCCAGAGTGACGGGCGTATCAAGGTCATAGAACACGCGCATGGGACGAACCAGCTCCAGAACCTCGTCATTGATCTGTGCGCCTTCAGGCAGATAGCTGGCCGTGATTACCACGTCGGACTCGGCCGCTTCGCTGAGGGCCTGCCGCCGAACCTGCCGCCAGTCCTCATAGAGAGTCAAATGGCAATATTCGCAGGAGCTGAAGTCGCGTCTTAAGCGGTAGTAGGGTACGTCCTTCTCGAAGAAGTGGACCTGGTGTCCCATTCGGTTGAGCGCCCGGAGAATGGCACGATAAGGAGTAGCATGTCCGTTACCCCAGGAAGAGGAAATCGTAAGACCAAAGACGGTAATCTTCACAAGATGATGGTCCCAGTCGCTGGAATCGATCATCGCGACTCGGGAAAGTAGGATGTGAGTAACAACCAAGCCGTTGGCTATGTGCTCTGGATGGCAGTTTGCGGCGCTGTCCCTGAGAGAGCGCCCCGCTTTTTCTGCGCCTCACCGCCGATTGGGCGGTATACTCCCAGTAATTGGCCCAGGAGGAGCCTGTGACGGACCAGCTCGCGCGATCTGCCTCGGAACCGCAAGCGAAAGCCTCTTCGGCTGACACAGCGGCTGATCCGGCGGGTGATACAGCCAGCTATTGCCCGAACTGCGGATCGCGCATGCAGGAATCCCGCTGCAAGCTGCTGTGTAAAACCTGCGGCTTCTTTCTGAGTTGCAGTGATTTCTACTGAGAGAGCCGAAATCTACCACTGAGGCGCAGAGACACGGAGAAGAGCGGCACTCGCGATGACATCCGCATCGGATATCCTGAACTGGCTTACCCCGCGACCGCATGGCAAATCCAGACGGAACATTTTTTCTACAACTTCTTGGCGATTCTGCAATCCTTGAGCTGGCCTCGCCTGATCACACGAATAAACTCTCGCTTGAAGTTATCTCTGCATTGACCGGTGCGCTGGAACAATTGCGTTCGGATGCGAAGTCACAACGAGTGCGCCGCCTGATTATTACAGGCAACGAGAGATTCTTCTCTGTGGGGGCTGACCTGAAGGAAATCGCACAGCTGAGCGGGCCGAAGGCGCTGGAATTTTCGCGCGCGGGACAGAAGCTGACGAACCTGATCAGCCTTTTCCCGGTTCCCGTGATTGCGGCCATTCGTGGCTACTGCATGGGCGGGGGAATGGACGTGGCGCTGGCATGCGATTACCGCATTGCATCGCCCAATGCAGCATTCGGACATCGTGGCGCTTCGCTGGGCTTGATCACCGGCTGGGGCGGAACACAACGCCTGCCCCGGCTGGTCGGGAAAGCTCGAGCGCTGCAGATGTTCCTTTTGGCGGAAACTGTTAAAGCTGATGAGGCGGCAAGAATCCGCCTTGTGGACCAAATTGCGCATGATCCACTGCAACAGGCGCTTGCCGCCCGTGGAGGTTTGGAACAAGCAACCATAACGGCGGGCACATTGAAACGTTGAAGCTCATGCTTGGTTGGAGCGATTTGTGCAATGCTCCATATCCTCCATGCCCCTTGAAAATGGGCAGTCCTCACGCAGAAGGAAGATGACGAACGTCCTTATGCGGCGCGAAGCCATTCGCGGATTGGGAGCCGAGGTGGCGTGTATGCGAAAGGGCCTCGTCGGGTCTGAAACTGAGAGCGGGGGCGGCGGCCGAAGAATCGGGCAGAAAAATACTGACATAGGTGTAATGCGAGCGCGGATCGGTAGAGCTTCGCAAGGAAATGCGTCCTCCATTCCTGAGCGCAATGACTCGCGCAATCCATAGTCCAAGGCCGGCGCCTTTTTTGGCTTTCGTGGAAAAGAAGAACTCGAAGGCCTTCTCCAACTGCTCTGGCTCCATGCCGCGCCCGTCATCGAGAATGGTAAAGCGAACTCCGGTCCGCGACGCCGTGCGCCAGTCCCGTGCTGCTTCCACACGAACCGTTATGTGGTGCGCGCCGGCCTCGAAGGAATTGATGAGAAGATTTTCCAGGGCCCGGCGGAGCTGGCCGGGGCAGGCCACAAAATCTCCTTTAAACGAGCACTCACACTGGATTTGCACGTCTCCGGGAAATTGGAGCTTCACGCGGTCCACTACTTCATCGACGAGGGCACATGGATTCAGCGCCGAAGGATGCTCCGTCTCTTTGTAAAAACCGATCGCTACCCCACTTATGCGCGTAAGGCGGGTAAGCTCATCCTGTGCGATAGCCAGCAGTTGACGCAGCGGTGCCGAAAGCGGTTCGCGCGAGAGCAGAAAAATGGAGCTGGTCACCGCGGCGAGAGGGTTATTGATTTCGTGCGCCACGGTTGCAACCATCTGGCTGGCGGCAGCTAACCTTTCCCTCTCCAAAATCACTTGCTCAGCTCGCATCTGAGTGGTGATATCGAGTGAGAGGCTGCCGACGAGTCTCTGGTTCCCGTGGTCAATGAAGATAAATTTCGTGGTGAGCCAGTAGCGTTCCTCATTGTCCTGCTTGACCTTATCAACGAACTGCCGGGTGCCCCCGCTGGCCTCGAGCACCTGCCGGTCCTCCTTCTCCAGCTTCGCGCAGAGGTCATTCGGGATGAGCGGGCTGCCCTCGCTGATACCGAGCAGTGTGCGAGCTTGATTGTTGCAATAAACGTACTGCCCGGCGTCGTTCCGCAGGTACGCACAGCCGGGCCTGTTCTCCAGAAACTGGTGGAGGATAGACTCGGCATCGCGCAGCTTCCGCTCCGTTGAAATCCGTTGCTGCAACGTGTTTTCCGCCTGAGCATAAGCTTTGTTTCGCGCTCTGGTCAGCACCACGATTCCAAGCGCGGCAGAGAGGTAGGCAAGAAACCCCACTGCATCGCTGATCCCGGCGAAGCCCCATTGGTAGCGAGGAGGAACAAAGCAGAAGTAAGCGAACGCCGCACCTAAAGTAGTGCTGAAAAGTGAGGGACCAACGCCCGCGTACAGACCGGTGACCGCCACGGAAACCAGAAAGGTAATGTAGGGCATCTGGTCCTTGAGCCAGGGATCAAGCGCAAACCGAAGCAACAGTCCGAGCACGGTAGCCAGAAATGCCAGCCAATATGGACCAAGTCTGAGCCGGCGGCCCGGGTGCGGAATGGGGGAAGAAGTTTGAGAGCCCATGAAAAAACTCTATCTCACATGAATGCCCAATGATTATGGGCGCCGGTAAGTCTTACAATTTCGTTACAGTACGCTAGAAAAGCAAAATCAGAAAGGCTCTTCCCTCTGGTTCCAAGTCTGCCACTGAGACGATTCATTCACTCGCCCCGGTCAGCTCGCAAAAACTGAGCCGGGAGCGTGCACTCCGTGGCTCATCCAAAGTTAGCTACCCTATGAAGGTAAGGCCTTCCATCCGGACGCAACTGCCAGCCAAATAGCAGCGCCTGATCCTCAACTCAAACTGCCGCGTGCGGCGCCTGTTCCAGAGCAATGGCCCGCGGAAAAAGTATGTTGTTCTCCAGGTGAATGTGCCGGTGCAGGTCGAGCTCAAATTCTTTGAGCGCGCCAAAGAGGGTGTTGTAGCTGAAACAGGCATCCTGAGGCGGAGTATAGTCGCCGGTAAGGGAGCGCAATTGCTTCAGCGCATTGCCGGCAGACTCGTGCTCCATTTCCATCATGTGGACAGGATTTGCGACGGTGCCGAAAGGCGAGCGGGGCGCCGGCTTTCCTGATTGGGCAGCCTGCTCGATTGAGGTGACATAGGGGAAAAGGACCCTTTCCTCCTTCATCATGTGAGTGGTCAATCCCTCCGCCAAGGCGGCAAAAACCTGCTGGACTTCAAAGAGCTCCTGGTGATTGTGGCCATGCACTGAAACCACTTTGGCAAGAAGCTTTTGCAGGCGAGGAATCTCTTGCTTCACATAGCTGTGATGAGTGTTGACGATGTGTGCGGCCAGTTCGCCCAATCCGGCATGACTGAAATCGGCGGACTCCTCAAGCGTGACTGGCGAGCTTCCATCCTGCAGGCTCTGGAGCACCTCGGCGACTGGAATGCGGGCCTGGGCGCAAGCTTCAGCCAGAGATTTGCCGCCGCCACAGCAGTAATCAATTCCGAGCTTTTCAAAAAGGCGGGTTGCATGGGGAATTTCTCTCGCCAACTGGCGAACGGTTTGGCTCGCGACGACAGGCATTAAGGCCTCCTTGAGAAGTTGCCGCTGGAAGTGTGCAGGGTGATCAACCCTGACGATGAGGTTAAGAGAGACAGCCACGTTTGGCCGTGACTTTTGTCACAGCCGGAGCTTTTTAGGGGAGTGACTCAGAATGAAACCTGGACGGTGTAGTCATGACCCGCCTGCAAGCGCTCACGACAGATGCCAATCTCCTGCTATTCGCGGCCATCCAGCTCAGCCTGCAGGCGCTGAAGGTCGGGGATGCGCAGAGTCTTCCCCTCCATGTGGATGAGCCCCTCTGCCTGAAGCCGGCTGAGATTACGAGACACAAGCTCCCGAACTGTCCCAATCTCAGAAGCCAGTTCCTGATTGCTGGACGGGAGCTGGACCTCTATGCCATCAGGAGATTTCTTGCCTCGGGCAGCAAGGCGCAATAGATAAGCAATGATGCGCGAGCGAACCGAGGTAAACGAGAGTTCCTCAATGATGCCGACCAACCGGCGCAATCTGGCTCCCACAATCTTGAGTACTTTTAACGCGACCTTGGGATGCACAAGGCACAGAGAATAAAAATCCTGTTTGCTGATGAAGTAAACGCGGGCATGATCCACGGCGCAGGTGGAAGCGGGATAGTTGCCGCCGTCAAAAACCGGAAGCTCGGCGATTGAACTGCCCGGACCATCCACGGCAAGGACCTGCTCGCGGCCGCTTGGCGAACTTTTGAAGATGCGCACATGCCCTTCTTCCACCACATACAGTCCGGCGCACATTTCCCCCTCAGTAAAGATGATCTCGCCCGGAGCAAATTTGCGGGGGACGGCGCGCTGCGCCAGAAAGTCTAGTTCTGTAGGAGTGAGATCGGTAAATATGCCTACGCGCCGGAGTACCTCCAAAGCCTGGGGTTCTGTGCGGGAGGCCATGGCCCAATTTTACGCCCCGATGCTCTGGAGCCATACCAGTTTGAAGGGGCTGTGCCGCGGTCACGCCCGGTTCGCATTCTTGTGTTCTTACAAGCCGAGAATTGTTGCAGCCCATGCAACCGGCCCTCGGGCAGTTCTGAAAAAGCATCTAAGGAACTGTATGAGACTACGTAATTTCTCCGCTAAGGTACTGGCCGTTCTTCTTACTCTGCTCATGGTCATTCCTCTCGACCTGCCGGCGCAGGGCACAGAACCGGTGCTGCCCAATCCGGGAAGCCCTGGCATGAACAAGCAGCAGCAGGAGCAGCTTGGCCTACAGGCAGTGGGCGAGGTGTACAAGCAAATGCCGGTTCTGCCGGATTCAAGTCCCGTCACCCAGTATGTGCAGCAACTCGGCAAAAAACTGGAAACGGTGATTCCCTCAGATAAGTCGTGGCCTTATCAGTTCCATGTGATCCCATCAGGGGACATCAACGCGTTTGCGCTGCCGGGCGGGCCAATCTTTGTGAATGTCGCGACCGTAACCTCGGCCCAGAATGAAGCGCAGCTTGCCGGAGTGTTGGCGCACGAGATGTCTCACGTATATATGCAACATTCGGCCAAGCAGGCGCCCAAGGCCGCCATCGCGCAGATCATTGCCGGTGTGGCCGGTGCTGTGCTGGGGGGAAGCACGGCGGGAAACCTGGCGCAACTGGGGATTCAGTTCGGCGCGGGAACCATGCTGATGAAATACTCGCGCGCTGATGAGGCGCAGGCAGACTCGGTGGGCGCCATCATCATGTACAAAGCAGGCTATAACCCCAAGGCGATGGCTGATTTCTTCAGCATCCTGGAAAAGAAATATGGGAGCGGAGGGCCGCAGTTGCTGAGCGATCACCCCAATCCGGGCAACCGTGAGGCCTCCGTGGAGAAGGAGATCCAGGCCTGGCCGCCAAAAAATTACACCAACGACAGCAGCCAGTTTGCATCAGCAAAACAGCAGGCAGCATCCGTCAAGATCTATACCGCACAACAGATTGATGCCGGAGCAAAACAAGGGACCTGGGCGCAGCAGAACCAGAAGAATGGCGCAGTGCCGCCCAAGGGGGCAGCCGCGCCTGCGGGCGGAGCGGGTCAGGCCCAGACGCAGGGCGGTTCCGGCCAAGCGCCGGCCCAGGGTGGCGGTGATGTCACCAACGTATCGTACAGCCAGGTGCAACCCAGCTCCACCTTCAAGCAATTTCAGCAGAGCGGAATCAGCATTTCCTATCCCGAAAACTGGCAGCCTGGCGGCGACCAAAATATGGCCTTAATCGCGCCGCCCGCGGGCGCGGGACAAAGCGGCATCGCCTACGGAGTTGTGATTGGAAGTCAGCAAGCCAGTGCGGACCTGGACCAGGCAGCGCAACAGGTAGTGCAGAGCGTGATTCAAGACAATGCCGGAATGCAAGCTGACGGCAGCATTTCCAAGATCGACGTGAACGGCACAGAGGGTCGCGCCACATTTCTCCGTGGAAACTCTCCTCTGCAGGAAAATGGGAAACCTGCTCCCGAGCGCGACTGGCTCGTCATTGTCCCGAACCCGCGCGGCGGGGTAACGTATCTGGTATTTGTCTCTCCGGAACGCGACTTCAACAAGCTGCAGCCTGTCTATCAGAAAATGCTGCAGAGCCTACGGCTGGGGTGAGATAACACTGGGGCAATTCGGCGTTCTCCTTGCGTGCGTTTACGAAGCACGCGCGCTCCAATCTCGTATAATTGCTCTTCTTCAATTCAACCCCTGGTGATGAAGATGAGAACCCTGCTGCGGGCTGCACTTTTTGTGTTTTCAACTCTGATCTTCCTATCGGGACAAACTGCGCCATCCCCCTCCCATCAACTTGCTCGTGACATTTTTCAGCAGTTGATTGAGATCAACACCACAGATACTCCCGCTGGGAATGTGACCACAGCGGCCGAGGCAGTGGCGGCGAGACTGCGCCAGGCGGGGTTCAGCGGCGATGATCTTCGCCTCGGTGGCCCACAACCGAACAAGTACAACGTGGTGGCTCGGATTCATGGTCAAGGCAAGGAGAAGCCGATCTTGTTTATCGGCCATCTCGACGTGGTGCAGGCGCTGAAGCAGGACTGGTCGCCCAACCTCGATCCGTTCAAATTCAACGAAATTGCCGGCTATTTCTACGGCCGCGGCACCAGTGACATCAAGGACGGCGACACCATCCTCATCGCGAACTTTATCCGCCTTAAGCAGGAAAAATGGGTTCCCGATCGCGACCTCATTCTGGCGTTGACCGCAGATGAAGAAGGCGGGCAGTCGAACGGCATCCAGTGGCTGCTCAAAAACCATCGTGACTGGATTGACGCCGCCTTCTGCATCAATACGGATGCCGGCGATTTTGAGATGGAGAACGGTAAGCGTCTCCTGCTGGGCGTGGAGACAAGCGAAAAGAATTACATCGACTTCACACTCGAAGTGAAGAGCAAAGGCGGCCACAGTTCGCGCCCGGTGAAAGACAACGCGATTTATCAGCTCGCCTCCGGGCTGGAGCGGCTGAGCAACTTCGAGTTTCCTGTGGAGCTGAACGAAACCACGCGCAGTTTTTTTATCAAGACGGCGCCGTTGCAGCAGGGGCAAACCGCGGCTGACTTTCGCGCCGTCGCGGCCAATGCAAACGACACCGCCGTTGTGAAGCGGCTCTCGCAATCGGCTTATTTCAACGCGCTGCTGCGCACCACCTGCGTAGCCACCCGTCTTGCCGGCGGGCATGCCAACAATGCTCTTCCGCAAAGTGCAAGCGCAGTTGTGAACTGCCGCATGATGCCGGGCGATTCCGCCCAGCAGGTGCAAACAACTCTTGTGAAGGTGCTGGCCGATCCTCGCATCTCGGTTACCGTGCTGAACAATACCGGCGCTGCCCCGCCATCGCGCGTGGACCCGTTCGTCATGCGCAAGCTGGAAGAGCTGAGCGAAAAACTTTATGCCGGAATTCCTGTAGTTCCCGTGATGGACGCCGGCGCTTCTGACGGCAAGTATCTCAGGCTGGATGGCATCCCAACCTACGGTGTTCCCGGAGTGTTTGAAGATGTAAACGATGACCGCGCGCATGGCCGTGATGAGAGAATCGGCGTCAAAGAGTTTTACGATGGCGTCGACTTCTATTACGAGTTCATCAAGAATCTCGCCGGAAGCTGATTAGCTCGCGGTTGCGTGAGCTGATTCGTGGTTTCCTAACCCACGCACGTGAATTTTGCGGGCGTGTCGGGCGTAGTCTGAAGCCCTTACGCGTAAAAGCGTGTTTTTTTACAGCCAGCTACTTACCTTTCAGCTCTGGAATCGGTAAAATCCCGCATTGAATTTCCACCCCGGTCAAATACATTTCTGAGCAATCCTCCTGAAAAGGCAGACAGGGATTGCTGCGCGGTCCTGAGGCCACGTGTGTGTCGCGCCTTGCCGAGGGGTGAAGTCACTTTGGAGAAGGAAAAACCTACAGAACTATGAGTAAGCTGCAAGTCTTATTCTTCACTTCATGTCTGCTGATTATTAGCGGCTGCGGAACATCCTCTGGCGGGGCTGGGGGTAACGTAACCGTTTCGCCCACCTCGGCAGTAGTTGCGGCCGGCCAATCCACGCAATTCACTGCAACCTCCACGGACGGCAAACCGGTGCAATGGTTTGTGAACGGGCTGGCCAACGCGAATCCCCTGGCCGGCAGCATCGACTCGCAAGGCCACTTCACAGCCTCCAGCAACGCCGGCGGCACCGATGTCTTACTGATGGCTGAAAG
>DATNDP010000132.1:0-5828 GCA_035553195.1 Candidatus Acidiferrales bacterium
GTCCGCTACATAGTTAACGACGTTGACGCTGCAATCGCATTCTATTGCGGCCACCTCGGATTCAAAGAGATCATGCATCCCGCTGCGGCGTTCGCCATGCTGACGCGTGGCGACCTGCGGCTTGTTCTCAGCGCGCCTAACCCCTCCGCCGGCGGAGGCCAGCCCATGCCTGATGGCACGCAACAGCAGCCCGGAGGCTGGAACAGGTTCGCCATTGAAGTGGAGGACCTTGCTGCCACAGTTGAAAAGCTGCGGAAAGCCGGAGCACGGTTTCGCAATGAGATCGTAACCGGCGTCGGCGGCAAACAGATCCTGGTGGAAGATCCCTCGGGCAATCCTGTTGAATTGTTCCAGCCGCTGCTGCCGGAAGCGCGGCTGAACCAAAGCTAAGCAGGCCTTTTATCTCACCATGCAATCTGCAGTTTTAGGGTGAGCAGACCTTTAAGACCTAAGGCAAGGGGAACTAACTTCGTTGTCCGTATAGCTCTTCCCTTCAACGAGTCACCATCCCGAGCCGAAGCCCTGTTCACTGTCGAGTCCAGATGACGCTTGGGGCGAAGGCGAGGGACCGGCTCCGCTGCGGCTCCGCGAAAGCCATAGAGTCTCTCAGGATCGCACCTTCCGTTTGAGCTTCGCACGAGCATTGGGAACCAGCTCCCATCCAGATTTTCCTGCCACTCTAAACTCAGGTCCGCCCAGTCCGGATTTTCAGCAAGAATGAGCTTCAGTTTCTTCTCACGCCGCCAGCCCTTGATTTCTTTCTCCCGCATCTTCGCACTTACGACGCGCCCATACTCCTCATACCACACAAGCATGTCAAAAACGTATCGCGCGGTGAAGCTTGTTGGATACAGCTTCTGCTTGTGCTCAATCACCCGGCTCGGAAGATCGTCAGTGAAGCCCGTGTAAAGCCTCCGCGACTTATTGGACATGATGTAACACCAGTAGCGCTTCATGAGCCCGCGATTGTATCAACCGGGCTCACCTTGGGCGGAGCAGATTCCTCGGCCTCACAATAGCAGACCCGTGACAGATACAGCCTGAAGTCGGCCTCGGAACGGTATCTCGCTGTTGTGGTTGTTGTGTCAAACCTCGCATTGTCTCTTCTGCCGTAATGACATCCTTCGCGACTGCGGGGTGTAAAAGCGTAAAGGCTTCCTCCACCAAAACCCTGAAACACGGAGAAACGGAGGAAGCGAAGCATTAAAAAGGCCTCCGTTCCTCCGTTCCTGTGTTCAGGGTTCTGTCTTTTAAATTACCCAATTGCAAAATTACTCAATTGCCAAATTTGCTCAGGCTGACTTGCGTTGAGCCATCTGGGCAAAGAATTGCTGCATGCGGTCTTGCATTTCGGCCGGGCTCAGGTCTTCTTTATGAGTAGCAATGCCCCAGGTGTAGCCAAAGGGATCCACCAGGGTGCCGTAGCGGTCGCCCCAGAACTGGTCGGCGACGGGCATGCTTTCGCGTCCGCCGGCTGAGACGGCCTGTTTGAAAGTCTCGTCGACATTGGGCACGTAGATGTTCAGCGTCCCGGTTGTTCCGCCGAGGGTTTCCGGCGACTTGATGGCCATCTGGGGATTCTCTTCGCCGATGAAGAGAATGGAGTCGCCGATTTTGATTTCCGCATGCATGATTTTTCCATCGGGGCCCGGCATGCGAACGAGTTCCTGCGCGCCGAACGCGCGTTTATAGAATTCAATGGCTCTGGGCGCATCGCGCACCACGAGGCTGGGGGTGACGGAGTGGAAGCCTTCCGGAATAGGTTTCTTGGCTGGAGCCATGGTGGTCTCTCCTTATTAGATTCTTGGGACAGGGACAGTTTACGCCTCGGCGGAGTTGAAGGTGGACCGGCTGTGGAAAAACGAAACCTACCACTGAGACACCGAGGCGCGGAGGCAAAGCGAGGCTTACCGCAAATTGACGCGGATGAACGCAGAACAGAAGAAATTGCCAGAAATGCCAAATTCCCAAAGAATCCAAATTGAAGAGCTGCTGGCACGTAGCTGCGAGCTGCTGGCCAAAAACCAAGAGCCAAGAGCTAAGAGCCAAGGCTAATGGCTAAGTGCTCATGGCTAAGGGCTCTCATGCCACTTGATAGAATGAAGGATTCCGAGATCACTCTCATCGGCTGACAAACAGAAAGGCACATTCACACAATGCATCGTTGGTCACAACTGTTTATTCCCACGCTGCGCGAAGCGCCGGCGGACGCGGAGGTCGCCAGCCACAAGTTTCTGGTGCGCGCGGGCTACATTCGGCAGCTTTCGGCGGGGATTTACTCGTACTTGCTCCTGGGACAGAGGACGATTCTGCGCATCACCAACATCGTGCGCGAGGAGATGAACAAGATTGGGCAGGAGTTTCTGCTGCCTGCGCTGAATCCGCGCAGCCTGTGGGAAGAGAGCGGTCGCTGGACGTTGATGGGCGACAACATGTTTCGCCTGAAGGACCGCAAGGGCGCCGACCTGTGCCTGGGTATGACACACGAAGAGGTGATGACCGACATCGCGCGCAATGAGCTGCGCAGCTACAAACAGTTGCCGCAGATCTGGTACCAGATCCAGAACAAGTTCCGGGACGAGCCGCGGCCCAGGGCGGGGCTGATCCGCGTGCGCCAGTTCACGATGAAAGACTCCTATTCCTTTGACATGGATGCCGCTGGCCTGGACGTGAGCTACAGAAAGCATTACGACACGTACCGCCGGATTTTTGATCGCTGCGGGCTGAAGTATGCGGTGGTGGAGGCGCACTCGGGCGCGATGGGCGGATCGCAGTCAAACGAGTTCATGGTGTTGAGCAGCGCGGGCGAGGACCTGATCGCGATGTGTCCGAAGTGCGGCTACGCGGCGAACCTTGAGAAAGCGACATCGCAGCTTCCGCCGGCGGTGGACCTGCCGGATGATGGCGGCGCGCCGAAGGAAGTGCACACGCCGGGGATGAAGACGATTGAGGAAGTCGCAAAATTCCTGGGTGTATCGCCAACGCAGAAGATCAAGACGCTGGCGCTGATGGAGCTGAAGGACGATCCTAAGAAACCGAGTGAGAAGAAGACGCGGCCGGTGATTGTGCTCCTCAGGGGCGACCATACGCTGAATGAAGCCAAGCTGACGACGGCGCTGGGCGGAGCGGAGTTCCGTCCCATGCACGAGGAGGAGATCAGGAGAGTTTTCGGATCGCCCGCGGGCTTTCTCGGTCCAGTCAAGGTTCCAGCTCTGCAGGACGGGATGCAGTTAGGCAGCCACACGCAGGCGCTGATCCTGGATTCGCTGCCGCTGATGCTGGCCGATACGGCGCTGAAAGGGCGCAAGAACCTGATTGCCGGCGCCAACAAAGAAGACTATCACCTCAAGAACGTAACGCCGCTCAGGGACTTCCATCCCACGGAGTGGGTGGACCTGCGCAACGCCGCGGCGGGAGAGGGATGCCCAAGCTGCGGCGAGCCGCTGGTGGTGGGCACCGGGATGGAGATTGGACACATCTTCAAATTGGGCCCGAAGTACACGAAGTCGATGGGCGCGACCGTACTGGACAAAGATGGTAAAGAGGTCAACCCGATCATGGGCTGCTACGGGATTGGGATTGAGAGGATCCTGACGGCGGCCGTTGAGCAGAGCAATGATGCCGACGGCTTCTGGCTGCCGCGTTCGATTGCGCCCTTTGACGTGGTGGTAACTCCGGTAAACACGAAGGATGAGGCGGTGATGCGCGCGGCGGAGGACATTGCGCAGAAGCTGGAATCGGCCGGGTTTGATGTGCTGCTGGACGATCGTGATGACCGCGCCGGAGTGAAATTCAAGGATGCCGATCTAGTGGGAATCCCTTACCGAATCAATGTGGGCAAGAAGGTTACGGAAGGGAAAGTTGAGCTGGTTACCCGCTCGACACGTAAATCTGAGGATGCTAACATCGCCGGCATTGAGAGCTATTTCAGGCAAATTGCAGGCGAGTAGCTTTCCCCCATTTGGCTTTCTCGTGAACATTTCCTGAAAAGAGCGTGGTGAGTGAGGATTCGAGCCTCCTTCACGCCTGCCAACCGGATAACGACCAGAAGTGAAGATTCCTGGGCGAACTCCCTGAAGCAGCATGGCGGAGGAAACACTCTCGGGACCCTTCGACTTCTCCTCAGTCGCAAAGCTCCCTCGGAGTCGCTCAGGGTGACAAGTTGCGGTCTGCGACTCATACGCAAAGCTGCTGATTCGTCCCAGGCGTGGTAGCCATAGGAGGAACAAAAGGGGGATATGGGAAAAGTTAAAGGTTTGTTTGGGCTGCTGGTGATTTTCGGCGGCTTCTATGTGGCGTGGAACATGATTCCGCCGTACTTTCACAATTATCAGTTGCAGGATGATCTGGACGACATCGCGCGCCGCAACAGTTACCTGAACAATGACGACGATTCGATCAAGAAACAGGTAATGCAGAAGGCGGACGAGGAAGACATCACGCTAAAAGACGACCAGATTACCGTGAGTCGCGGCCGCGGCGGGCTTGCGATCTCAGTGAAATACAGCAAGCACATTGAGATGATTGTGCATCCGATGGATGTTGATTTCAGTGCCGCTTCGTTCAACAAGCGGATATAATAGGAGCTGACAACAGAGAACCTCAGCACCAGCAGGTAACGCTCTGGCCCGCCATGCGTCTGAGAAAACTAAGTGGCGAATCCGCCGGAGTATTCGTTTGGCCATAAAACTTAAAATTCCCCGCGCTCAAGGCTCCAAGGCAATGCTGAGGAGCCCCATTGTGCGTGCCGTGGTAGCGGCATGCCTGATCATCTGCCTGGTTTTCTTTGGCATCTTCAGTTACTACTACATCAAGTACCAGAAAATTGTGGACCGCCGCATGAGCGGTCCCATTTTTGCCAATACGGCAAAGATTTATGCCCAGCCGCGCGAGGTGCGCGTAGGCCAGAAAGCCGATCCCAAAGAGATTGCCAACTACCTTCGCCATGCCGGATATACCGAGTCCGGCGAACAGGGCAAGTCAAAGCTGGGCACCTACCGGATATTGAAGGATGCGGTTGAGATCAAGCCGGGCGACGAATCGTATTACAACGCGGAAGGCGCGGTCGTACGGATTGCCGACGGCAAAGTGGACAAGATTGCGTCGCTGGGCAGCGATGGCGGAGCGCTTTCCGCATATGAGCTGGAGCCGCAGCTTGTCACCGGATTGTTTGACACACAGCAGCGCTCGAAACGTCGGCTGGTGAAATATGACGATATCCCCAAAGTGATGGTGGACGCGGTTACGTCCATTGAAGACCGCCGCTTCTTCTATCACAGCGGCGTGAACTTTGGCCGGCTGATTGAAGCAGCGCTGATTGACCTGCGCGAGGGTGGCGACCGTCAGGGTGGATCGACGATTACGATGCAGGTGGCGCGAGGATTTTTCCTCTCGCCGGAGAAGAAGCTCAAGCGGAAGATAGTGGAAATCCTGATTTCGCTGGAACTGGAGCAGCGTTTTTCCAAGAAGCAGATCTTTGAGCTGTACGCCAACCAGGTGGACATGGGGCAGCGAGGATCGTTTACCATTACCGGTTTTGGCGAGGCGGCGAATGCATACTTCGGCAAAGATCTGAAAGATGTGACGCTGCCGGAAGCAGCGCTGCTCGCCGGGCTGGTGCAGAGGCCAAGTTATCTGTCGCCGTATCGGCACCCGGAGAGGGCGGTGGACCGCCGCAACCTGGTCTTGCAGGCGATGGTCGAGACAGGAGCGATCAAGCAGGCGCAGGCTGACGCTGCCAAGGCTACGCCGCTGAAGCTGGCGCCACAGAATGTGGAAGCCAGCGATGCGCCGTACTTCGTGGATTTGATTCGCGAACAGTTGCTGGC
>DATNDP010000133.1:0-12110 GCA_035553195.1 Candidatus Acidiferrales bacterium
CTCATATTCTGCTGCCTGTTTTTCGGTCGAGGGCAGCCAGTATTCAAACTGCCAAACACCTTTCGCCGTATCAGGGTTCGCGGAACCAAAGTCCTTGATCATGTCAGGGTGGATCCCTATTTCGCCGGTCGGACGGAAGAATGGACGAACGGCAGTCTTTCTCGCAGCTTCAGGATGCAGGCGCTTGATCTCCGCGTAACGGCGCAGCGCCGTCTGCCTGGAAAAGAAAAATTCGAGATGCGTCTCCCAAATGTCGGGGTCTGACTTTCCGGTGTAATCAATCTCGTCGTATTTATCGAAATTTTCCATGCCAGGTTTCTGCCCTCTCGCACTTTCACAGTTGTGCAGTTTGAATTTTAATTCTTATTGAAGCAAGCTGGAGCTATCAAGGCGAAACGGAGCCAGCCTGAAACTAGCGATTTCAGGCGAACGAAACAGAGACTCGTATCAGGATACGGCTTCATCAAGCCTAAAACCGGAGGAAGAAGCACGTCTCTGCCGAAGGCCCGCGCGCAGCGTCAGCGGAGCGCCTGATTCGACCAACCTTCGACATGAGCCGCTTGATCACTCCTCGCGCTGTTTACAATGTGTGTCCATGGCGTGTTGAGGCGTCCTGTTTGCGATCGCGGAGAACCAAGCCCAGAAACTGCGGGCCGCGCAAGGCGACGACGCGGTGCTGAGCATTATGCAGGATGAGATTGAGCAAGCCTGGGACGAAGCCCACCTGTGCCAGACCGACAAAGCCTGGGATGCCATCCATCGCTGCCTGACCGATGGCACCCTGAACGGCGACCACGCCCCGCTCGGCTGGTGCATTCTCCGCGGAGAGCAACTCCATCAGGACGCGAGCTACATTGTCAGCCTGATAATGCCCGAACAGGTCCAGCAGGTGGCCGAAGCTCTGCGTCCGCTGACGAAGGAATGGATGCGCACGCGCTACTTCAAAATCGATCCCGCCGATTATGGAACTGCGGGCATGCTCAGGGATGAGGATTTTGAGTACACCTGGGACTGGTTTGAAGGAGTGCGGGACTACTACTTAAAAGCCGCTGCCGAAGGGCGCTGGTCCATCTTTACGGTCGCCCTCTAGGCCCTGGCTACCAACCAACTCCGAGCCACCCGCCTCTCAAGGTTTGTTGGTAATAGAAGCCTTCAACGCGGAGTGGTTGTGTCCACCGAACTCGGAGCGGAAACACAGATCAAAAGCCTGGACGACGTGCCGGCTGTAGCACGGCTGGCCGCGCGGCAAGCATTCTTTATCAGGTGGTACCGCGCAGTCGCACTCGTGCCCTTCACGGTCCTAATCTTCATCGCCTTGAAATTTTTCTCCGATACTCCCGCGGGCAACATCTGGATGGATGCCATCTATGCCACGCTGGGGTGGGCGATTGCCGTAGCCGCTTACGCGTTCTACATCACTTTCTGGGGATTTTTATGCCCCGTGTGCGGATACAGGTTTGGCAGCGGTGAGAAATGCAAGAATTGCGGCCTGCCGCGGCACGGCGATGGATCGATTTCCTGAAAACCGGGGACAAGACGTTTTCGCCAGTCCGAAATCCGCGGCCCCTAGCTTTGTCCACTTGCCGCACCAGATGCAATCTCCGCACTTAGTAACAACTCAGAGATTCGCGTCTGCGCGCAAGCTCAGCCCATCGACCAAAAACGCAGCAACCGGCGCCTGGTAACTGGCAATTACCCGAACGGGCCATTTCCGCTGAGCCATTTCCGCCGGAAGGCGCCCTCGCGACAAAAGGCGCTCGGTTCCCGGCGGATGCCTCAGATCGTCTTGCTTGGTTTCGCCATGCCCAGCAGGATCTGGAACAGCAGCAGCCAGCGCTTCAGATTCACGGTGATCAGGAAGTTTTCCTTGGCGTGCTCGCGTCCGTTCTTGCCCAGTTGCGCGGCAAATTCGGGATGCGTCAACAAGTACCGGATCTGGTAAGCGCAGCCTTCCACCGAGTGCACCAAAACACCGGTGAGCTTGTGGACAATTTGCGAAGGAATGCCGCCTACTGCGCCCGCGACAACCGGCTTTTCTTTCCAGAGACCTTCAGTGACCGTTAGCCCAAAGCCCTCTTTCAGCGACTTCTGAATAATGATGGTGGACGCGCGCTGCAGAGCGTTGATCTCCAGCGCCGACCAGGGCGGAAGATTCAGGATGATCACATCCGGATCGTCGCCCGCAGCGTCCATCACTTCCTGCAGCACTACCGCGCCTTCCGGATCGTCGGTGGCGCCGCCACCGGCTAGCACTAACTGGCAATCGACATATTTTTTGACCAGCTTGTAGGATTCAATCACTCCCACCGGGTCTTTCAGCCGGTCAAAACGTGAGATCTGGCACAGAATCGGCCGCGAGCGATCAATTCCAAAATCGTCGCAAACCTTGTTGATGTAGCTCTCCTCCAGTTCCTTGTTTTTCTCAGAGAGCGGGTCAATAGAAGGATAAAAAAGATACTGCGGAACTGAGAGCTGGCGTGTGAAGGCGGGTGCGGAAAAGATGGCTGAATCGTACTGCTCGACCATCGGTTTCAGAAAATCCCATACGCCCTGATGCGGGTTGGAGAGATCGATGTGGCAGCGCCAGATCCAGCGTCCGCGCGTATCAGCCTTGGAACGAATGAGGCCGACCGGCTGCGGATCATGAATTACGAACAGGTCTTCAGTGAACTGCATGCGCTGGCGATTCTGCTCGTTGTAGGACATGAACAGATCGGTGATCTGCCGCGTGAGATTGTAGTCGCCGCCGTGCAGCGCATTGTGAAAGCCTTTGGTGACTTCGAAGAAGTCATTCCCGCCGGTGATCACCTCCCATTTGGTGGGCACTTCCAGCTCGTTCATCAGGGGAATGAGGCGGTTCAGGATCTCCGCCACTCCGCCTCCAACGGCGGTGGAGTTCACCATCTTCACGGTTTTGCCTTGAAGATGGCGCGCCAAAAAACGGATTTCATCCAGCTCCGGCTTGCCGATGATTGGCCCGTAGTCGTCAAATCGGGGCGGAGCGGGTGGAGGCGGCGGCTCCGTCTGAATGCGCGGATGCTTTCTGCGCTCGATGAAGTGCGGCGGCAGATTGGTATCGCGGAACCTGCGCTCCTTCTGTCCTGGAGGCGCATCCTTCACTGGCGCTTCAGTTGTAACTGCGGTCTCTTTATTGTCTGTGACGCTGACTTCAGATTTCACTTCGGCTGTTTCCTTCGTCGCGAGTCCGTTTTTCTGCTCCACGTTTTTGTCCTTCATTGCTCCACCATCGTGCACAGCCTTGTTGCAGTTCTGGATCGATCATGCGCTGGTTGGGCGTTAAGCGCGCGCAATTTCAGCGTCTACCACTCGCAAAATACTGCGGCGTACGCCTTCCAGCGTTGAAGTATAAATATCAATCCGGTTCAGCCGCTCGGCCGCGGCGCCCAGGTTCAGTTCCTGGTCAAGCCAGATGGAAAAATCGTTGGTGTTAAGTTTCAGCCGGAGCCGCGCGTCAATAAAGTGGTAATAAATGCTGTGGACCGTGACTTTCCGCAGCCCCTCGGCGAATTCCTCGAGATTGCGTCCTACATACGGGGTCGGCACCACCACCAGGTCAGCCGCCATGAAGTAGAACGGCTCCATCGCGGTGCGTGTGGCCGCGCGAGGGTTTCGTTGCAGGTAACTGCTGATGATGTGCACCACCCGCTCGCGCAGTGGGGTGATGGAAGTGAATTCGCGAATGTCAATGGCCGAAAGGTGCTCCGCGAGTTCTACTTCATTGCAGGCCGCAAAGGCCCAATGCGAGAAATCATTCGAAAAGCCTTCGGAAATGTAATGGTGTTCTTCCAGGGTTTGAAACGTGTGCTGGAAGATCGAGGCGTCTGGGCAGGTGCGGATATTGGCCTCCAACTCCTGAAGGTTGGTGGCTTTTTCCCGCCCAATGCGGTGCAGATGAGAAGCGGAATTGAAGTAGAACGGAGCCCGGGCCCATCGAGAATGGGCTGCAGGGCTCTGGGGCGCCGTAGCCATAGCAAACTCCTGATAATGCCGGGGATGAATTGCGCATGCTGAAAATTTCTAGGATGCCCGAAAGGGAGACTCTGTTGCGTCTTGTACTCGAAAGCGCGCCGGAACTCACTGGCGGCGCAGCCCGGATGAGGGCGGAGCGAACAGGAATGAAAACGCAAACCCGATCAGCAACATCCAGGCGATGTTCGAACGAGCTCCGTTATCCGTAACGTTGATGGTTCCCAGCGGAGGAAAAAGGAACGCGGCGAATACTGCCGCTGCGAGCAGCGTGCCAACGATTCCCGCCCGGGCGCCGAAGATCAGCGAAATCAGCAGCAACACCAGGGTGAAGGCCAGTGGAACAAAGGCCCGCCATGTGTAATTTCCTGCCACCAGCGTAGCCGCGCCGGCCCCAGCACCGCAGAGCAGTGCTCCGACAATAGCATCGGCTTTGGTACCCAAACGGAACCGGCATTCTCGGTGTTCCTGGGGTTGGTTTTTTGCTGCTTTCACCGCCTGCCTCATCGCTCCTCGCCGCACCTGCTATTTGTGATCGATATAAATAGCATGGCAATAAATAGCATGGCAGAAACGAAGGTTGCTGCGGGAAAATTCGAGAGCTGATGAGACGGCTGGCGCCTTGAATTCGAATGCGCCACCTGCCGTGGCCGCTATTTGAACCAGCCCCCGATTTTGCTGGTATCCCGCATCTGAACATGTAAGGATTTTATGGCCGCCTGCCGTCAAGGACTCGATGCACACTGCAGACCCATTCCTGTTTCAGCTTTTCTTCATCTTCGTTTGGGCGAAGCTGTTCGGCGAGATTTTTGAGCGTCTGCACGTTCCAGCCGTTCTGGGCGAAATCCTTGCCGGCGTTCTTGTGGGCCCGTACGGAGCCGCGCTGGTTGTGCCCAGCGACGCCATCTATGCCGTAGCACAGATCGGGGCCATTTTCCTGCTGTTCACCGTCGGTCTTGAAACTCAGCCCAAGGACCTGCTGCGGGTAGGCCGCACTTCTCTTTACGTCGCTTTGGCGGGTATTGCCGCGCCTTTTATTCTCGGCTTCGGGTACATGATGCTGGTCCGCGGCTCGGCTCATGAAGCCACGTTTGTGGCGGCGGCCATGGTGGCCACCAGCGTCGGCATTACGGCCCGCGTCCTGGGGGATATGCATGTGCTGCACAGTCTTCCCGCACGCATTATCCTGGGCGCTGCCGTTTTTGACGACATTCTGGGCATGATCCTGCTGGGCGTGGTCGTGGGCCTGGTTTCAACCGTCGGACTGGCCTGGGCGCAGCTTATTGTCACTGCGATTGAAGCCGTAGGTTTCGCGTTGGTGATGCTTTTCTATGCGCCTCGCATTGTTAAACGCATGGAACCCGGCCTCGAGCGGATGTCCACGCATGACGCGCCACTTGTGATCGCCCTTGCCATCTGCATCGGACTTTCCTATGCGGCGGTAAAGATCGGGATGGCCGCCATTATCGGAGCCTTCTTCGCGGGACTCGCCTTTGCCGAATACTCGCCCCGCTGGAACCTGCAGCCGCGCGTTTCCGCCATTAACGAATTTCTCGCGCCATTCTTCTTCTTCAGCATGGGGTCGCGGCTTAACCTGGGTGTTTTTGATGGAAGGCTGTTGCTCTCCGCAATCGTGATCTCCATTCTGGCCTTCCTATCCAAACTGGTCGGCTGCGGGCTGCCTGTCTTGCGTTCCGGGTGGAAGCACGCATTAAAAGTAGGAGTGGGCATGGTGCCGCGCGGAGAAGTCGGCTTGATTGTGGCGCTGGTCGGCTTGCAAATGACAGCCATTTCCGAACAGGCTTACGGGCTCGTGATCTTCATGACGGCTGCGACAACGCTTGTCGCGCCTCCGCTACTCAAGATCCTGTTCCGTAATGACGTAGCGACTCTGCCCGCCGTTGTAACCACGCGGCAGGAAGAAACCGCGGCCATGAAGTGAGGTTCGCGGCGCATCGCGGGACAGCAGGTATAATCCTCGGTTTATTTCGTTTGTCGGGAGAAATTCATGCCAGGAGTAGCAGGGCACGTTGCGCTCGTGACTGGAGCGTCGCAGGGAATTGGGCGCGCTTGCGCGCTCGCACTGGCGGAGTCCGGGGCGCAATTGGCGCTGGCCGCTCGCAATGAAGAGAAGCTGGCAGGCGTGGTGAAGGACGCGGAAAGCAAAGGCGCGCAGGCGGCCGCTTTTCGCATGGACGTGAGCGAGGAAGACAGTGTGAAAACCGCCGTCAAATCGGCAATCGAGCGGTTTGGCAAAATAGATATTTTGATCAACAACGCCGGGATCACGAAAGATACTTTGCTCATGCGCATGAAGCGCGCCGACTGGGATTCTGTCATGCAAACCAACCTGACTGGCGCATTCTTCTGCACCCAGGCGGTGATCAGCTCCATGCTGAAGCAGCGCTGGGGGCGCATCATCAACATCACCAGCGTCTTCGGGCAGATGGGGCAGGTGGGGCAGGCAAACTACGCAGCATCGAAGGCAGGATTGATAGGCTTCACCATGGCGATGGCCCGGGAGGTGGCCTCGCGCAACATCACGGTGAATGCCGTTGCCCCCGGCTATATTGAGACCGCTATGACAGAGTCTCTTCCGCAGGAGCTTAAAGCCAAAGTGAATGACATGATCCCGTTGGGCCGCGGCGGAACCGATATGGAGGTGGCGCATGCGGTCCGTTTTCTGGCATCGGAAGAAGCCAGTTACATTACAGGACATGTGCTCAACGTGAACGGCGGCATGTTGATGGGATGACGGGCTGATCGGCAATCCCTTGCAGATGGCCAGCGAGAACTATCAAATCCGTTCCGCAACTTCAGAGTCTGAAAGCTCTAATCTTCAACAATCTTGAGATATCGTTACATTGTTCTAACCCGGATTCGTGGTTGAATCTTCTCTGTTCAAAGCTGCATGGTTCTCTTGACTTCAGTTACAAAAAGAGACTTGAGGCGTTCTTGAACTGAAAAGGACTTTGTATGATGCAGTCCATCCGTTCCCGTTCCTTTGCTCTTCTATCCGCAACTGGCCGCAAGCTCCTGCAGGATGTTTCTGTGATATTACTCATTGCTACCTTGCAGGCGAACCTCGGCTTCTCACAGCAAGTAACTCTCGCCAGTGGAGATCAAACCAAGCCAGTCAGCACCAATTCGCAGCCGGCGCAAGCAGGTCCGCAGTCATCGCAGCAGCCGCAAGCTTCCATCCCGCAAGCGTCATCGTCGCTCGTGCTTCCGGCGGGGACGAAGCTGCCGCTAGGCGTGGTTCGTCCCATCTCGGTGACGAAATCGAAACCCGGCGACAGCGTGTACCTTCAGATTACATTTCCAATCACGGCCGGCAATCAGATAGCGGTTCCACCCGGCACATACGTGCAGGGGATCATCGGCAAGGTTATTAAACGTGATCGTACGCGCGCCTTGCTGTCATTTTCCATGCGCTCGGCCAGCATGATCTTTTCAACGGGATATACGGTAAGTTTTGCTGGAGATGTGGATGCGCTACCGACCGTAGCCGCTGTGCACTCTCCAAACATCCGAGGCGTACAGGCTGCCGCGCCGGTCGCGATGGCAGCAGCCGGAACTTCTGCGCCTCCTCCGTTACCTCCCTTACCCAAGCCCTCCTTTGGAAATGGCGCCCGCGTCGCGACGATTGCTCTGGCCGCTGTCGCAGTCGTGGGCACCGCGGTAACAGTGTTGGCAGCGCACCACCAAAGCGTTGAGATGGAGGCCGGCACTCCGTTGGAGGTCGTTCTTCCCGCCCCGCTGCAACTGGATCGCGCTAGAGTTGCCGAGGTCCTACAGCAGTATTCAACGCAGGCTGCCAACACTCCGCCGCCAATTGTCCAGCCACCGAAAAAGCCGAAATTATGCTATGACCCTGGGACTCCGGGTACTCCGGACACTGTGATACCTGGCACGCCGGGAACGCCACCTACAGTGATTCCTGGAATGAATGGAGCGCCACCGACTGTTATTCCCGGGATTCCGGCTACTCCGGATACGGTGATCCCGGGCATTCCGGGAACACCGGGAAGGGAATATCCCTGCGAGTAGCACCGCGGCTAGGATGTAGGTGGGGGGATAAGGTCAAGGGAGTTCTGCTGCTTTCGCTTTGAATCCATAGTCATCTCGGATGACTATCGATGCCTTGACCTCCATGGACCAGAGTCAGCGTTGGGCTTGCTGCACTGTTTTCTTCAGCCAGCTTTCGTCAAAGCCTGACTTCGATCCAACGATCGTCCCGCGACGATCAATGACCACGAACTCCGGGATTCCATTCCCCGGGAATGCCGATCCGATGTCGCCTTCTTCATCGTGAATGTTCGTCCACTTGGAGTGATGTTCCCGCAAAAAGTTTGCTGCTGTTTCTGGTTCGTTATCTTCATCCACGGTCAGGACCGCCACGCCCTCTGCCTCCAGCCTGGGATAAAGTTTTTCAAGTGACGGCATGGCCTCCAAACACGGTGCACACCATGTTGCCCAGAATTCAAGCAGGACGGGCTTCCCGGCGAGAGACCTTAGCGTGAACGCCGGGCCATCAGGCGGTTTGAAGGTAATATCAGAAGCATTCTGCCCAGCGAGGTTCGTCCCCTTAGGATGGAAAGGATCGGGGAAGCTCATGACTCGATTTGCGTCTGGAGGCACGGTCACAGTGAACAATGCTGCCGACGGCTCGCTCATCTGTGCAATTGGATAGGTCACGACGGTAGTCACTGTGTAATTCACATCGGGTTCATTCATGATCACTGGACCGCTCATGACGGTACGGATTTTTCGGACCAGTTTCGTCTTCTGATCAATCCAGACAGTAACCTGAGCTTGAACTTTAGAATTCCAGCCGATCCCCCCATGCATTTTCCCCTCCACCACATAGCAGGTGACCGGTGTTTCTGAGAGCATCAGGGTCTCATCGCTCGAGTACTTCGGATAGCGGATCATCGACAGCAGGTCAGCAACTTCCTTTTTAAGGTCTTGCGCGTCAATCAACTGCGACTCGGTAAAATCCCAGGGCGCCTTGAATCGAAAGGGCTTCGCTGCGGCAGGGTGCTCTATGTACTCATTTCCGAGTTTCCGATATACCAACTCAGTGGCGCCATCCGACACCTGGAGCCAATTTGCTCCCTGGGTCTGGGCAACAAACCGATACTTCTTGTTGCGCCCAACTGCAGCGGAGCGAATGGTTTTCTGCCAGTTCCGGGAAAGATCCCCATCTCTTTCTTCTTCTGCAACAGCATCAATGCGGTAGAAAGACGCTGCTTTATATTGCTGGCTGACATCAACAAGCAGGGTCTTAGGATCGGGTCGGCTTTGGGAAAAAGACTGGCCATTGGTGGCCAGCAGGGTCATGGTGGAAGCGATCAAAACTGCTACCCAGCGGAACATCTTTCTCACCTCCCACAATGGCATTTAGCTGCTTGGGATGGAACGCAGTGACGCTACCATTCTTGCTCCGATTTCCATCATTGTGCAGTCGGGTGAACAAGTACGGCGTGCCCGGCAACATAGTTTAGACTTCTGTGAGCATGCGCATTTTGATTGCCGGAGGCGGCACCGGCGGACACGTTATCCCGGCGCTGGCCATCGCCCGGGAACTCAAATCACGCTACAACGCTGAGGTGCTGTTCGTGGGCACCGCGCGTGGCATTGAGAATCGCCTGGTGCCGCAAGCAGGTTACGGGTTGATGAAGATCAAAGTGGGGGCCCTCAAAAATGTGGGTCTGCTCACCCGTTTGCGCACTCTCGTTGATCTCCCGCTGGCCATTCTTCATGCGCGCAAAATCATCAGAGTTTTCTCTCCCGATGTAGTCGTTGGTGTTGGCGGATATGCTTCCGGCCCAGCCATGGCGGCGGCGATCCTGGGTCGCATTCCAACACTTGCCTTCGAGCCGAACTACGTTCCCGGGTTCGCCAACAAAATGGTCGGCAAGCACGTTTCGGCTGCGGCAGTCCATTTTTCCGATACAGCCCGCTTTTTTCGCAATGCTCACGTGGTTGGAGTTCCAGTGCGTCAGGACTTCTTTGCCGTGCCGCCCGCCGATGCTTCAAAACCGCCAACGCTGCTGGTGTTTGGGGGCAGCCAGGGGGCGCGCGCCATTAACGATGCAGTCACGGGCGCCATGCCGGAAGTGCTACGGCAAATTCCCAACTTACGGGTCATCCATCAAACGGGAGAGCGCAGCTATAATGACGTTCAAGCTGCTTACTCGCGCAAAGGGATTCAGGCGGAAGTTTCGGCTTTCATTGACAACATGCCGCAGGCATTTGCGCGCGCCGACCTTCTGGTATGTCGTGCCGGGGCCAGCACAGTAGCTGAAGTTACCGCGGCAGGGAAGCCGGCAATTTTCATCCCATTCCCGCAGGCTGCGGACGATCACCAGCGGCGCAATGCTGAAGCCATTGCGGAGGGCGGCGCCGCAATTCTGATTCCGCAATCGGAGCTTACGCCGGAGCGGCTGGCGAGTTTGACGATTGAATTGATGAAAGATCGCGGCCGTTTGCAGCAAATGTCTGAGCGCGCGCGCGCGTTGTCGCACCACGACGCCGCCGGGCGGGTCGCGAAAATGGTGGCCGAACTCGTGGAAAAGAAGCAGTCAGCACTCAGCAATCAACATTCAGCCGAGTGACACAAGGATGGCTTGGATGCCGGGCGAAGCCGCCCAGGCGCTGAGCGCGGCTGCAGCAGGAGCATAGATCAAGGCAGCGCGGAACGAACCGGATAGCGGTTTTGGAGCGTAGCGACAGAAATCAATGTTTGCAAAAATCCAGCGTATTCATTTCGTCGGCATTGGCGGAATCGGCATGAGCGGAATTGCCGAGGTCCTGCTTACGCTCGGCTACAAGGTTTCCGGCTCTGATCTCAAAGGTTCGCCCGTGACCGAACGGTTGTCTGAACTCGGGGCCATCATCTTTATTGGACATCAGGCGGAAAACATTACCGGCGCGGAGGTGGTGGTCACCAGCTCTGCTATCAGCCGCGCGAATCCGGAGGTGGCGGCGGCGCACGCACGACACATTCCTGTGATTCCGCGTGCGGAAATGCTGGCTGAGCTCATGCGCCTCAAGTATGGGATCGCGATTGCCGGCATGCATGGCAAGACCACGACGACCAGCATGGTGGCGGCTGTGCTGGCTGCGGGCGGACTCGACCCCACGGTGGTAGTCGGCGGACGCGTAGATGCGCTTGGCTCCAACGCGCGGCTCGGCAAATCGCAATACCTTGTGGCCGAGGCCGACGAAAGCGACCGCTCGTTTCTGAAGCTCTCACCCATTCTGGCTGTGGTGACCAACGTCGATCGCGAGCATATGGACTGCTATCGCGATATGGCGGATGTGGAGCAGGCCTTTATTGATTTTGTGGACCGCGTCCCTTTCTACGGCATCGTTCTGCTGTGCAATGATGACGATCGGCTGCGCGGACTGTTGCCACGGCTTGCCCGCCGGGCCATTACCTACGGCACTCGCGATGACTCAGACTTTCGCATCCTGCGCAGCAAGACCCAGTGTTCCAGTACCAGGCACTATTCGCATTTCGAAGTGGAATATAAGGGCAAGTCACTGGGCGACTTTCATCTTCAAGTGCCCGGGCAGCACAACGTGCTGAATGCAACGGCCTCTGTGGCCGTGGGAGTTGGGCTGGATATCAAGGTGGATGACATTCGCGAGGGCCTGGAAAACTTTGCCGGCGTGGACCGCCGGTTTCAGCTCAAAGGGCGTGTTGCCGGCATTAGCGTAATTGATGACTACGGTCACCATCCCACTGAGATCCGGGCGACATTGGCGGCGGCGCGCCAGTGCCGTTTCAATCGCGTTCACGTGGTTTTTCAGCCGCACCGCTACACACGCACACGCGATCTTCTGGACCAGTTTGGCACGGCCTTCGACGATGCTGACAACCTTTTCGTTCTGGATATCTATCCCGCCAGTGAGCCACCCATTCCTGGCGTCACAGGGGGGAAAGTAGCTGAAGCCGTTCGCAATCTCGGCGGTAAAAGTGCGCGTTACGTATCTTCCTTCGACGAAGCGGCCCGTTCCGTTGCGGCGCTGGCCGAATCGGGAGACATGATTCTTACGCTCGGGGCCGGCAATGTTTCACAGCTTGGCTCGCAGATTGTGGAGCAGCTCAAGGC
>DATNDP010000134.1:0-9490 GCA_035553195.1 Candidatus Acidiferrales bacterium
GTCTATGCCCGCTGCTGTTGATCATCTCGCGCTGCTCAGCAGTTGCCAGAAAGAACAGCCAGATATGCTTGACCTGATCCGCCGAATGGTGGAGATGGAGTCGCCCAGCGACAACAAAGAGGCGCTGGACCGTCTAGGCGAGTTCTTGGCTGGAGAATTCTCGAGCATAGGAGCGCAGGTCAGCTTTTCCCAGCAAAGCGATGCGGGCAACCATCTTAAAGCCGAGTTCGACGGCAACTCGGGCAAGCCTATACTTCTGCTGGGTCACTTCGACACCGTCTGGCCTTTAGGCACGCTGGCCAACATGCCTTTTCGCATCGAAGGCGGGCGGGCGTTAGGTCCTGGCATTTACGACATGAAGACGGGCATCGCCATGATGCTGTTTGCGCTGCGAATGCTGCGGGAAATCGGCGTAACGCATCGTCCTGTGACGGTGCTGCTCGACACAGACGAAGAAATTGGCAGCCGCACGGGCAGGCCGCTGGTCGAAGCCACGGCCAGGAATTGCGAAGCGGTGCTGGTGCTGGAACCCTCGCAAACCATCCAGGGCTTCCTGAAAACCGCGCGCAAAGGCGTGGGTGATTTTCTGCTGCAGGTGCGCGGTCGCGCTTCGCATGCAGGTGTGGATTTTGAGAAGGGCCACAGCGCGATTGTGGAGCTTTCCCGGCAACTGCTGGACGTAGCAAACTTCACGGACCTGAAGCGCGGAATCACGGTAAATCCCGGCCTGGTCTATGGAGGCACACGCACGAACGTGGTTGCGGCGGAGGCCGTGGCTGAAATTGACGTCCGCATAGCACGGCTGGCCGACGGCCCGGAACTGGAAAAGAAATTTCAATCTCTGAAACCGTACGATCCGGGCTGCACGATTGAGATCACAGGCGGCATCAACCGCCCCCCTATGGAGAGGACCGAAAGCACCGTCCGGCTTTTTCAGATCGCCAAAGAGCAGGCTGCGGCGCTGGGCATGCCGATCCAGGAGGCCTCAACCGGCGGCGGATCGGACGGTAACTTTACTTCCGCGCTGGGCATTCCTACGCTCGACGGACTGGGCGCCGTGGGTGAAGGAGCGCATGCCAGCCATGAATCGATTGTGATTGAGGAACTGCCCAAGCGCACAGCGCTCCTCGCTGCACTCATTCAAAGTCTTTGAAACATAAGGGTTTATTAAGAACACTAAGGAATTACTCTGGTAAGTGCTTTATTTCTCGATGTTTCTTTGACTCTAAGCTCTGACTTGGCCTACAATCTACCTCGAAGTCACCCTTCACAGTCAGACGGAACGCAAAGCGTAGCGGTTCCGAAATTATTTGGAGTCAAAACAATGTTTGGAAAACTTGGTGTTCCGGAACTGCTGATCATCCTGGTGATCGCTCTCATTTTCTTTGGCCCGAGCAAGCTGGGCGATTTGGGCAAGGGCCTCGGCGACGCGATCAAGAATTTCAAGGGCGCCATGAAGGAAGGCGAGCAGGAAGCTGCAGCCCAACCCGCTGAAAAGAAATAACAGGCTTGCGAATCAGCAAAAACCGTTAGCTTGCAACATCTCTGTCACAAGCGGCAGAGGTAATCCAACCACATTGGAATACTCCCCCTCAATGCGGTCGGCAAATGCTGCTGCGCCTCCCTGGATGGCGTATGCGCCAGCTTTGTCCATGGGCTCGGTGCTGGCGACGTACCGCTGAATCTCTTCCTCACTTAACAGTCGAAAGAATACGCGCGTGGCGCACGCGCGCGTATCAGTATGCCCGTCCGGCTTCACCAGGCTTACCGCGGTCATGACCTGGTGTTCGCGGCCGGAAAGCATCCGAAGCATCCGCGCCGCATCGGCGTGGTCGCGCGGCTTTTCCAGCACGTGTTGGTCGGCAATGACAATCGTATCTGCGCCGAGCACATAGCGGCCCGGAAATCGGTAAGCCACGGTGCGCGCTTTCTCCTCCGCCAATCGCAAAGCATAGGCAAGCGGTGCCTCTCCGGATCTACGCTCTTCGTGGATGTGAGCGGGATCGACTTCAAATGCGATGCCGGCTTCGCGCAGCAGTTCCTGCCGTCGTGGAGAAGCAGAGGCCAAAATGAGATTCTCTGTCATTGTGCTTGAGGGAGTCCACATCCGGCACGGGATGTCATGCGCGGCAGTTCACAACCATTCGACCCCTGATTTCAGGATGTGTTGCCGGTTGCGTGCCAGCTTTAGCTGAAGATGATGTGAGCATCCTTAATCTCGGCAATCTCCTTCTCAACATACGTGAAAAGCAGCGTGATTAGCAAAGGGGCGCTAATGCTGGGCGCGTTACCAGACCAGGACCATTGCGAGTTCCGTGTGTGGGCGCCCGCGGCCCGCCACGTTACGTTGCGACTGCTCAAGAAGCAAGGATCTGAAGACCTGCCAATGACGCGCGATGAGGGCGGTGAACATTTCTTCCTGATCGCAGATGCTCTTCCCCGCGACCGATACTTTTATGTCATTGACGAAAACAAGCCGGTGCCGGATCCTGTCTCGCGTCTCCTTCCGGAAGGAGTGCACGGCCCGACAGAGATCGTGGATCCGAATCAGTTCGCATGGTCGGACGATATCTGGACCGGGATCCAGAGGCGCGACTACATCATTTACGAACTGCACATCGGGACATTCACACACGAGGGAACGCTGGACGCAGCCATCAACCGGCTTCCCTATCTGAAAAAGTTGGGGATCACCGTAATTGAGCTGATGCCGGTCGCCGCCTTTCCCGGGGTTCGTAACTGGGGCTATGACGGCGTTTCGCTCTATGCCGTGCAGGCGAGTTACGGTGGGCCCGCTGCGCTATGCCGCTTTGTGGATGCCGCGCACGCTCTGGGGTTGGGCGTGATCTTGGACGTGGTTTACAACCATCTTGGCAACGAAGGAAATTATCTTCGGATGTACGGCCCATATTTCACTGACAAGCACCGAACGCCTTGGGGCGAGGCGATTAATTACGACCAGCCCGGATGCAAGGAGGTCCGCCGCTACTTCGTGGAGAATGCGCTGTATTGGCTTCGCGAATACCATCTCGACGGACTTCGTCTGGATGCGGTGCAAACGATCAAAGATGATTCGCCTCTCCACATCCTGGCGGAAATTAAAGAACGCGCGGCTGAGTGGGCGGCGGAAGCAGGACGCGAAATTACAGTCATTGCGGAGACGGACGAGAATGACGAAGCTATTGTCCGTCCGTTGGAGCGGGGCGGCTACGGCCTGGATGGGGTTTGGAGCGACGACTTTCACCATGCGATTCACGCCTTTTTTACTCGGGAACGCAATGGCTATTACCAGGATTTTGGCCAGCCGGAACAAGTTGTGCGCGCGCTGAGCGACGGCTTTGTTTTTCAAGGCGAGCCGTTCCAGTTCTGGCAGGGCCGGCATCGCGGCACCACCTCGCGGCACATTCCCGCAGCCGCGCACGTGATCTGCATACAAAATCACGACCAGGTGGGGAACCGCGCCAAGGGCGAGCGGCTCACAGCGTTGGTTCCTCGCGGCGTGCGCACGCTGGCTGCCGCTCTTCTACTGCTCTCGCCGCATACGCCGCTGCTGTTTATGGGACAGGAGTATGACGAAGCCAATCCCTTCCAGTTCTTCACCGACTACGGCGATCCTGCATTGCAGAAAGCGGTAAGCGAAGGCCGCCGCAAGGAGTTCAAAGACTTCGATTTCAGCGAGGTTCCCGATCCGCAGGATTCGGCGACCTTCGAGCGCTCAAAATTGAACTGGCAGCTCACGCACGGCGAAAACCTGATGCTGCATTGGTACGCATCTCTGATCGATTTGCGAAAAAAATACGTAACCAACTCAGCGCGAACCTGCCGGGCGGAATTGGCTGGCGGCATCATTCATATGCAAGTTCCGGGAGACGATCCGGCGATTCAGGTGTTTGCGCGCATTGAAGGTTCAGCCGAGCTTCCCCATGTCCCGGTAGGTTGGGAGAAGGCGTTGGCGGAAGAAGCGGATGGATATGCGGTGAGTGTGTGGGTGAGGTCGACGACTAAGTAAGAGCACAAGCAGCAAACTGGATTGCCAAAATCGCCGAAATTGGCAAAATTGCCCGGAAGCATTCAGTCAATTTTGGCAATCCCGGTGATTCTGGCAATTACCTGGTTCCCACCTGCCCCTTCACCGACTCAATCAGCTTTTTGGAGTCCCAGCCCACGCCATCTTTAAAAACCACTTCGACATTCTCAATGTCGTTGATTTTTGTGGAGGGATCGCCCTTCACAATCATGATATCGGCCTGCTTGCCGGAGGCGAGTGAGCCGATGCGGGCGGCTTGTCCCAGGAACTGTGCGCCGTTGAGGCTGGCGAATTTGATGGCTTCGAGCGGGGTAAAACCCGCATCCACCAGCAACTCCACTTCTCTCAGGTCGCCAAAACCGGCAATCACGCCACCGATGCCCGTCGGGTCAAGTCCGGCGAGCAGTGTGCCGCCGGCTTTCACAAAAGCGCGCTCGAATTGCATCTCTTTCTGGAACATGGTGGGCCAGGGGCTGTCTTTGCGGTCGGCAACGCGCTTACGGTTGTCTTTATACGCCTTGAGCGCCGCTTCGGTGAAGAGATCCTGTGCCGCCTGGGGAACGTCAGGCCGCGTGGGCACGAACTGCTCAAATACCGGGAGAGTGGACGTGACAGCCACATGGTGCTGGACGAGTGTTTTGATGGTCTGCTGGATCTCCGGGCCGTTGACGTCGAGTTTGTTCGCGGCGATGACGGCTTGCGTGGGATTGGGGCAGATGTCGGGCTGCTTGCCGGGAAAAAATTCAGTGTCCACGGTCAGGCCATGCTCCAAGTCGTCAATACCGAGCTCTGCAGCTTCGCGAAATCCGACGGAACAGAGGTGCCCAGTCACCGTCAAATGATGCTTGTGTGCGGTTTCAATGGCTGCTTTTAATTCTGCACGGGTAATAAAGTTGTAAGCCTTGAAAGACTGAACGCCTTCGTAGATCCAGTACTCCACGGTGCGTCGCGCATCTTCAGGGTCTTTGAGCGCGTGCATCTGCTCCGCAAATGAGCCAGGGCCTTCCAAATAGGGGCCGCTTACGTTGATGTGCGGTCCGACCTGCTTGCCTTGATCGATGGCTTTCTTGAGTTCCAGGTCAAGATACGGCTCTACAGCGCCCGTCGTGCGAATGGTGGTCACTCCAAGCGCGAGGTAAAGGCGCGGAAAACTGAAGGGCATGTCATGGTAGAGTGCGCCGCCCGTCGGATAAAAGAGATGATCGTGCATTCCCACCAGTCCGGGCAGGGCCGAGTAGCCGGTAAAGTCCATGACCTTGGCGTCGGCCGGGACCGTAACTGAGCCGCTTGCGCCGATGGCAGAAATCTTTCCATTCGATATCACTATTGTCTCGTCCGGTTTGGCGGCTGCGCCGGTTCCGTCAATCACGCGAACATGCTCCAGCGCGATCACGGGAGCCTGCTCGCGGATGAAGTCTTTAATCTGCGGCTGCCCGGGCTGGGCCAATGCCGCAACAGAAAACAGAATGAGAGCGATGAAGCCGATCAGTGAACGCATGCCTTCCCTCCAAAAACAAACAACGCAGGATAAAGGTAGCAAAGATGCTTGTGCAACATACATTTACACGCCGTAGAAAACGGAGTTCTCCCAGCCAACACCAGAGTTGGATTTGGTATCCAACTCTCCTTTGAGGCCTGTTGAATTGAAACCCCTGGATCAATTCTCCTCATATTGCATTCTTGCGCTTGTACTCATCTTTGCGGTGGTGGCAGGATGTGGCGGCTCAGGAGCGCTGAGTGCGTCCTCGTCGGGTGGTGACCCCAATCCGTCGCCGACGCCGAGCGCCAGTCCGACGCCGAGCCCGAGCCCCAGTCCCACTCCCAGCAGCACACCCACGCCTTCGCCCACTCCGGCCGTCAAGCTGACGAACATCATCGTTGTCGTGATGCAGAACCGTTCTTTCGATCATCTGTTCGGCACGTTTCCGGGAGCGAACGGGATTCAGCCCGGGGAACCTGGATTCAGCCAGGTAGACGCGGCAGGAAAAACGGTCACGCCGTTTTTGCAGACCAACCTGGGTATAGCTGACATGCCACACCTGCGCGGCGATCTGATGGCAGACTGGGATAACGGCCTGATGGACAAGTTTGCTTTTAATAGCGGTGACGACGCGATGGGCTTTTATGACGGCACAACACCCGGCGTCAGCCTGCTGTGGAGCTGGGCGCAGCAATTTGCGCTGGCTGATAACTTCTTTCCCTCCGCGATGGGCGACGCGCCTTCAAATCAGCTTTATCTGATCGCGGCCAGCGACAAGAATTTCAGCTTCAGCATCCAGCCGTTTTATGGCCCCTGCAATACTCTGACCACCACTCCGGCGCCATACACATTCCCGCACGTTGGCGACCAACTGACCGCCAAGGGATTCACCTGGTCGTGGTATCACGAAAACTATGGCGTCTGTGGAAGCTACACGCCGCAGGAAAACCCGTTTCAGTTCTTCACCAGCTCTGAGAACACGCCGAATCTCAAGGATTTGACAGTTTTCACAACCGACCTGAACGCTGGGAAGCTCCCCAACGTGAGTTTTGTCCAGCCCGGCGCTCAGCACAGTACGCATTTGGCTGCCGGTGTCTCCATCGCTAACGGGCTGCAGTGGCTTGACGACTTCATCCGGCAGGTTCAGGCTTCACCAATTTGGCCCACCAGCGCCATCGTAGTGATTTGGGACTCGTCCGGCGGCCTGTGGGACCACGTCCCTCCCCCACAGACCCTGGATTCGCAAGGCTTTGGCCCGCGCGTGCCGATGCTGGTGATCTCTCCTTTTGCGAAGAAGAACTACATCTCGCACGTGCAGATGGATGATGTTTCTATTCTCCGTTTCATTCAGGAGAACTTCGGGTTGGCATCCCTGAATGCTCGCAATCAGGTGAGCAATGATTTGAGTGACATGATGCTGCCGTAAAAAACAGCAAATAGCAAATGGCAATTAGCGTCCGGCAATCATCCTGCGTACCTGCAGCCCAAGGTTTATTTGATTGATATATACAAATTTGCTATTGTGTATATACACAGACCGGAGGTGGGGTTCTTGGCTGTCACGATGACGTCAATTCGACTGGATACACAACTCGCCGACGAAGCAGCGCGAATTCTTGGCGCCAAATCTCGAACCGAGGCGGTACACGCAGCACTTCGTGAAATTGTGGCGTTAAAGCGATTCAAGAAACTGATGAAGAAGAACGCTGGGAAGCTGCGCTTTGCAGGATATGGCGAGTAACCTCGTCATTTTTGATTCTTCTCTTCTCGTCACCCATCTGCGCACCGGCTGTTACCATGAGCGCATAGACAAGATTGTCGGTCTGGTTCGTATGTCCTCTGTAGTACTGGCAGAGCTCTGGCGCGGAGCTACGACCTTACAAGAAAGGAAATTTCTTAAAACCCTCGCTTGTAATCACCCGGTGCTCACCCCAACCGAGAAGAATTGGATCGAATCCGGGCAAGTCCTAGGCAAGATTCGAGCTCGCACGGGATTCACTCCAGAGAAGCTGCGCGACCTCCATTTTGACGTGCTAATTGCTCTTACTGCCCGTTCGTACGGAGCCCGGCTAATCACGGCGAATCGGGCTGATTTCGAGTTGATCAACAGCTACAAGCGCTTTGATATGGAGATTTGGTAGGAAGCAATGTGACGCCATATCAGCTCGGCTGGGCAGCCCCTAAGAGAGCGCTCTATCCGAATGCTAGAATGAAAGCTAGACCATCCGCATGGACCGCGCACATATCCGCAACTTTGCCATCATTGCCCATATCGATCATGGCAAATCGACCCTCTCTGACCGGCTGCTTGAGCTGACCGGAGCGCTTTCCCAGCGGGAAATGCAGGCGCAGGTGCTGGATGCCATGGACCTGGAGCGCGAGCGCGGCATCACCATCAAGGCCCATGCTGTGCGGATGAAATACACCGCGCATGATGGCCAGGAATACCAGCTCAACTTGATCGATACTCCCGGCCATGTGGATTTTTCTTACGAGGTTTCGCGCTCCCTTGCATCCTGTGAAGGCGCGCTGCTGGTAGTGGACGCCTCTCAGGGCGTGGAAGCGCAAACTCTTGCCAACGCTTATCTGGCCATCAACAACGGGCTCGAAATCATTCCGGTCATCAACAAGATTGATCTGCCCAGCGCGGAGATTCCGCGCGTGAAAGAAATGATCGAGCAGACCGTGGGCCTGGACACGAAAGACGCGCTACTGGTCAGCGCCAAGACCGGCATAGGCGTTCCCGACGTTCTGGAAGCCACTGTCAAACGGCTGCCGCCGCCCAAAGGCAGCGCTGATCATGCTTTGCAGTCGCTCATCTTCGATTCCTGGTTTGATCCGTATCGCGGAGTAATTGTGCTCACGCGCGTTTTTGAAGGCACGCTACGGAAAGGGATGAAAATCCGCTTGTGGTCGAACAACAAAGTGTTCGACGTGGAAGCTCTCGGGGTGCTCACGCCCAAACCTGTGGAAGTGGATGAGCTTGTCGCGGGCGAAGTCGGCTTCATGATTGCTAACATCAAGAACGTGGCGGACTCCAAGATCGGAGACACCATCACAGACCATGAACGTCCCGCCATTGAGGCGCTTCCCGGCTTCCAGGAGATCAAGCCGATGGTCTTTGCCGGCCTGTACACGGTGGATGCCCACGAGCACACCGCATTGCGAGAGGCGCTTGAAAAATTGCGGCTCAATGACTCTTCGTTCTTCTTTGAGCCGGAGAGCTCAGCAGCGCTCGGCTTCGGCTTCCGCTGCGGCTTTCTTGGCCTTCTGCACATGGAGATCATCCAGGAGCGGCTGGAGCGCGAGTTTGGCCTGGACCTGATCACCACCGCGCCCGGGGTACGCTACAAGATTACGAAGACAGATAATGAAGTGATCGAAGTCGATAACCCCTCGCGCTGGCCCTCACAAAGTGAAATCGGCAAAGTGGAAGAGCCGGTGATCCTGGCCACCATTCTCACCAATGAAGAGTACGTCGGCGGAATTTTGAAGTTGGTGGAGGAAAAGCGGGGCAAGCAGAAGGCTTTTGAATACGTCAGCGCGGCACGCGTGATGCTCACTTACGAACTGCCCCTGAACGAAGTGGTGCTTGACTTCTACGACAAGCTGAAGACCATCTCGCGCGGATATGCCTCTCTCGACTATCATCTTGCGGGCTATTGGGAATCGCCCATGGTCAAGCTGGACATCCTTGTGGCCGGTGATCCCGTAGACGCGCTCTCCATCATCGTGCATCGCGACTTCGCTTACGATCGCGGCCGCGCGCTCGCCGCGAAGATGAAACAGTTAATACCACGGCAGATGTTTGAGGTTGCCATCCAGGCGTCAATCGGCGCCAAAGTGATTGCCCGCGAGACCGTGCCGGCAATGCGCAAGAATGTGCTGGCAAAGTGTTACGGCGGCGACATTACACGCAAACGCAAACTGCTGGAAAAGCAAAAAGAGGGCAAGCGCCGCATGAAGCGGATCGGCAAGGTCGA
>DATNDP010000135.1:0-3609 GCA_035553195.1 Candidatus Acidiferrales bacterium
AACGCGGCTGAGCAGGCGCTCAATATCAAGCACCCCTTCCAGCGCGCGGCGCAGCTCTTCGCGGGCGATCAAGTCTTTTACCCCAGCCTCAACTGCGTCGAGGCGCTGATTGATCTCTGGCACGCTGATCGAGGGCCGCAGCATCCACGACCGCAGCAGACGCTTGCCCATAGGCGTGAGGGTAGCGTCGATTGCCCGAAAGAGCGTGACTTCTGGTCCTGTGTTGGCGAAGAGCGGCTCCACCAGCTCAAGGTTGCGCACCGTGACCGCATCGAGCACCAGGTATTCCTGGCGATCGTAAAAGCCGATGCGGTCCACGTGCTCCAGCGTGCCCTTTTGCGTGCTGCGCACGTAATGCAGGATGGCGCCTGCAGCCGTTGCCGCCGCCGGCTTGTTGTGCAGGCCAAAGCCCTCCAGCGATATCACGCCGAGCTGGTTTTCCAGCAGCGGCACGGCATAGTCGGCGGAAAACACCCAGTCTTCCAGCGGCGTCTCAGTGAAGCGCGTGCGTTCGCCGGGTTGCTGAAGCGGAAGCTGTGACTGGTCAGAGGGTGTGCGATCAAACAAGGGCAGGGAACTGGGATACAAAATTTCTCGCGGGCGAAGCTGCTGTAGCTCTTCAAGGATGCGCCGTTCGGCCTCCGGACCCCGAAATTCGGTCGCGCGAAACTCGCCGGTAGAGAGATCGAGGGCGGCGAGACCAACGGCGCCGGAAGAGCGAGCCAAAGCGGCAAGAAAATTGTTCTCTTCCGCTCCCACCGAGCCGTCAATGGCCGTGCCCGGAGTGAGCACGCGCGTCACTTCGCGCCGCACCAGCTTTTTTGCCAATCTGGGGTCTTCCATCTGCTCGCAGATGGCTACTTTGAATCCCTTACGCAGCAGCTTGGAGAGATAGCCTTCGGCGGAATGGTAGGGCACACCGCACATGGGGATGGCGTGGTCTTTTTCCTTGTTGCGCGAAGTTAGGGTGATCTGCAGCTCTTTGGCTGCGACCACGGCGTCTTCAAAGAAGAGCTCATAAAAGTCCCCGAGGCGGAAGAAGAGCAGGGCATTGGGGTGCTGCTTTTTGATGGCGGCATATTGCCGCATCAGCGGAGTCGAGGGCTCGGTCATTCAGGAAAATTTTCCGGTTGGTGAACGGATTATAGCGTACGGGAACCGCACAGGGCGTTTCCCGGGTTGAAATCTGTTTTGCCTGTTTGATCGTACCTAAAACGACTGCAGCTCCGCCGGAAGATTATTGTGCTCTGGATTTCCACAATACCCAGCTTTCGGCGGGGAAAGGAGGAGGTAATGCGATTCATGTTGACATTCGAATGGATGCCCGACGCGGCGAAGCAAGCGGAAGCCATCGAACGCTTTCGCAAAACCGGCGGACAGCCGCCCAAAGGCGCCAAACTGCTCGGGAGGTGGACACGAGCTGACTTCAGTGGTGGCTTCGACTTGATTGAGACCGACGATCTCAAAACACTGGTGGAGTTTTCGCTAGCCTGGAGTCATCTGATGAGACTCAACATTATTCCCGTGCTGGAAGATGCTGAACTCACAGAGGTGCTTGCGCGCGCCCGCGCGGCCTGATTCAGATTCCGATTCCACAACAGCGACAATTTTGGTCCTTTCAACCTTTTGCCGCTGCGGCTTCAACCGCCACACACGTGCAGTGGTTTGCCACCAGGAGCTTGCGCAGATCAACATCCAGCGCGGCGGCCAGTTCTTCAGCGCGTACACTCCTGCTCCGCTGGCCAAATGTGGCGCAGAGTTTACGGCTTTGTCCTGCACCGGTGGCGACCAGCGCCAGGGCTTCCTGGTGGCGGCGTAATGCGCCACGCACGTCACGGCCACCATATTGGGGCTCAAGATGCAGCGCCGCCAGATCATTCATGCCTTCGGGATAATCCGGTTTATAGCGGACAGCGTTCCTATAGGCGTCCGCTGCCTTGTCATACATTTTCAATTCAAGGTAGGCGTTCCCCAGATTGTCGTAGGTGAAGTGGTAGTGCGGGTTGATGGCCAGGGTACGCTCACACTCGCGTATGGCGTTATGGAGGTTCTTGATGGAGCGCCCATGGTCCTTATCACGCCTGGCCCACTCCAGATAGAGATTTGCCAGATTGTTTAGCGCGGCAAAATTCTTATTGTTCAACTTAGCCGCTTCGAGATAATGGCGGATTGCCAATTCCCGGTTGTCCTCGGATTTCGCCTTCAGCACCGGATCGTCGCTCGGTGCCTGATATTCGCTCAGCTGGTGGCACGCAAAGCCCAACGCCCGGTGTGTCATATCCAGAGTACCGTCTATGGCGACTGCCTTCTGCGCGTAATAGATGGCATCTTCCAGCAGCCGGGGATCGCGGTCATTGTAGCGGTGATATTGCTGGAGCAGAGCATTGGCCAGAGCGCTGTGAGCGTAGGCTCGCAGGCGAGGCTGGGATGCTGCCAGAGCCGCACGAAAGTGGTTAATTGCTTCCTTGTTCGCGTCTACGTTCCAGCGATAGTACTCGAGTACGCCCAGGCTGTAAGCAATCGCCGGGTTCTGCGGTTCCAGCGCGCGTGCCTCCTCGTAACCCAGCTTGGCCGCTTCGTAATCGGGCTTGCGCTCAAGATCAACATAAGAAAGATAGCTGGCCAGCCCGCGGGTGTATGCCTGGAAGCTCTGCCATGACTTGAACAGCTCTTCGCGGGTCAGGTCCAGATATATGCGAAAAGCCAGCTCTTCCACGGCCTCGGGGAGCGTCTCCTCAGAAGACTGAGTCCGCACCACTTCCCACAGAGAGTTATGGAACCCCTTCCAGTGGCTGCTGGAACTATATTCCAGAGTGGCCAGCAATTGCAGCCGCGTCCCGTGCTTGTGAATGCTGCCTCTGAGCCGCGCAGGCCGCAATACCATCGGCAGGAAACGGAACAGCAGCATCGAAAGCGTACTCAGGATCGTCCCGTACTTTCCCAGCTCTGCTGATGCCTGAAGAGTGACATTCTCATCCAGGTTCTGCCGGAAGGCCGGCACGTCGCGATAGATGTTCCACGTGCCCAGGCTGCCGGTAGAACGCTCGTGTACGTTCTTGATAAATCCGATCTTGAAGAGCAGCAGGTCGCCGATGCTGCGACCGGTATCCGTGTCCTTGCTGTCATACATATTGACCCAGGACTCGAACAGGATCTGGCTGCGGCTGCGGAAATAAATGACTAGCGCAATTGCGGCTACGGCCAGGAAAAACAAAAAGAACCAGAATTGGCTCAGGAACGAGGCGATTTGTTGGACGTTCTTCATTGCCGGGTCCAATGAAGGCGTATTGTATGACGGAACCAGTCCAATCACAGCTATCATGGCACGCAATTCTTCCGGCCGCATCCGAGATGTGCCTATTGACCATAGTTGCTCGCCTCTGTTTTCCTTAAGTCAGCATGGAATTGCGGAAAGATCCCATCACGCGCTCTTGGGTCATTGTAGGTGACGATTTTGAGAAGCCGGCCCAATCCGGGTATTGCCCGTTCTGTCCCGGATCGCCCAATCCGCCGCAAGTGATTACAACGCTCAGCTCCAGTGAACCCGGCGCAGGGCCGGTGATGGCCATGGTGCATCCGTCACCGCTTTATCGCATTGAAGGCGAGCCT
>DATNDP010000136.1:0-17287 GCA_035553195.1 Candidatus Acidiferrales bacterium
TCCCTGCGCAGACCTGTGCCTGAGCTCACTGAACTGAGACTTACCTGCAAGCGCTGTGCCCGGACTCTCGAGCCGGGAACGCTGGTGTGTACCAACTGCAAGACGCTGGTTCATGCTGACGAAATGGAGCATAGCGCTGCCCAAGCGCGGTTGTCCGAATCGCGGGGCGATTTGCAGCAGGCGCATCAGCAATGGATGGCAATCCTGCCGCTGCTGCCGGGCGAGTCAGAGCAGGCCAAATGGATTCGGGGTCATATCCGGGAGCTTGGGTCCGCCGCGGCCAACGCACATCATCCGCAATCGCCCGGCACTAAGAAAAGCTTCTGGGCGAAACGCCTGGCTCCGCTGGCGCCGCTTGCCATAGTGGCAGCGAAAGCAAAGACATTCTTACTGCTCATCTTCAAGCTGAAATTTCTGTTCAGCTTTGCTGCTTTCATCGGGCTGTACTGGGCAGCATGGGGACCAAAGTTCGGCATCGGGTTCGCCGTTCTTATCCTGATCCATGAGCTTGGCCATTTTGTTGAGATCAAGCGGCGCGGACTGCCGGCGGAGATGCCGGTCTTCTTGCCGGGGCTCGGAGCTTATGTTCGCTGGCAGGCCATGGGAGTAACCCAAGAGACGCGGGCGGCCATCAGCCTCGCCGGTCCATTGGCAGGATTCCTGTCGGCAGCCCTTTGCGGAGTCATTGCCGTCAAAGCAGGAGATCCCATCTGGTTCGCGCTGGCCCGCACGGGTGCCTGGTTGAACATCCTGAATCTTATCCCTGTCTGGGTACTCGATGGCGCGGGCGCGATGATGCCCCTGAACCCAATGGAAAAATTCCTGGTGGCGGTTGTTTCCGGAGTGCTAGGCTACGCGACGGCAGAGAACGCCTTCTATTTCGTAGCTGCAGGAACGCTATTCAACCTGGCTGTTGGCGCATTCGCCCGCAGTCCGCTGCCAGGTTCTTCTGTGACGCGACTCGGCCTCGAGGCTTCGGGCAACGGTGAGGCTGTGCAGAGTGGAGAACCTTATAGCACGCCAATTGAGCAGCCGCGAAAGGGAAGTCCGCTGATTGCTGCATATTTCATTGCGGTGCTCGCTGCATTGGGCGCAGTGATGTATATGGTTCCCGGTCATGGAAGCGGATTGCCCTAAAGCTCGGCACCCATTCACGAAAATTGGATCTTGTGCGGCCTCTGAAGAGTTCCCAGACACGTGATTTCTAGCAGTCTCCCGTTCCATAGTCCGCTACGCCTCATCCATCAAGCCGCGGAGTTTAGAATAGATTTTTCTTTATGCAGCATGAAAGCAACTCCGCAGATGTGGTGGTGGTCGGCGCCGGTCCTACGGGCATGGCTTCCGGAATAGAAGCCCAGCGTGCCGGGTTTTCCGTAATGCTCATCGATAAAGGCTGCCTTGTGAATTCATTGTTTCACTATCCGGCGAACATGACCTTTTTTACCACGCCGGAGCTGCTGGAAATTGGCGGAATTCCGTTTCCCAGCCCCAATCAAAAGCCCACCCGGCAGGAGGCGCTTGAGTATTACCGCAACGTGGCGCAGCACTATGAGCTGGATGTGCGCCAGTATCAGGAAGTGTTGACGGTAACCGGATACGACGGCGCTTTTCACATGGCCACGCGCGACCGCAACGACCATGAACATGAATACACAGCCAAAAAAATTGTGGTTGCGACGGGATACTATGACCGGCCGAACTATATGAGTATTCCGGGGGAAGACCTGCCCAAGGTGATGCACTACTACCGCGAGCCACACCCTTATTTCGACATGGATGTGCTGGTGGTCGGGGCCAAAAATTCGGCGGCCATTGCGGCTCTTGAACTGTGGCGCCGTGGGGCGCGCGTCACCCTGGTGCATCGCGGGCCCGGCATTCACCAGAACGTGAAGTACTGGATCAAGCCGGACATCGAGAACAGGATCAAGAATGGCGAAGTCACTGCATACTTCAACAGTTGCGTGCTCGAGGTAAAGGCCGAGGTTGTGCGCATCAAGACCCCGGAAGGTGAAAAGCTGCTGAAGAACGATTTTGTTTTCGCGCTCACCGGCTATCACCCCGATTACGAGTTTCTGGAATCGCTCGGAATTGAACTGACCCATCCGGAGATGCGTCCCGTGTGTGACCCCACCACTTTTGAGAGCAACGTGCCGGGAATCTACGTGGCGGGCGTGATCGTGGCGGGATCGCGAACGAGCGAGATTTTCATCGAGAATGGCCGCTTTCACGGCGAGCGCATCGCTGCGGATTTAAAGAACAAGCTGAGCGCGCTCAGTGCCGCTGATTACCAGGCGGATACCGGGATCTAGCCCGCGTATCCTTATATATCTTCTTCCATGTATTCCATCACGGCGTGCAAATTGTTTTCTTCCAAAAATACTCCAGGGAGGCGCGTCCTGCCGTCGGTCTGTGCCCGTTTAGCCGCTGATTCAGCAACGGCAAGGTCCACCCTCATTTCTTCGTGCATGAACGGCACGAGTTCATCGTTCTCGACGCGCGCCACAAAAGTTCCACCGGCGTTCTGTTCAAACATAATCTGGTAGGTTACAGGCTGGCCGTCGAGTTTCATGATGTCCAACGTGCCAAGGGGCATGAGCGGTCCTCCGAAGATCTCACCGTGCGGCTGGTTTAGTATTACAGTCGAAAAGTGTAAACGCGGGATTAAGGATTGCGCAAACCACAGCGCAAAGCCTGGCACAACAGAAAGGCGAAATCCAGGCTGTGCTTTTGCAGCCCACCTCCTGAATGGGAGAGGCATCGAATCTGATAACTACCGTGCTGACGCTTTCTGTTCCCTCACAACCCTTTCGGTGTCGTGTACGGTTTGGGACGATTCAAACTTACGGACGGGAGAAGTGTAAGACATGAAACGCATCGCATTTCTTAGTGCTCTGGCGCTCTGTCTGGCAATGATTGCACCAAGAGCGTCAGCGCAGGATACAGACAATACGGACCATGGTAATTTTGGAGTGTTCTTTGACTACAATCGGCTGGGCGGAGTGCAGGGCACCCATCCGAACATGTTCGGAGTCGGCGGACGGCTGGGCTTCAACATTAACCCGCACATCGCGCTGGAAGGCGAGATGGCGTATGACTTCGAACGGAGCGTGACCAACAGCGCCTCAGGAGTGACAGGAATTACGAACACAAGCAGGTCGCATCTGCGGCTGCTGCACGGCCTGTTCGGTCCGAAAATTACGACTACCGGGCCGGTGCGCGTGTTTGCCGTCCTGAAAGGCGGATTCGTCAACTTCGGCGTTGGCGGCGCGGTAACAGCCGGAACCATTAACAACCAGTTCGGAAACATCTTAGACGGCGATACAAACGGGGTGTTCTATCCGGGCGGCGGCATCGAATTCAAAGCCGGCTGGCTGGGAATCCGAGCTGAAGCGGGCGATGAAATTATGTTCCTGAACAACACTACGCAGAACAACCTGCGCATCACCGCCGGACCGGAGTTCCACTTCTAAGTCAATTCTCGGTTTTTCCGGGATCCGAATTGCAAGAAAGCAGCTCTCCGGAGCTGCTTTCTCTGTTTTTCCAGCGGGAGGGGCGCGTGGAATTTAGAGAACATTGCCTAACTCCTCTGCTTGCCATTGCCGCCGGCTATACGTTGATTATGGTCACTCTGTGGACCGCGCAGCCAGTGCAGCGCCGCTTTTTCTGGCTGGCCGCTGCCTTCTTCTTTTCCGCCGCTGTGGTCGCCTTTAGGAAGGAGCCACCGCAGCCACCGCCACTTGAGTTCACTCTGGTGGTTCTTGCGGTGGCGATCGCAATCGCGGGAGCGGTCATGCTCGTTGCCGCGGAGATTGGGACATTGCATGGATTATTTGGCGCGCGGCAGCCGGTGCTGCACGCCTGCATGTATCTCATCTGGGCCGGCGTCCAGCAATGGATCCAGCAGGCATTTTTCTTTGTACGTCTGGAACGGCTGCTGCACCGGGGTGTGCTGGCAAGCTTCACCGCGGCGGCAATGTTCGGTCTCGCGCACGTGCCCAATCCGGTGCTGGTCCCACTGACGTTTTTCGGAGGATGGTTGCTCAGCGAACTTTACCGCAGGTACAGGAGCGTGCTGCCTCTGGGCATAGCGCAGGGGCTGGTGGGATTGGCGGTTGCCGTCGCAGTGCCTGACCAGATCAACCACCACATGCGCGTGGGCCTGGGATATCTGCTCTATCGGGGATGAGGTTGAGGCGGGGTGGTGAGCGCGGCTGGATTCGAACCAGCGACCCACGCCTTAAAAGGGTAAAAAGGAAACCAACATCTAAAGCTTCCAAGGACTTGGCGCTCGCCGTAGGCCGTATTATAACGCGCAAAACGGAACTCCGACCTTATATCACAGCTTTGACAGCAGCCCGGTCGAGGTAGGATTCAATCTGCTCGGCGACCTCGGGTAGATACCCCGGTAGCCTGGTGACACCTATTCAGGGATTAAGTGGTATCTGGAAAAACAGTAAAGACGAGTTTCTTCCGGCGCGGTAGAATTAGGCCCACCTAGTTCCCCTGCGTCGGCCTAAACGCGTTGAAGGATCTGGAGGAAATGAAAGCATGATGAGTGATGACGCTGTAATCGCGCTGAGGAAGCACGGCGCGAGTGAGTTGGAGATCAACGATTTCTCCTCATCCATAGTCTATGATTGGATACTGAATGAGAAAGAACTCTCCGTTTTCGAGCGCGAAATGAGAGGCATAAATCCTGCCCGAACAGAACGAAATCCTGCTCTTCAGCCTGACGACGACGAAGCAATCCCACGACGACCTTCCCGCCAGCATGGTCCCGACGCTCAAACTCTTTTGCGGCGTTTTCTGGGTCACTTTGGTTGATGAGCTTAAGCAGCGCCGAAGAGTCCAGATCCCGCTCCCGCAGTTGAAGTTAAAGTCCACCCCACAACTTCTGCTTGCGGATGCGGAGGCGACTCGCATTTCCAAGGGATAACGCTGTTGCCCCACCCAGTCCCTGACGAGTTTTGGCGTCAGTTCGGGTTTCACAACTTGCGGCACAGCCTTGCATCGTTCCTCGTCCGTGAGCAGGTTGACCTGAAAACCATCCAGTCCCTTTTGCGCCACGCGAACGCGACCACGACCTTGCAGCTCTACTCGCATAGCGTGGACGTGGATAGGAAGAACGCTCAGGGTCTTATGCTGGAAGCGATCCTGAAACCGAGTGCCTCAGAATTGGTGAATTAAACGCAGCCGGAAGACAGCCTGGAAGGTAATCGGATGATTCGGCGTAAGTCCTTGAAACTTAATGGTGAGCGCGGCTGGATTCGAACCAGCGACCCACGCCTTAAAAGGGCGTTGCTCTACCAACTGAGCTACGCGCCCACACTCTTTCCAATTTAACACAACCGAGCAGGATCAACTTTAGGGTCAGAGCAGCTCTCAGTACAGGTCGCAAGCCGCCGGCGGCGAGAAGAGGCGGGATTGGAGCTTCTTCTCAAGCGCGGCTGAACACGCCATCTCCTTCTTCTTACGGGCGATGAACTTCGGATCTTTGGCCACCACGGTAGCCGCGCGTTGCAGCTTGTCTTTGCCGCTCATTGTGCCTGCCATCTTTGTAATGGCGTTCGTGTAGTCGGCAAAGTTCTGGCTGTGCCGGAGCTGATAGCGCTGGAGGTAGACGAAGGCGTCGGCGTCATCCTGGGAATCGGCGGCTTCCTTGGCATCCTCCATGTTGGATTGCGCTTCCGCCTGGAGCATTTCCAGCTCGCGAACAGAGGACGGCAGAGCCCAGCCTGTGGCGTTGATGGCCTTCAGTGCAGAGCTCGCGGCAGAGGAAAATTGCTGCGAGAGTTTGAGTTGCTGAGCGGCGGCGAACGTCGCACACAATGCCAGCAGGAGTACAAAAGCGCGGTGGTTGCCAAAATATTTCACCGTGTCAGTTTACATGGATGGCGCAGTGGGGGCACGCCACAAGCGGGAGGGAGAAGTAACTCCTGATGTCGCACCTTCGTTACCAGACAGGCCACTACCACGTGCGCACGGAAACTGAATCTGATCAGCGCGTGCTTATCGCCGAACTATGTTCAGGAAGAGTAGCAATCGCGCTGGAGATGCGGGACAGCGCGCCCTCAACTTTTGCTGGTTCATAACCAACGGTGATCCGCAGGTGGTGCTCTGTTCCCAGGTAGGCTCCCGGCGCAACCAGGACTGAGGCTTTTTCGCGAATAAAGTCCGCCAATGCCACCGAGCCGATCTCAAGATGGCATCGCACGAATGCAATCGAAGTGGCGATCGCTTCTCCAACAGAGAACAATCCGTTCTGGGTGCGTACCCAGTCCCGCAGAATGCGATGACCCTCTCGCGAAAGCTGTTTCTGCCGGTCCAGTAGCATTTGCCGTTTGTCTGGTCGCAATGCGATCTCTGCAAGCGCCATGCTGGGGCCGGAGGCGGCGATTACGGAATATTCATGACGGCGCCATAGTTCTTCAATCATTTGAGGCGATGCTACGGCCCAACCAATTCGCAGGCCGGCCAGACCGTAAGCTTTCGATAGGCTGTTTACGCAGATGACGCGGTCATACATTCCCCAGAAGGAACGAGTTTCCGGCAGGGACAGTTCTGTGCCGCGATACACCTCATCTGCGTGTAGCCACGCGCCGCATTTGGCACAGATGCTGACAATGCTTTCCATCTCCCTCGTGGACAGAACTCTGCCTGTGGGATTATTTGGATTTACGACCGAGATCAGCTTTGTTCGTGGGCTGACGGTGCTTTCGAGCTCATCCAAATCGAGCTGCCAATTGTTTTCCGGGCGGAGATGAACTTCATGCACGCGGCAGCCGGCATTTCTTGCCAATCCCCAGATCTGGCGATAACCGGGCGAGATGACAATGACGTCATCGCCAGGGTCAAGAAGCGTGCTGGCGACGACCAAGTTTGCCTGGGCAGCTCCAACCGTCACAAGCACATTCGAGGCTGCAGCGCTTGTGTACAGCGCGGCGATGCGCTCGCGCAGAAGGCCGGTTCCATTGACTTCAGGGTAGTAGAGAGGGAGATGGGTGACAGCGGTGGCATCTTCTCCGGAGAGCAAATCGCTCACATTGGCGCATTTGACCGAACTGTCGGCCAGGTTGTATTCGACCGTACGCTCAAATTGCGATTGAAAGTATTCGAGTTCAAAAAGCTGGAAATTCACGGCAGGAAGATTATAGGCGGTCGGTGCGGCTGCGCTCCACGAACGGCCTACCGCGAAACTTCAGCGCTCAGCGGCTCGCTGGGAGTAGATGACAGCTCTTCCTGCACTCCCAAGCTGGACTTGATGTGCCAGATGTCGCGGGCATACTCGCGGATGGTGCGGTCGCTTGAAAAATATCCTGTACGGGCGACATTCAGGATGGCTTTCCTCGCCCAGACGTCGCGTTGCTGGTAATCACCGTCCGCTCGATGGCTGGCCTCCAGATAGGAGGGCAGATCGGCCATAAGGAAGTAGCGATCACCGCGGTCCAGGATCTCATCCACAATCCAGCGGAACAGGCCGTGCTCATCGGGGCAGAAGCGATCTGAGGCGAGCGCATCCATTACGCGGCGCAGCACCGGATTCTGGTTGTACAGCTCACGCGGGTTGTAGTTGCCGTGCTGCTGGTACCATTTCACGTCCTCGGGGCCGAGTCCAAAGGTGTAAATGTTTTCCTTTCCCACGGCTTCCATGATTTCGATATTAGCGCCGTCCAGCGTGCCCAGCGTAAGCGCGCCGTTCATTGCCAGCTTCATGTTGCCCGTGCCGCTGGCTTCCATCCCGGCGGTTGAGATCTGTTCGCTCAGGTCTGCTGCGGGCATGATGATCTCGGCTAGAGACACGCGGTAATCAGGAACAAAGGCCACCTTCATCAGGCGGTCTACGCGGGCATCGTTGTTAACTATGTAACCCACGTTGTTGATCAACTTGATGATCTGCTTGGCGGCCCAATAGCCCGGCGCCGCCTTGCCGGCAAAGATGTAGGTGCGCGAGACCTTCGGCGCCACGCCGTCGTCCACGATTGTGAGGTATTCGTGGATGATGCGCATTACGTTCAAAAGTTGGCGCTTGTACTCGTGAATGCGTTTTACCTGCACGTCAAACAGGGAGCCTGGATCCACATGTACCGCGGTGGAATTGGCAATCTCCCGCGCCAGCCGTTCTTTGCAGCGACGCTTGATGCGCATGAATTCATCCTGGAAGGAAGGCTCGGACGCGAGCTTCTCGATCCCACGTACCTGGTCGAGGTCCGTAACCCAGCTTTCACTCAGCACGCGCGTCAGCAGCGCGGCCAGTTCCGGATTGGCTTTGAGAATCCAGCGCCGGGGAGCCACGCCGTTGGTCTTGTTGCTAAAGCGCTCCGGCCACAAAGCGGCAAAGTCGGGCACCAGGGAGCTTTTGAGGAGATCAGAATGCAGCTTTGAAACGCCATTCACAGCATGGCTGCCCACAATTGCAAGATGCGCCATGCGCACCTGCTTCTCCGGGCCTTCTTCAATGATCGACATTCGGCGGTGGCGATCCACTTCCGTGGGCCAGACCCGCGCAACCGTGCGCAAAAACTGGTGATTGATGCCGAAGATGATCTCCATGTGCCGGGGCAGCACGCGCTCCATCAACGATACCGGCCAGCGCTCCAGTGCTTCCGGCAACAGCGTGTGGTTGGTGTATCCGAGGGTGGCTTCCGTGATCTCCCAGGCCCGTTCCCACTCCACCTGGTGTTCATCCACCAAAAGCCGCATCAATTCTGCGACGCACAAGCTGGGATGGGTATCGTTCATCTGCACAGCCACTTTGGAGGGGAAGTCGTCAAAGCCCACGTGGGACGCGCGGTATTGGCGAATGATGTCCTTTAATGAGCAGGCAACCAGGAAGTATTCCTGGATGAGGCGCAGCTCTTTGCCGGACATGACCGAATCAGATGGATAGAGGACGCGCGAGATGTTTTCCGATGCTATCTTTTGCTCAACCGCGCGAATGTAGTCGCCACGGTTGAAGATTTCGATATCAAAATCTTCGGAGGCGCGGGCAGTGAACAGGCGCAGGTAATTTACGGTGCGGCCGCCAAGCCCGGCGACGGGCATGTCATTTGGCACACCGACGACAATCCGGCAGTCAGTCCAGCGCTGCTTACGGTTCCCCTCTGAATCGCGTGAGTGCTCAATACGCCCGTAAAGCGGAATGGCGCAAAGATCGTGCGGACGGTCAATGAAGAAAGGCGTGCCCTCCGCCTTCCAGCGATCCGGCTTTTCGCGCTGGTGCCCGCCGACAATCTCCTGCTTAAAAAGCCCGTACTCATAGTCAATGCCGTAGCCGAATCCCGGCATGCCCAGAGTCGCAAGTGATTCCAGAAAACATGCGGCCAGGCGCCCGAGGCCACCGTTGCCCAGACCTGCGTCGGGCTCCACTTCCAGAACGTTGTCCAGGTGAATGTTGAATTCCGCCAGGACAGAGCGGCATTCTTCCACCAAGCCCAGATTGCAGAGATTGTCGCTAAGCCAGCGCCCCATCAGAAATTCCATGGAGAGATAGTAGAGACGCTTGGCATCCTGGTCGCGATAGCGCTGCTCGGTTTCGAGCAGGCGATCAATCAAGAGATCGCGAATCGTCAGGGAAACCGGAATGAACATCTCGCGTGGCACAAACGGCGCATCGGGACGCGCGAGGGTATAGCGGACGTGCCGCAAAATCGAGTCGCGAAGAGGCTCCGGGCCGCAGCCAGTACCGTTCAGCAGGTCGGCAGACATTTTGAAATCTTGGATGGCTCAACGGGGACCTATGCTGCACAATCTCGGCCAGAAAAGCGCATCGCCATTCCTGCGCTTATGCGACCAGGAATGCACGAGTGCGGGTCCTCTTGAGAGCTCCTTCATAAAGTATGGCACACGCGCACATGCCTGACACTAGGGTGTAACCCTTGTGTGCTAAGCAAGTTTGGGGTGTTTCGTGTGCCAGTCCGTTCGTGACTGGAACAGGCGCGCTGCCTGGACCACCTTGGCATCGTCGAGTGGTCGAGCGACGAATTGCAAACCAACCGGTGTCCCTTGTGAGCCGAACCCGCACGGCACGCTGATCGCGGGGAGGCCGCAGAAGTTGCCGATCCCGCCGATAGGATCAGGAAAACTCAGCGCGTCGTCAAGGTTAGCGCTGAGCGTGGTCGCTGTGACGGGAAGCGAAGCGGTCACCAGAACGTCAGCCTCAGCGAACACGCCGTCCATTTTCTTTTGCAATACAGCGCGAATGCGCTGGGCGAGGATGAAATCGGACGCGCTGATCTCTTCATTCATATAGCCGCCAATTTTTCCCAAGGGATCATTCAACTCGGCGACGCGGCCGGATTTGATCAGAGAACGAAAAGCTGAAGAACCCTCCACTGAGACGACAACGCCGGCGGCGGCTTCCCATGGGCCTTCGGGCAAGTCGATGTTCGAGACTGTGAACGAGCTTTCGGTTTTAAGTACGTTGCGGGCTGCCCCGACTGCCTGCGCCACATCTGGCGACAGTTTTTTCCACTGATTGGTGAGCCAGCCGAGGCGCAAGCGCCCGGTCGGCTTGGCCGCGCCTTCATAGCGAGCCTCGAATTCAGGAAGGGAACCAAGATCTTGCGGATCGTGTCCGGAAATGGTTTGCAGAACCAGATCACAATCTTCGGCGGTGCGGCACATCGGGCCGATCTTGTCCATGGAGTAGGCCAGAGCCATGGCGCCGTAGCGGCTCACGCGCCCGAAAGTTGGACGCAACCCGGTCGTGCCGGTGAATCCGGATGGGCAGATGATGGATCCCCACGTTTCCGTGCCGATCGCAAACGCCGCCAGACCTGCCGCCATGATGGCCCCCGAGCCGCTGGATGACCCGCAGGTCCAACATTCTGTGTTCCAGGGATTTTTTGCAGGGCCGGTCAACGCCGCCGACGCGTAGCGATAGCCCATGCCGCCGGCCAGCTCAATCATCGCGGCTTTGCCGATCAGTACAGCTCCCGCGGCTTCCAGCTTGCGGATCACGGTGGCGTCAAAATCGAATTGCTGGTTCGCGAAAGGCCGAGCGCCCCACGTTGTGGGATAGTCTTTTACCGCGAGCAGATCCTTGGCCGCGTACGGAATGCCGTGCAGTGGGCCGCGACATTTTCCGGCAGCAATTTCCTTTTCCGCGGCGCGCGCCTGTTCAAGTGCGAGTTTCTCCGTCAGCGTGACGTAGGCATTGAAGCGCGGACTCAACTTGCGGCTCCGTTGCAGATAACTCTCAGTCAGCTCCACAGGAGAAAGCTTGCGCGCCTTGATGCGTTGCGAAAGTTCGGTGACAGGAAGAAAGAGAATGTCTTCACCGAGCATTTATCTGTTCCCTTTCACAGCGCGGATTTTGAAGACGGTAGCAGGCTGATCGCCGTTCTCCAGCGCAAATGCCCGCATTTGTTCCAGGCCGTCCTGGGTCTCAGCCACGGCGCGTCGAATGTCGGCTTTCTGCTCATCGCTCAGCCGAACTCCATACTTCCGAAAGATCGAAGCAATCTTGGCCTGAACTTCGGCCTGCGCAGCCGGGGAAAGCTTGGCCATGGCGGTCTGAAATTTGTGTTCGGTATTTATGTCGCTTTGCTCCAAACCGCTGGACAGATTCGTGTCGGCAGAAATTGCCGATGCTCCTGGGGCTGCGGGCTCGGTGCGCAAGTCGGCCTCGCCCTGATTTCGCGTCGACTCGGGCGTTCGCTGTGCCCGTTCAAGCGCCTCGCCGGGGCTGATGAGTGCCGTAGCTGTTGCGGCGGCGGCGCCAAGGGTAAAGCTGCGTCGGTTCAGGGAAACGCGGCCCATACTTTCCTCCGAAAACAGGTGAAGGCGGAGAGTACATGAAGGCCCGGAGAGGCGTCAAACACGTGAGCTGCGCCAAGCATCTAAGTTTCTGGCCACCGAGTCAATTTGAGTTCCCTTGAGGAGCGGCCCCATGCCGCGTTTTTTGACCTTTGATCAGAAGACCGCATCGCGATTGCGCGAGCAGGTCCCCAAACAACAGGTGTTCGAGCACGGAGCTTCCGACGCAGTGGATTATGCGCTTGGAAGCGAAAAGACACTTGTTACGGTCATGCCGACCGGCGCGGCAAGGGAGGCAGCCATTGCCGTGTTCCGTCGCACAACGGCAGCCAAACCAGGTCAGCCGAATCAGGCGGTCGCAAGTCCTGCGCCGGCGGTTCAGAGGCCCAAGCCCCCGGCTTCGGTTCTGCCGATCAGGCAGGAGCTTGCGGTGCGTGCCGGAGGATTCCTTGGCCTGCACGATGAGCCGGTGTACGAGGAAGAGGAGCCAGCCGTCAAAAAGAAGCAGAGTTGGTGGCGGCACTTCTGGCCGGAAGACGAGTAGACCACACGCGCGATGTCACTTTGAGCGCTGCTCACTTTGCTGATGCCGCCATTGCACTTGGAACTTTGCGGCGACCCAAGAGGCGATGATCGATCGCGGGCGCAACCCGGGATGAAAGTATGCTTACCAAAAGCGCCGTGACAATTCCAGTGAACACGTCCATGGTGTAGTGCACGCGCAGAGAAAAGACGGTTACCACTTCAAAGACGAGCACCATACAGGCTGGAAGGGTCAGCCAGCGCCGGTTCAGGCGAGAAAGTTCATAAACACCAAGAACCGCAATCGCTGTGTGTCCGGAAAAGAAGAAATCGTTCGCTACTTTGTAGGTCACCAGGAGCGAAGGAAACCCCGGATCATGCCAGATGATGCCGTGCGGCGCAGGCAAAGCACACATTCCCTGCATGAACTGACGCAGCCCCATTACGAGCAACAAGCTGAGGAAGGGACGAACGCTCCTGCCGAAGATCCACGCAAACAAGAGAAACAATCCGAACGCATCAATGAAGGCGGAACTGATTACCAGCAAGGCATTTGTTGCGCGAGGATGCACGAGAAGGTAGGAGTTGATGGGCGCCATCCACTGGTGCGCCGCGTCCGTGATTCCGTTGACGGAAAGCTGGCGCGAGCCAATCAGCGATTGCGTCCAGAACCATAGCCCCAGAGCAACCGCAGTAATGGCGACGCGTAGCGCGAAAGCGGGCCAGTTGTGAGCAGCGCGAGCGGCGGTATCTGGCTGCATAATTAATTGCGTGCTCCCGCAGCAGCCCCGGCCGGGCTCTGCATAGCAATGTCCTTCAGGCGCCGCAGATCGAGCTTGCCGGTGCCGAGATAAGGCAACTGCTCCACGCGCACAAACTGCTCTGGGCGCGGCTTCCAGAGAGCGGGAAGATCCGATTGGGCCAGGCGTTTCAGCACAGGGTCCAGGTGATCATCCGCAAGCGTGTGCAGAACGACCAGGCGTTCACCCTTTTTCTCGTCGGGAATAGCGGTTACGGCGAATCTCTGTTCGGTCACTTCGGCAAGTTCCTGCAGTTTGTCTTCGATTTTGATGTGCGGCACCATCTCGCCGCCAATCTTGCTGAAGCGGCTCAGGCGGTCCGTAATGCGCAGAAAGCCATCTTCATCCACCGTCGCCATGTCGCCCGTGTTGTACCAGCCGTCGTGGAGGACCTCAGCGGTTCTCTCCGGGCGGTTCAGATACCCTTGCATCACATTCGGGCCGCGCACCAGGAGCAGACCGGGTTCCCCGGGTTTGACTGGCTGTCGCGTTTCCGGATCCACAATGCGAATGCTGATTCCAGGCAGCGGATGTCCAATGCTGCCGCGTTTGGCTCCGACCTGGCGAAAATCGGCGGCGCGGAATCCCGGCGTGTTTACCGCCACCACCGGGGAACACTCGGTACAGCCGTAGCCCTCCATGGGTCGAATACCGAAATGATCTTCGAAGGCGAGAGCCAGGCGCTCAGGCAGCTTTTCCGCTCCTGCGACTACGTATTGCAGGCTGCCGAATTCCTCCGGAGAACAGCGCCGCATGTACGCTTGCAAAAATGTGGGCGTGGCCAGCAGCATGGTCACTTTGTAGTTGCGCACCAACCCTCCGATAACTCGTGAATCCAGCGGATTGGGATGAAACACCACGCCGATTCCGGCGACCGCAGGGAGGGCTAGAGTCCCGGTAAAACCGAAGGAGTGGAAGAAAGGCAGGATGCCCATGATCTTGTTGTTGCCGCTCAGCAGGAATACCTGATTCAGTTGTTCCGCGTTGGCGGCAACGTTGTAATGCGTGAGCACAACGCCCTTGGGATCGCCCGTGCTGCCGCTGGAGAAGATGATAGTGGCCGTGTCCTCCAGCTCCGTCTTGCGGCCGCCCACGGCTCTTTCAATCCATCGGGCGGGAAGCAGCGACAGTGCCAGCGCGAGCATCCGTTCTCCTGTCCGGGGATTCGCGGCGATTTCTTCTATGAGGAGAGGCTCCATCGGCGGGCGGGTCTGGATTCGCTCCAGAAACGCTCTGGTGCTGATTACAGTTTGCAAGTCGCATTGCGCGACACAGGAGGCGATCACCTCATTGGAAGCCGTATAGTTCAGGTTCACCGGCACCTTGCCCATGAGCAAAGCGGCAAAGTTGACCAGAGCGCCGCCGACCGAAGGCGGAAGAAGGATGCCAACTTTCTCCTGGCCCTGCCAGACGGCGCGGAGCCGGCGAGCAAGAAAAATAGTTCGCACGAGAGCGCCACCGAAACCAAGCTTTGGCGTCTGCCCGTCAGCCATGGCAAAGCGCAGCGGGTAGCGGCGAGCCGTCTTGATGAAGGTTCGATGGATCGGCTTCATGTACCGCTTGCGGCTCGCAAATGCGGCGCTGCCCAATTCCTGCACCACGGTGCGTACGTCCTGGGAAGTGACGCTCGAGGGCAGCGGCTGACCGAAGGTGACGCTGACCGGATATGGAATGCGGCGCGGCAGCTTCCACAGAAACCGTCCACGCTCAAAGCTGAAGATGGATCCCCATATACCGTCAAGATTCACCGGGATGATGGGAGCGTCAACGTCTTTCATGATGCGTTCCATGCCGCGGCGGAATGGGAGCATCTGCCCGATGCGCGTCATCTGGCCTTCAGGAAAAATGCAGACCAGTTCTCCTTCCTTGATGCTTCGTGTGGCCTCACGCAGCGATTGGATCAACTCGCGCGGGCGCTGCTGCGATGAGATGGGAATCACGCGCAAGATTTTCGCGAACGGCTTGATCAAAGGATGTTCGTAGCGATCCTTGAACATCAGGAACCGGACAGGGCGATCCGTGGCGGCGATCAGCAGAGCGGCATCGGCCATGGAAACGTGATTCGGGACCAGCAGAGCGCCGCCTTTGGCGGGAACGTTGTCGGCTCCGGTGATGTTGATCCGATAGACGGTATGGGCAGCCAGCCAGAGCAACAAGCGCAACATCGCGTCCGGCAGGAGATAAATCACGTAGGCGGTCGCGGCAATGGTGAGGATGGAAACGCCAAGGAAGATATCCGCGGGTCCAAGGTGAAGCCAGTGGCTCATCGCGTAATACATCGCCGTGGCCAGAAAAACACCCACAAAGGAAAGCAGGTTGGCTGCGGCGATGACCGCGCCGCGCTGGCCATCTTCCGGCCGGCGCTGAATCAGGGCGTTAATCGGCACAATGAAGAAGCCACTCGAGAATCCCACAGCTACCAGAAGGGCCAGAACTGCCGCAAACGAAAGGCCGTGCATTGAGAGCGCCGCGGCCACAATGGTGATGCCGATGGACCCGATGGGAATCAGCCCGTATTCGATCTTATTGCCGGAGAGGTAGCCGGCGGCCACGCTCCCCAGCGCGATGCCGATGGCGGACCCGGCCTGAAGATAACCGTTGTGCAGGCTTGAAACCTTCAGCACGTCGTTGCTGTAGAAAACGATGTTGGCCTGCAGCAAGGCTACGAGGAACCAGAAGTAGGTATTGCCAATCACAGCCAGCCGGAGCACGCGGTCGGGATAGATGGCGCGGCAGTTGGAAATGAGGTCGCCGAGAAAATTGAGCCGGAGCTTCTTCTCCGGATCAGCGGCGGGAACCCGAGGAATGGAAAGACTGCTCAGGAGACCCACAATCGAAAACGCCAGGAACGCGTAGCCACAGTATTCCTGATGAAGATGGAACCTGGCTGCCATAGCGCCCGCGGCGACCACCCCGGAGATCAACGCGATGAACGTGGTCATCTCGATGATGCCGTTTCCCCAGGAGAGCTTTTCCTGCGGCAGCAACTCGGGTAACAGCCCGTACTTGGTGGGTCCGAACAGAGCTGCCTGGGTGCTGGCCAGGAAAACCGCCGCCATTTGCAGCTGCAGGTTGTGCCGCGCCAACCCGACAGTGGCCACGCCTATCACGACGATCTCGATCAATTTGGTGGCAATCGTGATGGTACGTTTACTGTATCGGTCAGCCAGATAGCCACCCGCCATGGAAAAGAGAATGAAAGGAAGAGAAAACAGCGCGCCGACGACGAGCACCAGGCGCTGGTTCTGCGCATCCGTCAACCCCATCCCGAGCACGAGAAAGACAATGAGGTTCTTGAGGCCGTTTTCGTTGAAAGCGCCCTGGAACTGCGTGGCAATCAGGCTCCAATAGCCCCGCTGCCATCCTTTTTGTGAGGATTGCTGAAAACTGATTTGTCCCGACATGGCTTTTGTGCTGAAGAGTGTACCCCGGAACGTGCGTTATAGACGGTGCAAGTAGCGTTGGCAATGGGGTGACCAACGTAATAGGGCTCTTATCGAGGCCAAACGCTGTGGATATGGTTAAGGCGCGTCAGCCTGCGAAGATTCAATACCAAGCACATGTAGAACCACATTCACGGTTACATCAGCGCGCCCAGATACAGCGCTGCCGGACTGACGGCGCAGACATCAGCGAATGCGCCGAGCACACGCAAAAGCTGGAAGTACCTCGATAAAAACGAACGCACACGGGGTTCTCGCAAGCGCTGGGGCTCCTGTGCATATCTTATTAACGGTTGAAGGGAAACTCGCTGATCCAGTGGAATCCGCGATTGTTCAGCAGAAATGAATTGAGCTCCACCTTGTGCAACTTCGCGCTGATTTTCTTGCCGTCCATCTCGCCCGAGAGCAGCATCTGGTTTGGAGAAGAGCGTGTCACCTTCAACGCAGCCTTCCATTTCTCGTCGGAACGCTTGGTCAGCTCCAGAATGCCGGTCTTTTCATCCAGTTTGCCGCGAAACCGCTGAACTGGTCCTTCCGGCGGAACAATCCCGACAAACCCGTATAAATCGAAAACGACGCGGCGCCATACGGTCGGATCCGTAAGCAGCAGAGGGCGGACCTGACCATCGATGCTGAGTTCGTCCACCGCGTAGATGCCATAAAGAGCCGGACGGGGCGCGAGATCACCGTATTGTGTTGCCTGTCGATAGGATTGGTGAAGGCTGGATCCGGCGGACCAAGCCAGGAACAGGATTTGCGCGGCGA
>DATNDP010000137.1:0-10109 GCA_035553195.1 Candidatus Acidiferrales bacterium
AATGCAAGCGGAGGGTCTCGCTAGGTTCGAGCCATAGAGAACCCCGGAAGCTTACTAATTTCTCGAGCCCTGTAATAGGCCTAAACCTATAAGCGGAAGATTAAGGGCGTTTGAGAGCTGAATTAAATCTTCTAATTGCTAGCGCCTGGGAAATCCACCGAGAATGCGGTATCTATTCCAAATGGAGTAAGATTAGTCTTTGTGAAAGGGATGTACGTGGGAACGAGCTGAGCGTACGGGAGGGAGTCCTGGAAGGTGAATCCGCAAAGAGTTTGACGCGGAACCATGTGGCGCGTCGCGCGCCATCACCCTGAGTTGCGTGCCGGAAGCCTCTGGCTCATAGACGCATCTGAGACGCCCTATAAGTGGTACATCCGCAGCGAGCAGCTTGGGCCAAATCGATGGCTTTACATTTATGCTGATCCCTTTCCTCCACAAGCGTCATCGGATGAATCCTTGCCGGGTTGATCGACCGCCCGTAGCCGGACGTCTGGCTGATAAGATTTTCAGTCTTGTGTAGCGATGCAGCAGTGGGATTTTTAGTCTTCTCTGCTCACCAACTCCTCACCAAGAGAAGCCACCCTGCCTCGCGTGCAACCTCTTGCTTCCGGCGCGGTCTCCAACTTATGTCCAGCCAGGCCAGGAACAAAGGGAGGGGACTTACGATGAAGCGCGCGAAAAAGACCAATCCATCCAAACGGAAGCGCACGGGAAAAACGGACCTGATTGTGACGGAAACCAGGCGAATCACCACCGAGCCCACAGTCGAGATCCGCAAGCCGGCGACCCTGGCGCAGGCGCTCACAGAACCCGAAGTCGCCGTCGTCAAACCTGAGACCAAGGCCAGAGTTGTCCGGAGGACTGTCCGCCGGGCGGCATGAGCCGCAGGGATGCGATTCTCGCGGGCGGTTGTCATCTTTTTTGTCCGTCAGGCGACGCGAAATCGTGACGCACGCACTCGCACTTACTCCTCCGTCGTGTTCCCGGTTTCTTCTCTTTGGAAAAGAGTAGTGGAGCATTCCAGGTAAATCCCGGCTTGAGGCGTGATTTTTTATTGCGCTCCGGCTCCGCCTCCGCTCGTGCCTGCGGCAGCGCGGAGTTTGTCTGATGCTCTGCTTACCCAGCGCTAATCCCTCGTCGCGCGTTGCGCAACTCGGGAACGCACTGGGCTACTATCTGCCGCGCCTGCCGGCGCTCGATTACAGCCGGGGCTGGCGCGTCCGTGGCTTTCGGATTCAGTTTTGAAAAGCACCGAGGCGCTTTACGAGGAGACCTGCCCCGGAGGAGCGTGGAATTCCAGATATCCGCACTTGAGACAGCGGAGAGTGGTCACGGGAACGGAGTGCTTACGGTCAACGTTGAGGCCGCACCAGAAACTCTTTTTTGGCTCGCCCGGCGTCCAGTTCTGCTGTGCATATCCGCCATGAATCCCGTCGGCGATGTAGCCTGGTTCCATACGGGTGTGGCACCTGATGCATTCCAGTGTTTCGTCCATAATTCTCGGTTCCTTCTCTTCGGAAAAGAGATTACTGGACGATCCCACGGTGTTCAAGCGAGATAGGAGATCGGGTGATCGGGACATCGGGTGATCGGGTGATCTGAAACCCGGGTTCAACTACACATCCAACCTCTCCGTGTTCCTCTGTGCCTCTCTGTGGTAAGAGCCACTAAATCGCCCTTTCCACGCCCCATTGTCCATTTATATGTCCCCGACGATAATGGAGGCATACTGCAATCGTGAGGTGGTTCGCAATCTGGCCGGCTGAGGGCCCCGACTTGTTCCGGAGCGTCCTGGAACATTTGGGTTCACCGCGCGTATTGAAGAGTGTTGGCCACACTGAAACTGCACGCGTATTGAAGCTGGAGGATGCCGCCCAATGGTCCCTATGACTGACGAAATACATGCCAAGCCGGATCTGGGATCGCTGCGGATTGATGACCACAAGCGCGGCTCCGGGAGCGCCGGGAAGCGGATAGCGCTGATCGTGGTGGGGCTGGTGATCCTGATCGCGATAGCAGGCGGCTTCTATGCATACATGCCTCGCGCGGCCGCGGTGGAAGTAGCCACAGTGCAGCAGGCGGACACGGGGCCGCAAGTCCTGCTGAATGCGAGTGGCTATGTCACTCCGCAGCGGCGCGCAACCGTGGCTGCCAAGATCACCGGGCGGGTGACGGGAGTGTTCTTCACCGAAGGCATGCACGTACATAAAGGATACGTGCTGGCAAAGCTGGACGACTCGGATTCCCAGAAGGCGCTGGCGGCGGCCATCGCGGATCGCAATGCGACTCAGGGATCCATCGCCGACCTGCAGGTGCAATTGAAGAACGCGGAGCTTCAACTGCATCGCGCACAGGAATTGCAGAAGCAGGGCGTGCAGACCCAGGAGGCGCTGGATAACGCCCGCATGGCCGCGAACAGCCTGGGGGCAAAGATCGATTACGCACGGCAACAGGTGCTGGCGGGAGACGCGCGCATCAAGGAAGCGCAGCAGGCGGTGGACAACTGCGTGATCCGCGCGCCGTTTGATGGAATCATTGTCTCGAAAGATGCGCAGGTGGGCGAGATAGTATCGCCGCTTTCCGCGGGCGGAGGATTCACACGGACGGGCATTGCGACGATCGTGGACATGGCGTCGAACGAAATTCAAGTGGACGTGAATGAGAACTACATCGCACGAGTGAAGCCGAAGCAGGAAGTCACGGCGACGCTGGATGCGTATCCTGATTGGAAGATCCCCGCGCACGTTCGCACCATCATTCCCACGGCAGATCGCCAGAAAGCAACCGTTGAGGTACGCGTCGCGTTTGATAAGCTCGACCCGCGCATCCTGCCCGATATGGGCGTGAAGATCACGTTTCTTGGGGAAGAAGCCAGGCAGACGGAGAAGGCCCCGTCAGGACTGATGGTTCCGCAGAGCGCGATCCGCGACGATGGCGGGCAGAAGATTGTTTTCCTGGTAAAAGACAACCATGTAGAGCGGCACGCGGTGAAGGTGGGCGCGAGCCAGGGTTCGCAGGCCCAGCTCTTGGCCGGGGTGACTGCCGGTGACAGGGTGGTTGTGCGAGGGCCGGCCGATCTGAAAGACGGCGAGGCAGTGGAAGTCAAGCAGTAGCAGTTGGTAACTTGAGCGACAGGAGCGTTAAAGCATGACACGCGTGGACGACAACGGAACCAGTGGAAGTTTGATCCAGGTTCGCGGGCTGGATAAGACATACCGGCGCGGAAGCGAAGACATCCACGTGTTGCAGGGCCTGAACCTGGATGTGGATAAGGGAGACTTCGTCGCCTTCATGGGACCCAGCGGTTCAGGCAAGACAACGTTGCTGAACCTGCTGGGCGGGCTGGACGTTCCCACGCGCGGCAGCGTCACCGTAGCGGGCGACGAGATAACGCACATGTCGCGCGGCAAGCTGACCGAGTGGAGAGCGCGCCACGTCGGCTTTATCTTCCAGATGTACAACCTCATCCCCGTGCTGACCGCGTTCCAAAACGTGGAGCTGCCGCTGTTGCTGACGAAGCTGAGCAAAGCGGAGCGGCGGAAGCACGTGGAAATCGCGCTGGCCATTGTGGGGCTGGGAGAACGTATGCATCATTTCCCGCGGCAACTTTCCGGTGGACAGGAACAGCGCGTCGCCATCGCGCGCGCCATTGTTGCCGATCCTACGTTCCTGCTGTGCGATGAGCCGACGGGCGACCTGGACCGCAAGAGCGCCGACGAAGTGATGGACCTGATCCAGCGGCTGGTGAAGGAGTACGGAAAAACGGTGCTGATGGTGACGCATGATCCGCTGGTGGCGCGGCAGGCCAACCTGACTCTGCACCTGGACAAAGGCGTCCTGGTGAAGGCGGGGGTAACCGCCTCATGAAATTCAATCGACTGATTCTTGCCAATCTGTTTCGCAAGAAGGCCCGATTATTTCTGACGATAGGCTCGTTTGCGGTGGCGTTATTCCTATTCGCTTTCTTGAGCGTGGTGAACGACGCCTTCGGCCGCGGCGCTGACGTTGCCGGCGCAGATCGGCTGATCGTGATCAACCGCACCTCCATCATCAACACGATTCCACTGTCCTACCGCGACCAGATCCTGCGCATTCCTGGCGTAAAAGCCGTTACGCATGACAACTGGTTCGGCGGCGTCTACCAGGACGAGAAAAATTTCTTTCCTCAGTTCGTGATCGATCCTGAGAGCCAGCGGCAGGTCTATCCGGAGTTGGTGGTTCCGGACGATCAGTGGAACAACTTTCTAAAAGATCGTGACGGCGCCATTGTGGGCGCGGCGACGATGAAGCGCTTCGGGTGGAAAATCGGCGACCGCGTTCCCATTAAGACCACGCTCTACGGACTTGCCGGCACCGCGTGGGAGTTCAACATTGATGGCGTGTACCACGGCAAAGATCCCAAAGACGACGAAACGCAGTTCTGGTTCCGGTGGGACGCATTTGAAGAGCGCGTCCCGGAGAGGCTGAAGGGGCAAATCGGTTGGTACATCCTGCGCGTGGAGAATCCCGACGACTCGGTGCGGATTGCCAAGGCGATTGACACCATGTTCATGAATTCACCCTATGAGACCAGGACGGAGACGGAATCAGCGTTTGCGGCAGGATGGGTGAAGCAGTTCGGAAACATCAAGTTTCTTATCGTGACAATTGGCACCGTGGTCTTCTTCACCTTATTGCTGGTGACCGGAAACACCATGGCCATTTCCGTGCGCGAGCGAACGCCTGAAATTGCCATCCTGAAGGCTATTGGTTTTTCTGACCGCGCGGTGCTTGGGTTCATTTTGAGCGAGTCGCTGGTGATTGCAGTGCTTGGCTGTATAGGACTTGTGCTTGCGCTGTTGGCAGTTCCGGTTCTCAGCCGGGCGATGGCGGGCCTGCTGCCGGCGCTACTGATATCTCCCAAAGTACTGATCTCCGGAGTTGCTGCCGCTCTCGCGGTTGGGTTTGCGAGCGCGATTCTTCCCGGGTTGGGCGCGATGCGGATGCGCGTGGTGGACGCGCTACGGAGGGTGTGAACATGGCGACGAAGCTGTTGTTCGGGATCATCATCACGCTGCTGGCGATTCTGGCGCTGGTGTTGGTTGTGGTTGTGATCGGCGGAATCCTGGCGGGTTTATTGGCGCCGGTTCTCGGTTCCGTACCGATCTCCTATAACTTCCGCAGTATTCGGGCGCGCTGGACTTCCACCATCGTCGCCATCCTGGGTATCGCCGGCACCGTTGGCGTGTTCGTGGCGATGCTGTCCCTGGCCCGCGGATTTCGCGCGACGCTGGTAGCGTCCGGGTCGGCGGGGAATGCCCTGGTGATGCGCGCCGGGTCCACGTCAGAGATGATGGGCGGCATCACGCTTGATTCGGTGAAGATCGCAATGGACCAGCCGGGCGTGGCGCGAGACGCATCCGGCCAGCCGCTCGCCACGCAAGAAGTGGTGGGCGTCATTCCCATTCCGTTGATCAGCACGGGCACGGACGCGAACGTGGAGGTCCGCGGCGTTTCTTCCAACGTCTTGGAGATTCGAAAATTCGTGAAGATCGTCCAGGGGCGGATATTCCATTCCGGGCTGGACGAACTGGTGGTGGGGAAGAATGCGTCGAAGACGTATCAGGGTTTGACGGTGGGGAACACAGTCAACTTCGGCGGAGGGCAGTGGAAGGTTGTGGGGGTGTTCGACGCGGGCGGGTCAGCCTTTGATTCGGAAGTATGGTGCGACGGGCGCATTCTGAATGAGGTGTTGAAACGCCCAGACAATATTTTCCAGTCCGCCACTGTCCACCTGACCTCGCCGGCGGCATTCCAGCAATTCAAGGACGCCGTAACTTCTGACCCAAGGTTGAACCTTGAGGTGCAGCGCGAGGTCGACTATTACGCGAAGCAATCGTCAACCATGACGCGACTCATCACCGTGCTGGGCGGCCTTGTGGCGGCGATCATGGCTTTCGGCGCCATATTCGGAGCTCTCAATACTATGTACTCGGCGGTTTCAGAACGCGGCCGCGAGATTGCGACCATGCGGGCGCTGGGCTTTTCCACGTGGAGCGTAATCCTTTCTTTTCTTTTCGAAGCGCTTCTGATTTCGTTTGTTGCCGGCGTCCTTGGTTGCCTGGCCGTGCTGCCCCTGAACGGTTGGACGACAAACACGATGAATTTTCAAACGTTCTCTAACCTGGCGTTTGCTTTCAAGATCACTTTCGATCTTCTGGTGATGGGTGTTTTGTTTGCACTGGTAATGGGTGTGCTGGGAGGATTGCTGCCCGCATTGCGCGCGGCCATGCGGCCGGTGGCGGTGTCTCTGCGCGAGTTGTAGGTTCGTATTTTGGATAATACTTACCTCGAAAGCGCTTAACCGCGCTCATCCGCGAAAATCCGCAGTAAGGGTTCGCCCAGGCTCGGGTACCAGCGTAACGTCGTGTGTCTAAAGTCATCTTCGCTTCTTAAGATAACCATTCATAATGCATGCAACTCGAATTTGACCGGCGGGAAACGCCGGGTGCGCAGGTTGAGCATGCACTTGAAAGAGAAAGTTTCCGGCACCAGCATGCGAGAAATCCAGGCCGGACTCGAACGCCTGGAGCGGCAGGAATGGTGGCGTTGGGCCACCGCTCTGTTGATCATGCTCGCGCTGAGCTTCGGCGTCTTCGCGCTGACACTTCCCGGGCAAAAAGATTTCTTCACCCACTACCGTTGGAACACGGCGGTACCGGGATTGTTCGCGACCATTCTGATTTTCAACGTCTTCGTCATCTACCAGCAGATTCGCATTTCGCGCATGCGCCGCCAGCTCTCCAGCCAAATCGGCATGCTGGCCGCTCTGGAAGTGCTTAGGCCGCCTACAGCCGAGGAGCAGAAGGGACGTCAGGAGCGCCGACGCGCGACGCGGCACCCGTTCGACCAGCGTTTGAAAATCAAGGCGCAAGTCGACGGGGAAGAGACCGTGCTCTACGGTCGCATTATTGATCTGAGCGAACTTGGCCTGGGCGCGGTGATCTCCGGTTCGCTGGAGCGCGACACGCAGGTGTCGCTCGAATTCAGCACCGGACCAGGCAGAACCAGTTTGCCTCTTACCGGAGTCGTCCGATCAGTGCGCGGCTTCCGCCATGGGTTCGAGTTTGCCACTGTGAGCGCGAACGACGCGGAATCGATCAGATCGTGCTTCTCTGAGGCTGTGCTCGTAACCAGTCGCTAGACCGTTGGCACGTGGAGCACTCTCCACAATAGCTGCAATGTGTGGCACAGCCGCCCTCGGCTGTGGCTACCGCGCTTGATACCCATCAATTCCGGCGATTTTAGCAATGTTGGCTATTTTGGCAGTCTCTTCCGATCAGTCTAATCTGCGTTATCAGCGGTAAGGTTTTGTTTCAGCAGGCCTCAGCCCAGTTTGTTTTCCAGTTCCGTCCAGCGCGCATAGAGTTCGTCCACCACTTTCTGCGCCTGTTCGAGCTCGGCATGCGTCTGAAGCAGCCGCGCGGCGTCGCTCGCGATAGCCGGATCTTCTGCAGCAGCCCTCTTCTGCCGCAATGCTTCTTCCGCATCGGCAATACGCTGCTCCAGGGTGGAATACTCGCGCGCTTCCATATAGGAGAGCTTCTTCTTGCCCGGCTCCGATGCTCGCGGCACCCCCAACTCTCTATCGCCGGAAAGCCTCTTTTTTAACTCTCCTTCCTGCCCTTTGTGGTTGGCTGTGTCCTGCTCTTGCATCCACGCTTCCCACTGCGGGTAATCGGCAAAGACACCGGAGTGGCCTGCGCCGTCGAGCCCCAGCACGATGTTTGAGATCCGGTCCAGCATGTAACGGTCATGAGTAACCAGAACCAGCGCGCCGGCGAACTCGAGCAGCGCTTCTTCCAGGATCTCGAGCGTGGGGATGTCGAGATCGTTGGTGGGCTCGTCAAGCAGGAGAACGTCAGCGGGTTGAAGCATGAGCTGCGCGATCAGCACCCGAGCCCGCTCGCCTCCGGAAAGGCGGCTGACCGGCTGGTTGAGCTGCTCGCTGGTGAAGAGAAAGCGCGACGCCCAGCCGGCAACGTGAATCACGCGGTCCTGATACACGACGGAGTCGCTTTCCGGAGCCAGCGCGCGACGCAGGCTCACGTCCAGCGGCAGGGGCCGGTTCTGGTCGAAATAGACGATGCGCAGAAACTCCGCGCGGCGGATTTCTCCTGAAACAGGTTGCAGGTCTCCCTTGAGAAGGCGAAGCAGCGTGGTCTTTCCGCTGCCGTTCGGGCCAACCAGTCCCACGCGCTTGCCCGCGGTGAGAAGAAAATCCAGGTCGCGGAAAAGAGTTCTTCCGCCAATTTCGTAGCTCAAACGCTGAAGCTCGATGAGCCGCTTGGTCTTGCGCTCGGTAGCGGAGAAGTCAATGTCTGCAGTCGCCGTGCGTGTGCGCTCGTTCAGATCGCCGAGTTCACTGATCAGCGCGTTGGCTTTATCAATGCGGGCTTTGGCTTTTCGAGTGCGAGCCTTGGCTCCGCGCCGCAACCACTCAATTTCATTCCGCACCCGGTTTTCGAGAGCTTCCTGGTGGCGCACCTGTGCATGCAGAAATTTTTCCTTCTTTTCGAGGAACGCCGTGTAATTTCCCGGAACCCTCAGCAGACCGTCAGGATAGGCGCGGCTCATCTCCACAGTCTCGGTCGCCACGTTCTCCAGGAAATAGCGATCATGGCTGATCACCACGCAGGCGAAGCTCGAAGAGAGCAGCACCTCCTCCAGCCACTCAATTCCTTCCAGGTCGAGATGGTTGGTGGGCTCGTCGAGCAGGAGCACGTGCGGCTGCTGCACCAGCGCCGCCACAATCGCCAGGCGCTTGCGCCATCCGCCGGAAAGGGATGCGGCGGCAGCTTCGAAGCGCTCAAATCCGGCGCGCCCCAGTGACTCCACCAGCCTTCTTTCGCGCTCTTCCAGCGCAACGCCGGCGCGCACCAGGGCACGTTCAATCACCGAGCGCACAGTTTCCCCGGCGGAAAACTCAGACTGCTGCTCCACATACGCAAGCTTGGTGAGCTTACGGGTGGCCACCTCGCCTGAATCGGGTTCCAGTTCGCCGGCAAGAACTCTCAGCAGCGTAGATTTTCCCGAACCGTTCGGCCCGATCAGCCCAATGCGATCGCCCTCGGAAACGGTAAAGCGCAACTCCTCAAACAGCGGCGCCGCGCCGAACTGCTTGCTGATCTGCTGGGCGTTGATAATGGGGGGCATAAGCGCTGGAAATTTCAGGATAGCAGAGCGGTTGCGGGACGAGCGCGCGCCGAAGTCGATCACCGGCAAAGATTTTTTGATTCGCTCAGGAAAACATATGACGATCCCGCGGTCCAGCAGGTGCTAAAATTCGCGCCATGGCGAGTCCCGGACTGCCGCAACCATCGCGCAAGCCCATCTCCAAGAACCCGGCTGTTCTCTATATTGCCGCGCCGCTCGCCCTGCTCGGCTTCCATTGGGTCATCATGCCCGTTATGGCTCATGCTCCCGGTGAGTTCGTCGCCAGCGATGTGATGAAGCTGGTCTGGTCCACCCTGATCTCATTCCTTATCGCGTACTATGCAGCGAGCGTGCGTCGCACGCGCAACTGGCACAGCTTCAGCCAGTGGTTTGGAGCGTGGTTGCTGCTGTATGCCGTCTTGTATCCGCTCCCCAACGGCTTCGTTCTTTGGGAAATTTTTGAGCTCGCCAAGAGGAGGGTGCGGCGGCATCACAACTGATCCCACCGGCCCGCGGCGGTTCCTGTATCCTTTGTTATGTCAACAAGGAGGTTCAACGAATGAGCATTAGAAAGCAGATTTCCTGGGCAGCAATGGCGCTGATGGTCTTTTCACTTCAACTTTTTGCACAATCTGACAAAGCAACGAAGTCGAAGGCCGGCAAGGAAACCACACTCACCGGTCAAGTGAGCGATACCATGTGCGGGGCCGAACACATGATGCCCGGCAAGAGCGCCGCAGAATGCACTCGTGAGTGCGTGAAGGGCGGTTCTGACTACGCGCTGGTGGTCGGGAAAAAGGTTTACACGTTGAAGGGCGACAAGTCTGAGCTGGACAAGTATGCCGGCGAGAAAGTGACGGTGAAAGGGACCGTCAGTGGTGACACGGTAACAGCCCAGTCTGTCACGCCGACAA
>DATNDP010000138.1:0-19660 GCA_035553195.1 Candidatus Acidiferrales bacterium
CAGAAAGCTCTGGAATTCATTGTGAGCTCCGCTGGCGCCGGCCCCGACGACACGGTTCTTGATGTGGCATGCGGCCCAGGGCTGCTGGTTTGCGCCTTTGCCAGCGTTGTGCGGCACGCGACCGGAATCGATCTTACTCCCGCCATGCTGCAGGAGGCGCGCAAGGCCCAGCACGAGCAGGGACTCGCAAACGTTACGTGGGACCATGGCGATGTGACGACTCTGCCCTACCCTGACGCGCATTTCTCCATCGTCAGTTGCCGGTTCGTGTTTCATCATCTCCAAGATCCGCTTGTGGTGCTCAGGGAGATGGCGCGGGTCTGCAAGCCGGGAGGGCGGATCGTCGTCGCCGATATGGCTCCTGCGCCGGACAAAGTGAACGCGCTCAATGCTGAAGAGCAGCTGCGCGATCCGTCGCACGTGCGGGCAATGCCGGAAGAAGAGTTGCGTGGACTATTTACTCAGGCTGGCTTACCCGAACCGACAGTCGGCCATTATCGCGTTGAGTGCGACCTCGACGATCTGCTTTCACGATCTTTCCCCAATGCGGGCGATGAGCAACAAATCCGAAAGATGTTTTCCGATTCGATTCCCTCAAACTCGATGGACCTGAACACACGTGCACAAGGCGGGAAGATCTACTACAGTTTCCCCGTTGCCCTGCTGGTCAGTAAGAAGGCGTGAGCAACTGAGCGATTGCGGCGTGAATCGTTCCATTCCCTTGAGCATCAGATACAGGCATGCACGTTGCTGAACTCTGGCGCTATCCCGTCAAGAGTTTGAAGGGGGAGCAGCTCAAGGAAACCAAAATCGCCGAAAGCGGCATTCCAGGCGACCGCGAGATTGTAGTGCTCAACTCTGCCGGCCGGGTTCTTACTTCCCGCAGCCGCCCGAAGCTGCTGGGACTCAGAGGTCAGCTCTCGGAGCATGGCGCGCCAACCATCAACGGATTCAGGTGGGATTCGGCGGAAGCCGGCGAACTTGTGAATGCAGCAGTGGGTGAACCGGCGGAACTAGTACGCGTGCCGCAGCCGCGGGGCTTTGATGTTTTGCCGCTGCTGATCGCCACGGATGGAGCGGTTGAGTTCCTCAAAATCGATCGCCGCCGCCTCCGTCCGAACATTCTATTGGCCGCAGTCTCCGGCCTGACTGAGCGTGATTGGCCGGGGCGCATTATCAGCATTGGCGATCTCCGCATCCAGGTTGTAAAGCTGCGCGCTCGCTGCGTCATGACCACCTTTGATCCCGATACGCAGGAGCAGGACAAGTCTGTGCTGGTGAGGATCGTTCGCGATCTCGACGGTGCAGCGGCCCTGGATTGCTCTGTGATTCAGCCGGGCATGGTTCGGGTCGGCGATGCGGTTGAGGTCTCGTAGCGATTAGTGCCGGCAGGATGTTTCAATCATAATGCTTGAGTTTCGACCAAGCGTTTCTCAGATCCGTCTTTAGGCCGCGGCATAGAAAGATGTGAAACCATTCGTCGCGACGCGAATACGGATCCTGCACCACGCCCACGTCCTGAACGCTCTGAAAGTGCTCACGGTCACCGCGGCCGTTACTGCGCAGCACAATCACAATCTCGCCTTTGTAATTGCGTGGTCCCCATATCCAATATTGGTTGTGGGCACTAATAGCTTCGGGCAACCCGTACTTGGGGCCAAAGAAATCCACGGCCGCCGCTTCGCCCCAGCTATTGGAAAAGATTGCTGTTTTTGCCTGCTCCTCCGGAGAGAGGCTGTGATACACGCGCGCGACCTGCTGGACCATTGGTTCCCAGCCGAATTCGTCGGCGAAATATTGCGGCAGAGGACCATTGTTCTGGTGCTCAGCCGCGGGTGGATTGATGCCGAGCTTTTTCTGGTACGCAATAAACTTTTCCGGCGGCAAAATGGGGCAGACCAGCGGAGCCAGCACAGCGCCGATAATCAGCACCAAAGCAAGGTAAGCAGGCCGTGTCCAGCGGATACGCGGACGGCAACTTGTAACACGTTCAAATCCGACGGCGCCCGCGGCAAACAGCATGGGATAGATGGGCGCAACGTAATAGTTCTTGCCCTTCAGTACGATGAACAAACCTAAAGTAACAACGAAGGTCCAGCCCAGCACGCGATAGCGCCGCGCTCCCGGCGCGATGAAGAGCCAAATCAATCCTCCAAGCCAGAGCGGAAACAAAACGGGATTCATGGTGGCCGCCTGGTCAAGAATGAACGCCACCGGACCACGCGCCACGTCGCGGCCGCTCATGCGGACGTTGTGCATCAGCTCTAGAAATGGGAAATGGTTTCGCACCTCCCAGAGAAGATTGGGCAGAGCAATGAGAAAGCAGGCCAGCACGCCCAGCCAGAGATAGCGGCTTTTGAGAGTGCGGCGATTCGGCGTGAGGAGCACGCCAACCACAATGCCGGCCAGCAGGAAAGCGATGGAGTACTTGTTCTCAAATCCCACGCCCGCGAGCACGCCAAACCATAACCAATACCTTTCTTCGCCGCAGTTGATGGCGCGCAGCACGCACCAGATACACCCCATCCAGATCAGAGGTTCAAAGGCATTGTTGGTCAGCCAATGATGCAGGATCAGGTAGAACGGGACCGGAAGAATGGCCAAAGCGGCCAGAGTCTGGGCAAAGCAACCTCCGCCCAGCTCGCGCGCAAGTCTGCCGGTGAGCCACACCAGTGCCGCGCCGGCCAGCGCTGGAAATAAACGCAATCCGATCAGAGAATGCCCAAACAGATGCCGCGCAATCCACGCGATCAGGACTGTACCTGGGGGATGGTCCACATAGCCCCAGGCCATGTGCTCCGAGCAGGCGAAGTAATACATTTCATCGCGGAAGATGCCATAACGTGTGGCGGTGAGCAAATGCAGCAGCAGCTTGGCCCCGGCGATATAAAGCACCAGCGCCTCAGCCGAAGTAAATCGGTTGCGTGAACGCTCGGCCTGAGCGGTGGATGTGACAGCAGTGCTCATATAGATATTCAGGAGTGACACAAACGAGGTTCGCCGGAGACGTGCGGACAAATGTGATTACAGATATGTCGCCAATGTTTCGAATGCTTCACGGAATGAGGATGACATTTCATCTCTAGCAATCTAGCTGGATGCAGTCTCATTCGGATAATTGAAGAAGAGCTGATTGCCATCAGGATCATCGACGACAAGAAGCCGGTAACCCCACGAGCCATCCTTGACCGGAACACCCCTGGACTCCAGTTCCGCCCGCAGCGCATCCAATGCGGCGACTGTGGCCTCGGGCGTCTCCGGTTCCACGTTCAGGGAAATGAACATCAGCCCCTTGCCAATTTTCTCGGGCCACTGGTTGGCCAGGATAAGCGCGCAGCCCTGTCGATCGACCTGCGCGACAAAGGTTGTGCCTTTGTCGTCGAAGTGCCACGGGCTCGTGAAGCCGAGTTGGTTAACATAAAAGCGGAGCGAGGCCTCAACGTCCTTCACGTGTAAGACGGGGCGCGCGAACCAGTCTGTCATAGGTTACGGTAACCTCGCGAGTGGGGACCCTTCAAAGATGAGTTTTTGAAAGAGAGCGGAGTTGAGAACAGCCGGATCGACGCTGCGTTCGAACACGATCACTGTAATCGTTTCAGCAGGCCTTCGACTACCATGTTCCAGCTATGCCATTCGTCGGAGTCTTCCCATTGGTCGCGTAGCTCCGAATGAGCCTGGATTTTCTTGACCGCGGTAATCGCCTTTTTGTTCAGGGCCTTGATCTTGTTGAGGTCGCCGGTATCCTGGTTGCCCAGCCACTTGCGCGCGTCGTCAGGCAGGTCGGGAGCCGGTTTGCCCTTGGCTGCGGCCACTATCTCAGCTGCGGCCAGAGCGATGCAGCAATCGGCTTGCTCATGAAACTCGCCGCTGGTGATTACGTTGAACGCGTCGGACAGCAGCTCAGCGCCGTAGGTTTCCTCCAGATCGTAGAGCCAGTCCGTTGCTTCATCATTGCTGAAATTGCCAGTTTCAAGCACGCTCATGGTAAATCTCCTACGGATTCAAAATCACCTTGCCGAACTGCTCGCTCTTTTCCAACCGCCGGTGAGCGGCAGCGGCGTCGCGCAGAGGAAAGCTCCTGTCGACTACAGGCTTAAGCTTACCCGAAAAAATGTGTTTCATCACCTCGTGGAACTCCCCTTGCGTACCCATGAAAGAGCCCAGAAATGAGAGTTGCCGGGCAAAGAGGAACCTTATGTCAAAGCTTGCTTCGGGACCCGTTGTGGCGCCGCAGGTGACCAGCTTTCCGCCCGGTTTCATGCACTTCATGCTCTCCTGCCAGGTCGCCTTGCCTACGTGCTCAAATATGATGTCGCACATAGCCCGGTTCGTGATCTTTCTTACCTCTTCCGAGATCTTCTGCTGGTAGTGATTGATAGTGAAGTCTGCGCCGAGTTCGCGCGACTGTTCCAGCTTGTTCTCATCTCCGGCTGTCGCGATGGCGACTGCCCCAAACATTTTGCAGATTTGAATTGCCGCTGAGCCGATGCCGGAGCCGCCGCCGAGGACCAGCACGGTGTCACCGGGCTTGATGCCGCATCGGCCTACCAGCATGTGCCAGGCAGTGAGAAAAACCAGCGGCACCGCGGCGGCTTCATCGTAAGTCAACTCATCAGGTATGGGCATCACGTTCACGCGCGGCACGGCGATGTACTCGGCGTTTCCTCCGTCATTCAAATAGCCAAGCACGCTGTATTGTGGGCAGAAGTTCTGCTGGCCTTTTGAACACGCCTCGCAATAGCCGCAGAAGGTGTGCGGAGCCAGCAGGACGCGCTGCCCGCGTTTGAGGTCGGTGATGTATTCCCCGACTTCAGCAATATCGCCGGAAACGTCACTGCCGTTGATGTGCGGCAGCTTTACGCCCGGCAAGCCCTTGCGGATGAACAGATCCAGATGGTTCAACGCGCAGGCCTTCACTCGTACCAGCACCTGGTCCTTTCGTGGCTTTGGATCGGGCACGTCTTCGTACTTCAGAACTTCCGGACCGCCGAATTCATGGAAGCGGATGGCTTTCATTTCTGCTCCTGAGCGACCTTGGGAATGTACCAAAAATTCGGCACGGAGGCACGGAGACGCGGAGAAGAGCAGAAGAAATAATTGCCCACAGATGAACACAGACGAGCGCAGATCAGAACGGTGTAACGGCGAACATCGTGATCGCCCAACCAGGTCGGATTTCCATCTGCGTTCATGAGTGTGAATCTGTGGCTAATTGCTTTTCCGTGTCTCCCTGTCTCCGGGTCTCCGTAGTAGATTTGCCTTCCTGGCTTAGAATAGAGCTCGTGGATATCTACGAAGAAATCACGCGGCTGCGCAAGGAGGGCCGCAGGGGCGCGCTGGCCACCATCATCAATGTGCGTGGCTCCATCCCGTCCTTTGAGACAGCCAAGATGCTGGTGCGCGAGGATGGCACCATCGCAGGCACCATCGGCGGCGGCTGCGTGGAAGCTGAGGTCTGGGAAGCGGCGCGCGACGTGATGAAAAACGAAAAGCCGCAGACACTCACCTTCAACCTGAATAACAATCCCAAATACGATACCGGTCTGGTCTGCGGCGGCACTCTAGAAATTTTTGTGGAGCCGGTGTTGCCGGTATCCACGCTCTACATCTTCGGCGCTGGCCATGTTGCCTGGAGCTTGTACAAGGTAGCGCGCATGGCAGGGTTCGACGTAGTCGTCACGGATGATCGCGAGACCTATGCCAATCGCGAACGCTTCCCTGACGCCCGCGATATTTACGCCGATGAATACGAGCAGGTGATGAGCCAGCTTGCGCCCAATGACACTTCTTACATAGTGATCGTGACTCGCGGCCATCGAGACGACATGCGCGTGCTGCGCTGGGCCGCGGAGACGCCGGCGCGCTACGTGGGCATGATCGGTTCTCAGCGCAAGACCATCGCTATCTACAAGGAGCTGGAGAAAGAAGGGATTCCGGCGGATAAATTGGCCCGGGTTTATGCTCCTGTCGGGATCGATATCGGCGCGATTACGCCGGAGGAAATTGCCATTTCCATTGTGGCGGAGCTCATTGCCATCCGCAGGGGTTCTCCTGCTTCTCTCCCGCATATGAAGAGCGCGAAGGCAGTGGAGATCCTCAAGCAGACCTGAAAACCCTTACCGCTGATTACGCTGATATAACTGATTTACGCAGATGTGAACTTGCAAGCAGCCTTTTCCGAATCTGTATCATTGAACAGCACACATAATGGCCTTATCTCCATCATTTGCGGGCGTAATTCTGGCTGCAGGCGCGTCGTCGCGCATGGGGCGTGACAAGGCCCTGCTCCCCTGGCAGGGTGGAACTTTCCTTTCCGCTGCCATTCAGGCTTTGCAGCGTGAGACGGAGCTGGTGATCGTTGTGGCCGGGAAAAATGCTTCTACGCTGGAGCCGGTGATCTATTCGAATGCCGCGTTTCTGGTGGAGAATCCACATCCGGAGTTGGGGCAGATGAGTTCGCTTCAGCGCGGCCTGGAAGAAGTGCTCAACCGGGGCCGCGATGCGGCTGTAATTACGCTGGTGGACCGTCCCGCGCCACGCGCCGAAACCGTCGGTCAAATAAAATCTGCATTTCTCGCAGCAGGCGACGATATCTGGGCTGCCATTCCGGAGTACGCAGGCAGGCACGGGCACCCCATCATTGCCGGACGGGAAATGATTGAAGCCTTTGTGCGCGCGCCAGCGACCAGCACGGCGCGCGACGTTGAACATTCGCGCCAGCAGCACATTTTGTACGTTCCCGTGGACGACCCGCTGGTCACCGTCAATGTGAATACCGAAGAAGATTACGAGAAACTCCGCCAGGGAATTACCGTTTGAATACTGACCTTAAGCTGCCCTCCTCTGCGCACGCCTTTCTGGATTCTGTGCTGGCCGTGAAGCCCACCATTGCTGTCTTTGATTGCGACGGCACTCTGTGGAGCGGAGACTCGGGCGCTGACTTCTTTTATTGGGAGGTCAAGCAGGGACTTCTGCCCGCGAAAACCGCCGAGTGGGCGCTGGCCCGCTACGCTGATTACAAGCGCGGCAATGTGGGTGAAGAGATCATGTGCGGTGAGATGGTCACAATCCATCACCGAATCCCCGAGCGCATGCTGGAGGAGGCTGCAACCGATTTTTTTTCTGAAGTCGTCCAGCCTCGCATTTTTCCTGAAATGCTCCAGCTTACCCACGAGCTGCGCGAGAGCGGCTGCGAACTATGGGCGGTCTCTTCGACCAACTTGTGGGTGGTGCGTGAAGGAGTGCGTCGGTTCGGCATTCCGGCGCAGAATGTGCTCGCCGCCTGCGTTCATGTCGAAGAGGGGCTGGTAACGGACCGCCTTCATCGTGTTCCCAGCGGCCCGGCTAAAGCGGCCGCTCTGAATGAAGTGCTGGGGAAACAGGTGGACGTCTGCTTCGGCAACTCGATTCATGATCTGGCGATGCTCGAAATGTCGCGTCATCAATTCGTTGTCAATCCGAACGCCGACCTGGAGAGCATTGCGCAGGCGCGCGGCTGGCGGATCTATTGGCCAACGGGAACAAAACGTTAACCACAAAGGACAGGAAAGAAGCACAAAGGAGAAGTAGAACTATCCGAGTGGCTGCGGTTTTTTGGTCAGCACGAAAACCAGATCACCGGATCACCCGCTCACGCGCGATCACCCGATCTATTTGAAGAATTCTTCCAGTTTGGCCTTCAGCCACTCCCAGCCGCTGAGCTGCTCGCGCGGCGGTATGGCAGGAATCCAGCTTTTCAAGCTTGCCACCTGGCGGAAATCGCTTGGCACCTGGAAGAGCGCCGGATCAAGTGGCCCCTGCTTCAGTTCCAGAATCTCCGAGCCCCAGGTGGAAGAGAGCATCCGCAGCTTGCCGTTGCGGCCCGGCACGGGACTCTTGACTGTTGTGGTGACCTTGACCGGGAATCCCGTTTCCACCCCGGTGCGGTGGACCTCAATTTTGTCCATCTTATCCAGACAGTTGGTGGTAGGCTCGGCGCCCACTACGGAAGCCACAACCACTCCGTAGCCATCCCTCTTCGGCTGTCCCCATTCCGGAACAACCGCGGAATCCAGATACCAGCCGTCCGTTTCACTTTCTGATCCCAACGAGCACGCTCCGGGGCTGGCGATGCGCCGTTCGCGAGTGATGATATGGCGCGCAACGCGGCCGAAAAATTTCCTTCTTTCACCCGTATCAATGTTCTCCATCCATATCTGCAATGTGCCGCCTGAGTCGGCAATGGGTTTGGACGGTGACACCGGAATACCACGCGCGTCTGTTTCATAGGTCACGTATTCGCGGGCCTGCAGGTCCATAACGTAGACGCGGTCGTGTTCGCCTCGCTCAATGATGCTGGCCATGGGAGTTCCGGACCATTGTCCGGCGCGGGTCTGCCACTCGTTGCGCATGCGGTCCGGAGTGAGATATTCCGTGCGCATGTCAGTAAATCCTCCGGTGACCTGGCGAGTGACGATTTTTACGCCGTTCACCGCAGGGCTCGGGAACACCATCGAGCTGAGCGACAGAACAATAATCAGAAAAAGTGGCATATTTTCTCTCTCGCCTGGGCGGGGCGGATATGGGCCAACATTGTACTAGGATTGCTCACAATCAGGGCTGATTTTAATGTTTCACTTTGTTCAGAGCTGCCCCCGTTGCTGTTGAAACTTGAGTTGCGTTAACGCAGGGAAGAGATTGCCGGCCGTTGTTCTTAATTCGGTGATGCCGGTCCGGTTCCCGTGCAAGCTCAGCGTCGGAACCCTGCTTCAGCCGCCATTCGTAAGTTCCTTCAAAACCAGACGCAGAACATCAATTGCCAGATGAGATGCGTGCATCGAAGCACTGGGCAGTCCTCCGAGTGCTTCGACCAACTGCTCTGTTCCTACGGCAGCAGCTTCGTTCAGAGTCTTTCCCTCAATCATTTCCGTAAGGCACGATCCCGCGGCAATTGAAGCCACGCAGCCACGCGTCCTGTAGCGCACCTGGGCAATGTGGCCATGAGCCATCTTGATGGCGAGCTTCATGATATCGCCGCAGACGGGATGCTCGAGCCGGGCCTCGGCGTCGGCATCCGGCAGTTCGCCTACGTTCCGGGGATGCTCAAAATGTTCGAGGACTTGCTGCGAATAACTCAAGGCAGTTCTGGCGCTTTCAGCTTCCAATTCTATAATTCCATCATGCCAGAAAGCCGCATACCGCAGCGAATCGTCTCACTTCAGCCCAGCATCACTGTCACGCTGCACGACCTGGGTCTGCTGGACCGGCTGGCGGCTTGCACGAAGTACTGCGTAGATCTCTGTCCGGAGCTGAAAGCTGGAGACTGTCGCATCATAGAAGACTCATGGTCGGCCAAGTCGGAACAGATCCTGGCTGTCGAGCCCGATTTAGTGCTGGCTTCCGTGCCGTACCGCATGGAATCACTGGCGGAAATTATGAAAACGGGCGTGCCGTGCTTGTGCCTCTCGCCAAAATCGCTGAATGATGTCTATGCAGACATCCTGCACATTGCGCGAATCGTTTCTTCTGAGCAACCGGGCGAAGCGGAAGCGTGCGCGCAGAAGTTGGTTGAATCCATGCAGCAGGAGATTGAGGAAGTGCGGCGGAAGACCGTGGGCTTCGAAAAGCCGCTGGTCTATTGCGAAGAATGGGGCAAGCCCCTGATCCTGTCGCAGCGCTGGGTGGCCGAACTGGTGGAAGCGGCTGGGGGAAAATTCTTCGGCGAGCCGGGAAAACAGACCAGGGAAGAAGAAGTTAGCAGCGCCGATCCCGATGTAGTGGTGGCAGCCTGGTGCGGCGCGGGCAACCGCGTGCCGCTGGAAAAAATCATTGCCCGGCGCGGCTGGGAGCACACCAAAGCTGCGCGGCACGGCCGGGTGTACTGCATTGATGACGAGTTTCTGAACACGCCAGCCAGCACGCTGTTGAATGGATTGAAAGCGCTGGCTGCGGCCATTCACCCGGAGGGTTTCCCAACACCCGCAGGTTTGAGGCGGGTTCAGCATTTGGTAGCACAGGCGCCCTCGCCTGTGCAGAAATGAGAGCTACCGTTGCGAATTCGAAATTCTCAATGTGGGGGACGTGAACATGCACGTCGAAGCGTCGGGACGAAACAGTGATGAGAGCAGGTGAAATTTACGAGCTCAGTTCTGAACGAGACGGACGAGGAGTTCTTGAAGTTGAATTGGCAAGAGATCGCTTCAGTGTGTACGGAAGTGTTTGCTCGACTATGTCACCGTATCAAAATGGAAAACTGGTGTGCGATTCCAGCGCCGCAAACGCGAGCGAAGCGTTAATTGCGCACAGGCGAGGGCGCCTATGCCACACCTTCGAAGAGTTGTATTCATGAAGCAGGTCGTTGCTGGACTCATAATTCGTGACGAGAAGATCCTGGTTTGCCAACGCACTCGCCACCAATCCATGCCGCTGAAGTGGGAGTTTCCCGGTGGCAAGGTTGAGCCCGGCGAAGACCTCCGTGCTGCTTTGTATCGGGAACTGGAAGAAGAGCTCGGTATTCTGGCAAACATCGGACCGCGCGCGGCGGTCATCCGGCACACCTATTACGGCGGCGCCGCTTTTGAATTGCATTTCTTCCTTGTGAGCGAGTTCACCGGCGAACTCCAGAACCGCATCTTTCGCGAGATTCGCTGGGCCGAAAAAGCAGAGCTGCCCAAGATCGATTTTTTGGAAGCCGATATTGCTTTAGTCAAGGAACTTGCCGAAGGGAAGATCAGCCTGGCGGCTACACGGAATGCATAAAGAGGCCCATATACGTGTAGATCGCAGTGAGGCCAATGATGATCACTGCTGAAACCCAGGCAATCCAGTTAAACGCCGGTGAGTTCACGTATTTGCCCATCAAGTTCCGCTTATTGATCAGCAGCAACATGTAAATCAAGATGGCAGGCAGTAGAATTCCGTTCAGCACTTGAGAGAGGATCGACACCGGAATCAACATCTTGTCGGGAATGAGGAGAACTACAGCCGCGCCCGCTCCCACCAGGATGGTGTAAAACCAGTAAAAGACTCTTGCTTCTCTCCATTTCTTGTCCAGTCCTGACTCGAATCCCAGGCCTTCGCACACCGTGTATGCAGTTGAAAGCGGCAGAATGGATGCGGCAAACAACGAAGCATTGAACAATCCTGCACCAAAAAGGATGTAAGCATAGTGGCCGGCGAGAGGACGTAATGCGCGGGCGGCCTCGGCGGTATCAGTAATGGCCCTGTGGTCTGTGGCGAAGGCCGCGGCGCAGGCGACGATGATGAACCAGGCCACGATGTCAGTAAAGAAGCAGCCGAAGATTACGTCCAGGCGCGAGGCCTTGTAGTGGCGTGGCGTCACGCCTTTCTCCACGATCGACGCCTGCAAGTAAAACTGCATCCACGGCGCAATGGTTGTGCCAATTGTGCCCACCAGCATATAAACGTAGGCTTGGTTGAACATGCTCTTGACCGGCGGCGGTACCACTGTGGTCTTCAGCGCTTCCGCCCAATCTGGCCGAGCCAGCACGCCGGCAACAATGTAACAAACGTAAAAGAGGGAAGCTGTGAGGAAAACCTTCTCCACCGTCTTGTAATTCCCCCTGGTGATCAGCAGCCATACGAAAAGCGCTGAAAGCGGCACGCTCACGTGCTTGGAGACGTGGAAGAGCTGCAGACTGGTGGCGATGCCGGCAAATTCGGTAATCACGTTTGAAAAATTCACCACCAGAAGCGCGATCATCACGAAGAAGGTCACGCGAAACCCGTATTCTTCACGGATGAGATCGCTGAGTCCCTTGCCGGTCACTGCTCCCATACGGGCCGACATTTCCTGGATTACGACCAGGGCAATCGTGATGGGAATCAGACTCCAGAGCAGCGTAAGGCCGAACTGCGCCCCCGCCTGGGAGTAGGTGAAGATGCCGCCGGCATCGTTATCAACGTTGGCGGTGATAAAGCCCGGACCAATAACGGCCAGGATCAGGAGGACCCGGGTTTTCCAATGCCTGAATAGCTTCATCGGTCACGCGCATGGCGAACGTCACTTGTCTGGGCAGAATAAACGAGAGTTGCGCGCAACGGCAACCTGCCCGTGAAGAACGAGATTTAGAGGCTGGCCATTGTTTATGTATCTGACGCCCCTGTAGTCTGAGTACTCAGATGCCATCGCCCGATTTATCCCGGACCTTCATCGAGCTTGGGCTCGCAATCGTCGGCCTGGCGGTACTGGCCCGCGTGGCTACACGCCTGGGATTTTCCTCCATTCCGCTGTATCTCATTGCCGGTCTGGCCTTCGGCAAGGGCGGGCTGGCGCCGCTGCACCTGAGCGAGCACTTCATCCGGATCGGAGCCGAGATAGGGGTTCTGCTGCTGCTCTTCATGCTTGGGCTCGAATACTCGGCGGACGAACTGGGGAAAAATCTCAGGCTGGCGCTGCCTGACGGGATCGCTGATTTCGTGCTGAATTTCACTCCCGGAGTCGCCGCGGGCATGTTGCTCGGCTGGAGTGCCCTGGCATCAGTTCTGCTCGGCGGTGTTACCTGGATAACGTCGTCAGGTATCGTTGCGAAAGTGCTGGGGGACCTCGGCGGGATGAGGAATTCAGAGACTCCTGTGGTGCTCTCGATCCTTGTATTTGAGGACCTTGCCATGGCGCTATACCTCCCGATTGTCGGCGTACTTCTTATCGGCGGGGGGAAGCTGAAAATGGCTGCCACAGTCGCGATCGCGGTCGGAGTAGTGATTCTGGTTTTGTTTGTTGCCCTTCGTTATGGCCGGCGCCTGAGCCGCCTGGCAGCGCATCAATCTGAAGAAGTTGTGCTGCTTACCACATTCGGGATGGTGCTTCTGGTTTCCGGCCTGGCGGAACGATTCCAGGTATCAGCGGGCATAGCGGCCTTCCTGGTCGGCATAGCCCTGTCGGGCCCAATGGCAGAAGAAACCAGACGTCTGATTGCTCCCCTGCGGGACCTGTTCGCGGCGACGTTCTTTTTCTTCTTTGGTCTTGAGGTTGATCCAGCAACATTGCCAGGCGCGATCCCTGTCGCGCTCGTTCTTGGCGTCATCACTGGCGCCACCAAGTTGCTTACGGGAATGGTGGCAGCACGCCGGAGAGAACTGGACAGAAAAGCACGTGTACGCGCCGGCGCACTGCTGTTGCCTCGGGGCGAATTTTCCATCGTGATTGCCGGGCTGGGAGCCGGATTTGAACCAGCTCTTGCTCCCTTGTCCGCTGCCTACGTTTTGCTGCTAGCGATTTTCGGCCCCTTTCTGGTGCGAATGACCAAATGATGCGAGAGACGTGAGAAAGGATCCCTTAGGAAGAAACACAGGAGGGTTGAGGGGGCTGGTCCTAACTAGACTTTGCTGCGCAGCAGGCTGATCACGTCGTCCGCCGTGATGATTCCCGTAAGGTGCTGCTGCTCGTCGACTACCGGCAGGGTCAGCAGGTTGTATTTATCGAAGAGCTCTGCCACTTCCTTCTCACTGCATCCGGCAGCACAGGAGACTACATGGTCAGGAGCGAGCATGGACAGCTTTGTTCCAGCGGGGGCAAGCACCAGCGACACCAGCGGCACCGCTCCAACGAGGGTCTCGTCTTTGTCGGCCAGGTAGATGGTACTGATGGACTCGGCTTCCCCTTCGAATTCGCGCAGCTTGTCAATGGCGTCTCCCACCGTGGCATCCGGCGACAAAGCCAGAAATTCGGTCGTCATACGGCCTGCCGCAGTGTTTTCCTGGTATTCAAGCAGCTCGGAGACCTCTTCTCGCTCCTCCGGCTCCATCTCCTCCAGGATTTCTTCTGAAGTTTCCTCGGGGAGATCGCCCAGCAGGTCGGCAGCGGCGTCCGGATCCATTTCTTCGACAATGTCGGCGGCCTTGTTGGACTCGATGGAGCGCATCAGCTCCACTTGCATCCGTGGATCAATCTCTTCCAGGGCCTCAGCGGCGACTTCGTCATCCAGAGATCCGAAGACGGCTTCGCGCTCGGCCGGCGCCAGCTCTTCCAGAATGTCGGCGATGTCGGCGGGATGGAGTTTGGATAGCCGCTCGTACTCGAGCTTCAGCCGCACGCGTCGTGCGGGATCTGTCTCAATCAGGTCCACCGCCGACCAGGGAATGACCTTTTCAGGAATACGGCTTGCTAGAGCTTCAATCGCCGATCCAGGGGCGAGGCCTTTGAGCAGCCGCCGTACAGCGCCGCGCAGGCCAATGTCGACCCGCCCGATCTTCAGCTTGATGCTGCCGTTGACCGGCTCGGGCTGAAGGTCAACATCGTTCACCCGCACTACTTTCCGCCCGGAAACGTCAATGATCTGCTGGTCGAGCAGGTCCCTTTCCAGCAGCAGCATGCCTTCAGAGCTGACCAAGGGAGGCCACTCCTCGGCCGTGCTGTTGGCCCGCACCGTGGTGCCCAGAACGGCATAAACGTGTCTGGCCGGCAGGAGCCTGTCGCCCTCGGGCGTCTTGACAATGAATTCAGAAACCCGATTCGGGTCATCCTGAGGCGAAAGGGCCACTTCGCGCACGTGTCCGGCGACATGCCCTGAGGAGTCATAGACGGGCGCGCCCAGAATGCGCGAAAGTGCGATCTCTTGCTGCATTTTCCGGCCCTTGTTCGCAGAATACAAAATGTCTTGTCCGGTTGCCACAGCATTCTGGATTTCACGGCAAGAAGCGGAGTTTTTCGCAAGGCAGGACTCAATAGTATGCAGGTAGCTAAGGCACAAAATTCTGAATCTCCTGTTGCTGCTGGAGATTCTGTTACTTGATAAGGGAGACTTCAGATGGGCATCCAAGTCACCGACCTGCACCTGCTCCGGGACCAGCTTCTTCTACGGCGACACAAGCTTCAAACGGTTACGGCCCACTCGCATGCAGGCGTGCGAGAACCCGGACGCGCTGAAACAGCCAACCTGCTGCTGCTTTTGGAACAGGTTGATAAAGCGCTTGAGCGGGTGGAGGCTGGCTCCTATGGCATCTGCGAGATCTGCCAGGGTGAGTTGGAGGCTCAGCGGCTGCTGGCCGACCCGCTGGCCCGGGTATGCCTTGACTGCCTCAGGCCGGAAGAGGCTCGAGCACTTGAACGCGACCTGGAATTGGCAGCCCGCATTCAGAATGGCTTGCTGCCGCGGCAAGACCTCCATGCCGGCGACTGGAGGGTCTCTTACCACTATGATCCCGCAGGCATGGTCAGCGGCGACTACTGTGATGTGATCCCACACGGCCGCGACCTCTATTTCATGCTCGGTGACGTTTCCGGGAAAGGTGTGGCTGCCTCCATCCTGATGTCAAATCTGCACGCTACGTTTCGCGCATTGATATCGTCCGGGCTCCCGCTGGAGCAGCTTGTGGAGCGCGCGAATCGGATTTTCTGCGAAAGCACGCTGCCTACCCAGTACGCCACCCTGATTTGCGGCAAGGCTTCAGTCGCCGGCAAAGTAGAAGTCTCCAATAGCGGGCATCTTGCCCCTTTGCATGTAAGTGCGCGTGGCATCAGTCCGATTGAATCTTCCACGGTGCCTGTCGGCCTGTTCCATGACCAGACGTTCGTGTCCACCACGGTTCAGTTCTCTCCCGGAGACAGCCTGGTGCTTTATACCGATGGTGTTACTGAAGCGCTGTCGCCGGATGGCTCGGAATACGGCGCTCAACGTCTTGCACAGTTGATCGGAAATTGCGCGTCACAAACGTCGCGAGAGCTGGTGCAAAAGTGCATTGATGATCTACTGGAATTCCGGGCGAGTACGCAGAAGCTGGATGACCAGACCCTGATGGTCCTGCGATTTGATCCGATGCAGCATTGACGCCTCGTTCGCGTGGTGATCTCGTGAGTTGATTTTGATGTCCGCACGCCCGACGGGTAATTTCAGAGCTCAGACGCTGAACGCTGAATTGTGACTGCCTCCTGGCATCGCTTTTGATGGCGCCAGTAGAAGTAAAACGGCACGCCTGCAAGCACAATCGTGATTCCTGCCAGGGCTTCCATGGGGCGTTCCCACAGCGCGTTCAATGCCCACGCTCCTCCCAGCGCCACATATAGGCCGGGTAGCCAGGGATATCCGGTACAACGGTATGGGCGGTCTCGGTCCGGCAGCTTACGGCGCAGAACGAATAAGGCCACGACCGTTAGCACGTAGCTCAGGACCATCATGAACATCACGTAGGTGAAGAGCTGGTCGTACCTGCCACTGAGCGCCAGGGCCGCGGACCAGATGCCCTGCAATACGAGACTGGCCACCGGTGTATGCCAGCGGGGATTAACACGCGCCAGGCGCTTGAAGAAGACGCCGTCTTCCGCCATGGCGTAATAGACGCGTGCGCCGCTCAGAATACAGCTCGCCATGGCGCCAAAGCAGGAAAGAGCAATCACCAGGCCGAGCCAAGTCGCGGCCCGGGAAGAAAACATTACCAAAGCGGCGGATTGCGCTACTGCCGTCGCCTTCGCGATCTCTGCCATGGGTAACCCGTACAAGTAAACAGCATTGATGAGCAGATAAATTCCGCCCACCAGCAGCAACCCAAACACAAGGGCTTGCGGAATGTTGCGCTGCGGGTCCTTCACTTCGCCTGAAACCCACGTGATGTAAACCCAGCCGTCATACGCCCAGAAAACCGCAATCAACGCCACGCCAACGCCGCCCAGCAGGGAAGGTGAGCTCGCGCTCGCGGGAATGGCCAGTGCGGAGGAGAGGTGGCCCCACGATCCCTTTCCTATTGCCACGCCCAGGACCACGAAGCCGGCAATCGCGGCGAACTTGAGCCAGGTGGCCACATTCTGCAATATGGCGCCCTTGCGCACCCCGAAAATGTTGATCAGGGTCTGCACGGCAATGGCGCTGATCGCCACCAAATGTCCGCAAGTCAGGTGGAAGTGCCACAATGTGGCCACAGGCTTGGCCGCAGCGAGATCCGGAAAAACGCTGCCCAGATAGACAGCAAAGCCCACTCCCAGGGCAGCGATGGTGCCGCCCACGCTTACGGTGAAAATCATCCAGCCATATAAAAAAGCGACAAACTCGCCGAAAGCCTCACGCATGTAAACGTACTGTCCGCCCGCTTCGGGAAACATCGCTCCCATTTCAGCGAATGCGAAACAGGCCAGCAGCGTAATGCCCATGCCCAGTGCCCAGACGCTGAGAAACAGCCAAGGCGTGCGCGTGCTCGTGGCGACATCCTGTGCAGTGAGAAAAATGCCTGATCCAATGATGCCGCCGGCCAGCAGCAGAACTGAATCCAGCAGGCTGAGCCTGCGCACGAGTTTTGCCGGTTCGGCCAATTGATTGCCAGCTAGCGTGCGTGTGTAGTGGCTTAGATCATAACTGCGAAGAATCTGGAGTCAAGCCTACATGCAAGCAATTGCATGTTCCTGATGAGTGGAAATCAGTTTGATAGGCGTAATCAGCGGTGGATTTTGCTTTTGGCGTTGCGGCTCTGGCAATGGATGGCCGTCATCCTCTCGCCGGTGATTTCACTTTCCTGTCCTCCGGTCGCATGGCGTTGTACTCCGCCGATTTACCTTTGGGAATGCTCAGTGTCTTCCATTCTGCGCTGCGAACCAGTTTGCCCAGGAAGATAATCTGGCTGATGTGCCCGGCAATGTGGTTCAAGCTGCGGTTGATCGCCTGCAGAACCGAGTGCGGCTCGTTGCGAATGTAAACCGTCTTCTCGAAATCTTCCGCCGTCAGGCTCTGCAAGGTGGAAAAAAGCGTGTTGAAGCTCGTCTCCCAGCGGCGCATCAGGTCTTCACGCGTATCGCTCATGGCTAGCACAAATTCCTGGTCGCGGTCGCGATCCGGCTTTTCGCCATCCGTGGTGGCAAAGTTCGTCCAGCGCGAACGCAGGTTTCCGGCAATGTGCTTTACCAGGATGGCAACGCTGTTCGATTCCGGATCAGGCAGGTAAAAAAAGGCTTCGTCGTCCAACTGCGCAAACGTGCCATCGGCCATGCGTTTGTAGCCTCTGAAACTGCGAAAAGCCTCTTCCAAGTACGCGGCTGCAAACGAGCGATCATCCGGCATAGATCACCTCAACGAGGCTAGTTTAGCAGCCGCCGCAGTGCCAACCAGGACTCCAGCACCCTTAAAATACTTGCACCCATTTGCCTGAACCTTGCGTATTAGACAGGTAGAAAGGAGCGGCCCTTGCCTGACGGCCAGCAGGAAGACCGGACCACCGCCTGCCTGAAACAGGCTGTTCAGGGCGACGCAACGGCCTTCGCCAGCCTTGTTGCCGAGCACCAGGCCATGGTATTCAGCATTGCCTTGCACTATTTGCAAGACCGGTCTTTGGCTGAGGACGTGGCACAGGAGGTCTTCCTGGAGCTCTACCAGAATTTATCGACGATCGAATCAGCCGGCCATTTGACCTACTGGCTGCGCCGAGTGGCTGTACATCGCTGTATCGATCAAGGACGGCGCAGAAACACTCGCCGCGAGTCTGCTCTGGAAGGGCTGCCGGAGCCGGCGGTCCAGAACGCGCCTGCGGATCCCCTGCTGTTGGGCAAGTTGCGGCAGGTTCTGGAGGCCCTGCCGGAAAAACAGCGGATGATGGTGGTCCTGCGGTACCAGGAAGATCTCGGACCGGCGGAGATCGCGGAGCTGTTGCGAATGCCTGTCAACACGGTCAAGAGCACGCTGCACCGGTCGCTGGACGACCTGCGCAAGAAGCTGACCCGCAAGCTGGGAGAGGTACGCTATGCCATTTTCTGAAGACGATCTGCGAAATGCGCTCAGGCGCAAAGATCCCGGACCGGAGTTTACCCGGCGCGTGATGGCACGAATCAGTCAGGGCGGCGCCGAGCGGCAGGCTCAGAACCGCAAAGGACGATTTTCGTGGCTTCAGGCGATGTGGCTGCATCCCGTCCCGGCGTTCGCGGCTTTTGTTTTGATCCTGCTGGCTGGCGCATGGATCGGCTATCAGAGGTACCAGACGCATCAATGGAAGGCGCAGGTTCGAAAACAACAGCAGGAGCGGGCGGAGCAAAGAGCAAAGGACGAGACCATTCTCGCCCTCAGGATCACGACTGCGAAGCTGAACCATGTATTTCAAAAGGTGAATAACGCCGTGCCGGAAGACGCAAACATCAGGAGAGAACGGTTATGAGAATTTTTGGTAAACAACAGTGGACAACGCAACTCATTCTGGCCATGGCGCTGAGTTGCACGGCAATGCCCGGAGTCGCCCAGGCAGGCAAGCTGCAACTGAAAAATCTGGACAAGCTGGCCGACCGGGCAGCCGAGGTAAATGATGTCTCACTCGATGGCTCTCTTCTGCAACTTGCCGTGGGCGTGCTGAAAGCATCCGATGATCCTGATTCAAAGCAGTTGGTGGATGTGATCAAGGACCTGAAGGGGATTTACGTCAAGAACTTTGAGTTCGACTCTCCCGGCCAATACAGCCAGGCCGATGTGGAGGCGATTCGTTCTCAGCTTACCGGGCCGGGCTGGCAGCGCGTTGTAACCAGCTTCAGCAAGCGCAGCAATGAACGGGACGAAGTCTATCTGCTCAAGAATGGCGACAAGATCAACGGGGTAACGGTCCTTGTGGCTGAAGCCAGAGAGCTGACGGTGGTGAACCTGGTGGGAGCAATCGATCCGGAGAAACTCAGCGAACTGAGCGGACACTTCGGGGTTCCCGGTGAGGTCGGCGACCATTCCAAGCCTAAACTTGCGCCCAGAAAAGATGGCACAAAGCCGCG
>DATNDP010000139.1:0-10741 GCA_035553195.1 Candidatus Acidiferrales bacterium
GATTCAGCCGGAACCACTCGACGGCGCGCCGCAATGCATCTTCCACCGGAACCGCCCTGTAGCCCAATTCGCGCTCTGCTTTAGCGGAAGATGCATACATTTTCTTTCGGCCCATTTTCACTGCATCAATCGTGGCGCGCGGCTCCTTGCCCATCAGCACGCCGGTGAAGAACTGGTCCAGAACAGCAAAGCCCATTGCCACCGCGTGCGGCACCTTCATCGTGGGCGAAGGCAAGCCCGTCAGGAGCGACAATTTGTCCAGGATCTGCTTTAGCGTAAGATTCTCGCCGCCAAGGATGTACCGCTCGCCCGGACGTGCCCGTTCCATCGCCAGCAGGTGGCCGCGCGCGACTTCTTTCACATCCGCGAGATTCAGCCCTGTATCCACATAGGCGGGAAACTTGCCGTTGAGAAAATCCACGATGATGCGGCCGGTCGGGGTGGGCTTGATGTCGCGTTCGCCGATCGGCGTTGTGGGATTTACAACCACAACATTCGCACCGCTGCGGCCTGCCTTGAGTGCAATCTGCTCCGCCATGAACTTCGAACGCTTGTAATGTCCAATCATGGCCGCCAGCGTAACCGGTGTATTCTCGTCTACGATTTGTCTCGTTTCCGTGAAGCCCATTGTCGCCACGGAGCTGCAGTAAACCACCCGCCGCACGCCGCTCTCCTGCGCGGCTTGAATGATGGCGCGGGTGCCTTCAACATTGGTCCGATACATTTGCTCTGCATCGCGAACCCAGAGCCGGTAATCGGCAGCGACATGAAAAACAAACTCGCACCCTAGCATCGCCTTGCGCAGCGAGTCCGGTGTGCATAGGTCACCCATGGCGACCTCAGCCCGCAGCTCGGCAATATTTTCTGTCCGGCTGGTGGAGCGCACCAGCAGGCGCAGCTCGGCGCCTTGCTCCGCCAAAGCGCGGGCAACATGACTGCCGACAAAACCCGTGGCTCCTGTGACAAAAGCTTTCATGAAATTCAAAATCGAAACACGGAGGAAGGAGGAAGCGGAGGACGGTTCGTGTAATCTTCCTCCGTTTACCCTGTTCCTCCGTGTTTCAAGGTGTTTCTAAATAGCGGTACGATCCCTATTCCAGCTTCTCCGCCTCAATCCCGATGTTTTTCTCTCCGGCCAACTTTTTTTCCCAGTACTTTTTTATCCACGCTTCCCAGCTCTTGCCGGCGGCGGGGTCGCGCTGGCTGAAAGCCAGAGCCGCGATATCAGAGTACGCGATTGCAATCTTCTGATTTGAATCTTTGGGGTAGAGCCGAACCGCGGAATCTGCCAACGTCTTACCGCTACGCCGGTCAAAGATGTACCCTTCCACTTTGCTGCCGTCCTTGCGAGTGATCGTCACGTCGCCGCGATAGTCGAAGGCCTTTTCTAGCGCCTGGCGAAGATCCTGGTCGTTAGCGAGAGCCGGTACCCAGCCTTCCAGTTTTTCGTGAGCAAAGCCGGGGACAACTTCCAGTGCATCAGCATTCTTGGGCGTCTGCGCAGAATTCTGGACCGCCTCCAGATTGGCCGAGTCGCTCATGCCCGCGTCTCCTCCAACTCGCCGGCCGACGCTTCCTCAATCTGCACCAGAGGGTTGTAACTGTGCACCGGACGCGCCGGTTCGTGCAGGAGTTGCAGCGCATGTTGATCGCGATGCGCGGTAAAGAACGTGGCGCGGACTGTCGCCAGCAATCCACTGAACGAACTGAATGTGTCATTGACTGCTGACGCCTCGTATCCGCTGTGCACCATGCAGTTAGCGCAACGCGGATTCCCGGATTCAGTCCCGTACTCCTGCCAGGCCGTGGCGTCCATCAGTTCCTGAAAGGTTTCTGCATATCCGTCCTGTAGCAGATAGCAGGGCTTCTGCCAGCCAAAGATGTTGTACGTGGGCATGCCCCAGGGCGTGCAGGCATACTGGCGCTCACCCATCAGAAATTCCAGAAACAGCGGCGACTGATTGAACTGCCAGCTCTTCTTGCGGTTCGAAAGTATGGCCCGGAACAGCTTCCGCGTGCGCGCGCGACCGAGGAAGTGCTTCTGATCGGGCGCCTTCTCATAGGAGTAGCCGGGCGAGAGCATCATGCCCTCGATTCCCAAATCCATCATCTCGTCAAAAAACGCGCGAACGCTGTTGGGATCGGCGCCGTCGAAAAGCGTCGTGTTGGTGGTAACCCGGAAGCCGCGTTTCAATGCTTCCTTAACACCCTCCAAGGCCAGATCATATCCGCCTTCACGGCAGACGGAAAAATCGTGGTGCTCCTTCTGGCCGTCCATGTGAACTGAAAACGTCAGGTACTTGCTCGGCTTAAACAGATGGATCTTTTCTTTCAGAAGGAGGGCGTTGGTGCAGAGGTAAATGTACTTCTTACGCTCCACCAGGCCGGCGACGATCTTGTCAATCTGCGAGTGCATCAGCGGTTCGCCGCCGGGAATGCTCACCATGGGCGCGCCGCACTCTTCCACCGCGCGGAAGCACTCCTCCGGCGTAAGCTCTTTTTTCAGGATGTGAGGCGGATACTGAATCTTTCCGCAACCGGCGCAAGCCAGGTTGCAGCGGAACAGCGGCTCCAGCATCAGGACCAGCGGATAGCGCTTGCGTCCCGCGAGCTTCTGCTTCACCACGTAGCTCGCGACCGTCCACATCTGGGAAATTGGTACCGGCAAAATCTATTCTCCTGAACTAACAAACTTGTGTGGCACGGACACTCTTGTCTGTGCTTTTCCTAAAACCTTGATGAGGCAATGCTCCGATCTTCCGATCGCCTACCCCCTCCCCACCCTCACTAGGATTCTAAAGGAGTTAGGTGATTTAACCCCGGAGCACCCTGGGGTTAAACATCCGATCAGCCGCTTGTCCGATCTCCGGATCACTAATAGCCTCACCCTCTCGCATACCCCACGCTGCCCTCTGCCTGCAGCACAGAAAACTCTCGCGCATAGGTAGAGAGGGCGATCAACGGGAAGAAGTCACGGTACAGGTGATACGCAAGGTAGAACACCCGCGGGAAGCCTGTTCCTGTGTACTGGTCTTCTTCCCACCGTCCGTCGGGTTGCTGGTTTTCCAGCAGGTACAAGACGCCTTTTTGGACAGACTCGCTTCTCGTATCGCCTGCGGCCAGCAAGCCCATCACGCCCCATGCTGTCTGCGAAGCCGTGCTGGGGCCGATACCGCGCGTTGACGGATCATCATACGACCCGCAAGTCTCGCCCCAACCGCCGTCGGGGTTTTGCACCATGCGCAGCCACTCGGCCGCTTGCTGGATATAGGGTTCATGATGGTCAACGCCCATCGCTTGCAACCCGCGCAATACCAGCATGGTGCCGTAGATGTAATTCACGCCCCAGCGCCCGAACCATGATCCGTCCGGCTCCTGCTCGCTCAGGATGAACTTGATCGCTTTCTTAACCTTGGGATGGTCCTGCGTATAACCATACGCGGCCAGCATCTCCAGCACGCGACCAGTAATGTCGACCGTCGGCGGGTCGAGCATGGCGTTATGATCGGCGAACGGAATGTGCTGAAACACCATGCGAGTGTTGTCTTTATCAAAGGAGGCCCAGCCGCCGCTGTTGCACTGCATCGCGAAAATCCAGTCGATGGCCCGCGTGGAGACCTCGTACTGGTACCGCTCTTTCGGATGTGCCACCTTGTCGAGCCCCAGCAGCACCATGGCCGAGTCATCCACGTCCGGGTAAAACTCGTTGTTGAATTCAAAGTACCAGCCGCCCGGAGTCACGTTGCGCACCTTTACGGCCCAGTCGCCTTTATTGCGTACCTCTTTGCTCAGGATCCAATCCGCCGCCTTGACCATGCGCGGATCGGTTTTGGAAACTCCTGCCTCGCCAAGCGCAAACATCGCGTATGCGGTATCCCAAACCGGCGACATGCACGGCTGCATCCGAAACGATGGCTCAGCCTGTCCGGGAATGCCCGGCTCATCAATTCCCAGCTTCTCAAACTCATCCAGCGCACGTATCACCTGGGGATCGTCGGTTGAGTAGCCCAGACAGCGCAGCGCGATGATCGAGTTCAAAATGCCGGGATAGATCGCTCCCAGGCCGTCCGATTTTTCAAGCCGTTCCAGCATCCACTCTTCGGCAGCGTTAAGCGCAATCTTTCTCAGAGGACGGATGTGAAACATCTCGCAGAAATGCACCACCTTATTCAGCACAAGGAAGAAATTCCGCCAGGAAATCTTTCTTGGGTTCCATCTCAAATGGAGGTGCTTGCCATATCGGCCGCCAACAAAAAGTTCGTCAATCGCCATTTCGGCGGGAAGTTTCTTGAACGGCTTCTTGGCGTAACAAATTGAAAGTGGCACCAAGATCGCCCGCGACCAGGAAGAAATCTCGTAGATGTTGAACCAGAACCAGTTCGGGAAAAGAACGATCTCCGGAGGAATGGCCGGCACCGCCTCCCAGTCATACTGGCCGAGGAAGCAGAGGTAAATCTTGGTAAAAGTGTTGCACTCGGTAGCGCCGCCCAGTGAAAGGATGCACTCGCGCGCCTTAACCAGCACGGGATGATCCGCGCTGTAGCCCATCAATTTCAGCGCTAAGTACGCCTTCACTGAAGCGCTGATATTTGAAGGCCCGCCTTTGTAGATGGGCCAGCCGCCATCGTGGTTCTGGTGGCGAATAATCTCAGGTACGGCCCGCTCCATGCGCTGGCGGTTCCCCGTACCCAGCAGCGTGTGAATGGCAATGTAGTCGGATTCGAGAGTGGTGTCGGCCTCGAGTTCGCCGCACCAGTAGCCATCCCCGTATTGGCAACTGAAGAGATAGTCGCGCGCCTTCGCCATGGCGCCGGAAACGCGCTCCAGCATGCCCTCGATCTTCCCGAAGAGCATCTGCCCGGTATGGCCTTCAGACTGCTGACTCACGCTAGTCTCCTGACGCCGCCGGAGCCGCTGCAATAGCTTCTACGATTTCAGGAGGTAAGCCGAAGCGGACATTCTCCGGCATCACCTCAACTTCACGGATGTTGGTGAATCCCTTTTGCTTCAGAAATTCCATTGCCTGCTCCACCAGCACCTCCGGCGCGGATGCACCCGCCGTGAGGGCCACTGTCTGCACACCCACCAGCCATTCCGGCTTTACATCTGAGGCCTTATCGATCAGATAAGAGGGCGTGCCCAGATTGGTTGACACTTCAACCAGGCGGTTCGAATTCGAGCTGTTTTCCGAGCCCACCACCAGTAAAAGATCAGCCTGATGGGCCACATCTTTCACTGCGGTCTGCCGGTTCTGCGTTGCGTAGCAGATGTCCTGCGCGTGCGGTCCTTGAATCAGCGGAAATTTCTTGCGCAACGCCTCAATCACATCTCTGGTCTCATCAAGGCTCAGGGTCGTCTGAGTGATGTAAGCGATGCGCGTGGGATCGGGAACCTCAAGCTTCTCTACCTCATCGGCGCTTCCGACCACCTGGGTAACGTCCGGCGCTTCGCCCAGAGTGCCTACCACCTCATCGTGATCATGATGGCCGATCAGAATAATGCTGTAGCCGCCTTTGGCGTATTTCACCGCTTCCACGTGGACCTTGGTCACCAGCGGACAGGTGGCATCAATCACCTTTAAATTGCGCAGCTTGCTGGCCTCGCGCACACTTGGAGCAACGCCATGGGCTGAGTAGATGAGGCGCTGGCCGTCGGGCACTTCATACACCTCGTCCACGAAAATCGCGCCCTTCTGCTTGAGGTCCTCGACGACGTAGCGATTGTGAACGATCTCCTTGCGCACATAAATCGGCGGCCCAAAGGCGTCCAGCGCAATGCGGACGATATCAATGGCGCGAACCACGCCGGCGCAGAATCCGCGAGGCTTCAAAAGCAGTAAGGTCTTCGCTTGTTCGCTCATTATTGTAATCTGATGATTATACCTTCTTAGAGACTTTTCCCCACATCTAGGTTATCCATTGCGCCAAATTCGTGCCAACGCAACCCATTGAAAGTGCAGTATTTGCATCGGCAGGCGGGGATTCGCCCGTGAATGGGCACGAGTCGCGCCTCGCCCGCAAATACCGCGTTACAGGACGCGCGAGTGCGCCCCTGCGCTTTGTGATGGCCTCAAGTTACTTTGGGAACGTGACGCCGGATGTTGGCCTTAGGGTATATGGCTTAGCTGCGGGGGAGTATCAATAATGTCAATGGACGTTATTCAGGTTGTTCCCTGATGCCGCTTTAGGCCGATCAGGGGATATTCTTGGGCGTCGACTCCAAGCCCCAAAGACAGCACATTGGGGTAACAAGGATGGTACTCCGTCATGATTGATTCCACATTGCTCACCGATCTCGCTATCCTGCTGGGCTTGCTTATGAGTGGTCCTGAAGCAGACAGCGCAGTACCGCCGCCGCCACGGCCAAATATTTCCGTGGCGGGGTGAAGTAGCGTAGACTGATTGCCCATAAATGAAGTTTGATCCCAGCATCTATTTTCTTTGGATCACCAGCCTGCTGCTTCAGGGAGCAGCATGCTGGTTTGTCGTAAAGAAGAATTATTTCGCCCACTGGAAGGCGTTCGGTTACTACCTGTTCCTTGTCACGGCGCATACGGCCGTGATGCTGCCACTCTCTTTTTTACACAATGACAAGCTTTACGCCGCCACTTACACCATTGGCGACTTCGTAGAAGCACTGCTGCTCAGCCTGGTGGTACTGGAAATTCTGGTGCACGTGCTTGAGCCTTTTGAGAGCTTGCCTGGGCGAACCGTGGCTCGCCTCTGCTTCTGGGCTGTGCTGGGCATATCCGTGGCGGTGGTCTTGTCCGTTTACGTTCCCAACCGTCCTAACCTGAAGCCGAACCTTTTGGTGGATCTGCCACTGACTCTGGAACGCACCATTTTCCTGGCCGATGCGGCCATCCTCTGGGTCCTGCTCTTCCAGGCCAGAGCGCTGGGCATTACGTGGAAGTCATCCCTGGCGGAAATTACGATCGGGTTTGTGCTCTATCTGACTGTACAGTCCACAACGCGATTTGTGCTGGGGATCTATGATAATTCGACCGCCCGGACCCTTGCCGCGGAGGTCGCGCAGTTCTCTTATCTCATTGCCCTGGCAAGCTGGATCTGGACAATGACGCACCGCGATCCCGTGCCGCCACGGCCGGCACCTGAAACGCTGGCACGTTTGCAGGAACTCACGAAGCAAGACTATGACGCGGTGCCCCGTGAGCGCATTCTGGCCGCGGTGGGAATCAAAGTGAACCGGCCGTTACAGGAAGAGGCAACCGACGAATCCGTCATCGAACCGGAACATAGCACGGTTCGATAAATTCTGCCGTACCGCGAGTCCACAACTTAATTGCGAAACGCGGCCATTCATCTGCCGAGAGGGTCGCTTGTCCCCCGCCACTTGTGTGCGCAGACACTCTTGTCTGCGCCTAGTTTGCTTTCCAGACTGAACCGAGCACAGGATCGAAACACCGGTCCTTCACCCGCATCGCAAATCGCGGCAGAAACAGCGGACAATTCAATGCGCGGGCCACGTCGGATCAGAGATGGAGAACGTCCCTCGCAGGATGGCTGGACAGAGAAGGACAGACTCACAGGCGCGGGCGCCTGTGCCACACACGTCTAAGAGCAAGCAGCGGGCTTGTGCTCATTGCTCGACGGGTTGTACCACAGACAGATCCTGCAATGAGAACATGATCGCCGCCTCGATAGTCACATCGCCACAACGCTTTATTCCACGCAGTTGGCCACGCACTTCACGGTTGAAATCTCAACCTGGGCCTTCTTCTTCTTGTTGATCTCCACCTCGGGGAGCAGGACTATCTGCTGCGGCCCATCGCTCACCTGCAGCGCGCAATCAAAGGTAGTCTTCTGCACGCCATACTGCTTGCAGGCTGTCTTGGAGAGGATTTCCCGCGCCTGATCTCTGTGCGCGTACAAGTCATCCACTGTTGCGCTGGGAACCAGGGCCACAGTCATGGGAAACGGCGTTTTCACATAAATGCGAATCTTGTCATCTTTCTTCTGGGGAGTGAACGGGCCGTAGGATTTCATCTCCGAAGTGATCTCGAATTTTTCCTTGCGCAAGTTCACCCAGCCGAATACCGGCGGATCAGGCAGGTCGCAGTATTCCGTGCAGCCCCAGTGATACGGAGTTACACGGATCTCGTTCGCCAGGTATCCATCGAATGCCATGTGGGCCATGGGGACGCCGACCCCGCTCACCATCGGCTGATCGTCATCCCTATCTCTATCCCTGTCCCTGTGTTCCCAGTGCTCACGTCGCCGCATATCGCGGACCACCACAACGCGAGGCGTAAAGTTCATGCCGAAATCGCAGGAAAAATTGACCCGGGTCACGCTCTGCATGGGGCATGCATAGTTCAGGTTGCGCAGCAGGTCGCGGTTCTGCACCGCTTTGTTCCAGTCGTCCAGCGGAACAACGCCGATCATCACCGGCTCGCGCGCATCGATGTCCATGCGAATCCTGATGGCTTCCCAGCCGTGTGGTTGAAAAACGGCAATGCCGTTGTAAGCCCCCGGCTTCATGCGGAAGGTATTGGAGCCATCCGGGACCCAGCCGTATTGTTTTTGCTGGGCAAAGCAGGTTGCCAGTGAGGCGAGCAGCACGAAGAACGCAGTCAGGTATGTCCTACGCATAACCACGTGATTATGTCGCTGCTGCGCTTTGAGGCAAAGTTACGGGAGGAATGTAACCAAAGTGTCGTGCATCGGGAGGCTGATCACTTTAAGCCAAAAAATCAATCTCCGCTGGGCTCGACGAGCGGCCGCGGACGCCGGTGGGCGCGCCGCCAACTTGATACCCATAGCCGCAGCCGGTCGAGGTAGAGATAGACGACAGGAGTGGTGAACAGCGTAAGCGCCTGGCTCACAATCAGCCCGCCGACAATCGCGATGCCCAGCGGCCGGCGCAGTTCTGATCCAACTCCGGTGCCGATGGCGAGGGGTAATCCGCCAAGCAGCGCAGCCATGGTGGTCATCATGATCGGCCGGAAGCGCAGTTGGGCCGCCTCGTAAATCGCCTCCTCCGGCTTCTTGTTGCCGGCTCGCTCAGTCTGCAACGCGAAATCAATCATCATGATGGCGTTCTTCTTGACGATGCCGATCAGCAGCAGAATGCCGATCATGGCGATGACATTCAAGTCATTCCCCGTGAGCATGATGGCCAGAATGGCTCCCACACCCGCCGACGGCAAAGTGCTCAGGATCGTAATGGGATGAACGGTGCTTTCATAAAGCATTCCCAAAACGATATACACCGTGACCAGCGCGGCCAGAATCAGCCAGGGCTCGTTTGCCAGCGATGATTGAAATGCTGCCGCCGTGCCCTGAAAACCACCGTGGATGGAAGCAGGAACGCCCAGGTCACGCAGTGCCCGATCAATCACAATTGTGGCATTCCCCAGGGGCACTCCCAAAGCCAGATTGAAAGAGAGCGTCACTGACGGGAACTGTCCCTGATGGTTCACCTGCAAGGCTGTGTTGTTGGGCTCATACTTAGTGAAGGTTGAGAGTGGAACTTCAACGCCTCTGGAAGACTTCACATACGTATGCTGCAGCGCATCCACTCCTGACACAAGCTTCGGGTCCACCTCCATCACCACGTGATACTGGTTCAACTGGCGATACATGGTGGAAACCTGCGCCTGCCCGAAGGAGGCGTAGAGCGCGGCATCCACCTGCGCTGAAGAGATTCCCATCCGCGCTGCGGTATCGCGGTCCACCACTACATTGGCCGAGAGTCCCTTGTCCTGCTCATCAGTGTTCACGTCGCGCAGCTCCGGCAGGCTGCGCAGCTTAGCCAGAATGCGGGGCGACCAGTAGTTCAGTTCGTTCAGGTCACCAGCCTGGATGGTGTACTGGAACTGCGCATTGCTGAACCGACCGCCAATATTCAAATCCTGGGTCGCAGTGAGGAAGAGCGTGGCTCCGGGAATCTGCGCCAGCTTGGGGCGCAACCGGTTGATCACCTCCTGCACGCTGGCGGGATGATGCCCGATTCGGTCGCGCTCATTGAGCGGCTTGAGAGTGATAAACATTCGCGCCGTGTTGGAAATGCCGGACCCTCCGGCAAATCCCACTGCCGTCTCCACCGCCGGGTCCTTCCTCACGATGTTCTGAAACTGCTGGAGCTTTTGCCGCAACGCAGGGAAAGAAATGTCCTGCGCGGCCTGGATGGCGCCGCCCATGCGCCCTGTGTCCTGCTGCGGGAAAAAGCCCTTGGGTGCGACGACGTAGAGATAAATGCTCAAACAGGCCGTCAGGATGGTGACCGCCAGGGTGAGCGCCTGGTGCCGCAATACCCACCGCAGGCCGACGCGATAGGTGCTGAGCATCAGGTCGAAGCCGCGTTCGCTCAGCCGGTACAGCCAGCCGTGGTTCTCCTGCTTTGGCGGACGCAAAAACTTGGCGCAGAGCATGGGAGTCACCGTGAGTGAAACCAGCAGCGAAACTGCGATCGCCGTGCTTAGCACGACGGCGAATTCGCGGAACATCCGGCCCACAAGCCCCTGCATAAGAAGAATGGGTATAAAAACGGCCACCAGCGAGCTGCTCATGGAGAGCACCGTGAATCCGATCTCGCGCGCGCCGCGGAACGATGCCCGGACGGGATCAATTCCGTACTCCATGTAGCGCGTGATGTCCTCAATCACCACGATGGCGTCATCCACCACGAATCCGGTAGAGATGGCGAGCGCCATTAATGAGAGGTTGTCCACGCTGTAGTCGAGCAGGTACATGACGCCGAATGTGCCGATCAGTGAAAG
>DATNDP010000140.1:0-13340 GCA_035553195.1 Candidatus Acidiferrales bacterium
GGCGAGTCAAAAACCTAACCGCAACGAGTTTTGCAGCACTTGAACTTGCACGTCATCAAGAGACGACACGATCGCGTTGGCCTCTCTGAGCTCGGCGGCGGGATAGGTAGTCGGAATGGCGATGACCTGCATTCCGGCAGCATGGGCCGAGGCGATTCCCGCAGGAGCGTCTTCAAAGACCAGACAATCACGAGGTGCAATCCGAAGCAACGCAGCGCCTTTGAGATATGGCTCGGGTGAGGGCTTTCCCTTGGTAACGTCATCCGCGGTTACCAAATTCCTGGGGAGTGGCAGCCCTGCGTAGCCCAATCGGGCTCGGGCAAGGCCCGTAGTGGCAGACGTGACAATGGCGAACCGATCTTGGGGCAGGGAATTGAGCAAGCGTGCGGCCCCAGGAATGGCAGTCACCCCTTCCTTGTCTTCAATCTCCATCTGCTCCACGGCGAGGTTTTCCTTTTCAGCATTCATCTGTGGAGCGATGGCACGGATGGTCTCAATACTGCGCCGTCCATGGGCCTGCGCGATGGCTAATGCGGGCTCGATTCCGTGATCGGCTGCCCATCGGGCCCAAACCCGAGCAACGGCGGGCGTTGAGTCCACCAGAATGCCATCGAGATCGAAGAGTATGGCTTTGCAGGCGAAGATCACCGCCTAGAATAACAGCGAGTCCTTTGCGACTGGAACCAATGCAACTTTATCCGCTGGTCCGGGTTAGAGGCTTCGCGGAAGGTATTGATATTGCGCCCTATGATGCTGGTACTAGTGATAGCTGGACACATGATTGGCCAAGTATGATAATCGCAGGGGTGTCGATCACGGGTTGGGGAGAGTTGTGCCCTGACCAGATAGGTTGGAAAATCTCTTGAAAAAGCTATTCTTAGTGAGCGCGGCCTTTTCTGTGCTTCTGTTGAGCGGGAGCGCAGCATTCGCTCAACAGTTTGACGTCGCATTTGGCGTCGGTACCGTGACTGGGCAGTCGGCCACAGACGCCTTGACGAATGGGGATCACACGCCGCAAAGCATCGGTGGAGGCGGGTATCCGGCGTTCAGCGGCGATTTCCTTTTCTACAAGAAGTACTTCGGTGCTGGAGGCGAGGTCGCCTGGCGTGGCCACCAGAACCTGGACATCTTTTTCAATCCATATCGTCCCATCCTTTATGACTTCAACGCTGTCCTTGCTCCCCCACTAGGTAAGAGAGCACAGGCTGAGCTGCAGGGTGGTATAGGCTTGGAGAGTCTTAGGTTTTACCAGCCATTCTTCACGTGCAACTTTACCGGTTGCACCAACTTTCAGAGCAGCAACCATTTCCTCACTCATGTGGGCGGCGGGCTTCGCTTTTATGTGACCCGCAGCATTTTCATCCGGCCGGAAGCGCACTTTTATTTCGTTCGCAACAATTTTGAATTCAGCGGGCCGCGTGTACAGCGCTTTGGCGTCTCAATTGGGTACTCCCTGAAAAACCAGGATTAGTGCTGAAACAGCAGATCTCCAGCCCCGCTCCGGCGGGGCTTTTTGCTGCAAAACAGGATCGGCCTTTGCCGACCCTTTTTCTAAGGTCATTTTTCAGAGCGGCTCATTCATCTGTGAGTGGCTCAATTGCCATCTAATGGTTGTCAAGCAGATATGGCGACGCGGATCCTATTCGTGGATGACGAGGCTGGCATCAGAATGACTCTGGCGCCGATTTTGGAGCGGCACGACTTCGAGGTCAGCACGGCCGCGACGGTTCCGGAAGCTCTGGAAAAAATCAATCACCAAACGTTTGACGTTCTGCTTTCCGACCTCAACATCGGCCAGCCGGGTGACGGCTTCACTGTAGTAAGCGCCATGCGCCGGGTGCAGCCGGAGGCATGCACGTTTATTCTGACAGGGTACCCGGATTTCGAGACTGCATTGCAGGCCATCCGCAGCCAGGTTGACGATTACCTGCTCAAACCTACGGATGTTCCAACCCTCATCGAGGCGATTGCTCGAAAACTGGAACAGAAGCGGCCGCTGGTTCACGAAGCTCCAGTTAAGCGCGTTTCAGAGTTGCTGCGCGAAAACGTGCAGCAAATCACGGAAGAATGGTTGAGGGAAGTGAAATCGCACCCGGAGTTGCTGGCCTTGCGTCTCAAAGACGACGACCGGGTTGATCATATCCCACCCTTGATAGAGCAGCTTGCGGAACGAATCGATTCCGGATCGAGCAGCAGCTCCAGGACTTTGGCAGAGCTTGGCCAGAAGCACGGAAAGGTGAGGGCCCGCCAGGGATACTCGATCCCGATCATGGTGATCGAAATGCGCCTTCTCCAGCGTGTGATCTCCTTTGTGCTGCAACGCAACCTGATCAGGATGGACCTGAGCACGGTCATTGCCGACATGATGGAAGCCGGGGAAGGACTGCAGGAAGAACTCGAGTTCTCTATTCGGGGCTTCCAACAAACAGCGCGCGAGGCAGCCTGAAACCCGAGCTCTAACGCGTTCAATCGGCGGCCTGTATGCGTCCCTTTCCACCGCGAGTCTGCCTATGCCATCTACCAACCGACATTCAGCGCCGCCCTGTTTTGCGCACACTCCATTCGCTTTGGGGGTAGGTGCTCCCGAGGGTTCTGGAGGCTCTTTTTGCCTTCCTTACACAGGCCGGAGCGAGGTTATCATCAAGTTAGAAGGTTGGGATCTCATGGCACGTGGTTGGGAAAGCAAGCAGGTGGAGGCACAGATCGAATCCGCCCGCGAACCGCAACCTGATTCGCGGACCGGACAATCGGCTGATGATCGACAAAGACAGCGGGAGAAGCAAACGTTGCTGCTCTCCCGCGCCTACATTCAACATCGGATCGAATCTTCCGCCAGCAGCCGGTACACCGAGGCGCTCAATAAGGCTCTCGAAGAGATCGAGAAAAAGCTGGCGGGGCTTTCCGAAGCCCAGTGACGAATATCAAATCATTGTGGACTTCGAACCGAGGTCCCGAGATCAGACAGCAGCGCGCCGACCGGTGATGAGTTCAATGACCAGTACCACAAGTGCGACAACAAGCAACAGGTGAATCAGGCTCCCAGCCACGTGGAACCCCCACCCAAGAAGCCACAAAAGCAGCAGAATCGCAAAAATCGTCCAAAGCATGCATTACTCCGCCGGGGGGAACTCCGGCCATTCAGGAGTTGGATGCCTTCATGCCGATTGAAGTTGACCCTCTGAACCGGCTGCTCCGGTTATCCAGATGCACTTGAATTCCCGCACCAGAACTGCTGGATGGCAAACGAGAACTCCCAACGGCGTCTGTCATTTGAGCAACATCAAAGCACTCGTGTCTCTCTAACTCAGTAGCCCAGTCAGCAATTGCTCAGGACTGTAGAGAACCCGTGCTCAGACGCATGACTTCCTCCCGCCGCTACAGAAATGGATTCTTCGTTGTGCTTGCCATCCTCTGTGCTGCCTGCCCAACAGTCGCGCAGGAAGCAGCCGGAGCGGTGCCGTCCATCTCCTATGAAGGACAAAAAGTAGCTTCCGTGGAACTCGCCGGAAGACCTAACCTTAACCTCCGGACGATGGACCGGCTCATCCAGCAGCCCATCAATGCTCCGTATCGACAGCAACAGGTGGATGCCACGGTGGCGGCGCTGAAGAAGAGCGGCGAATTTCAGGATGTAAAAGTGGAGGTGACACCGGAGGCGAACGGTTTACGCGTTCTCTTTGTGCTGCAACCTTCCTTATACTTCGGAGTCTTCCAATTCTCCAAAGCTGTGTCACGGTTCCCATATACGCGTCTGCTGCAGGCTGCCGACTATCCTCACCAGGAGCCCTATACAGAGGGGCGGGTGGAACAAGCCGAATCCAACCTGCTCGATTTCTTCCACCAGATCGGCTACTTCTCCGCAACAGTGGAACCGGCACTGCATGAGGATGCCGCGCGCGGCGTAGTGAATGTGGAGTTCCTGGTCAAACCGGGAAGGCATGCGAAATTCGGCAAGATCACAATCGAAGGGGTATCACAGGCACAGCAGCAGCGGCTCCGGAGCAGCGTGAGTTCGATATGGGCCCGAATTCATGGCGCCTATCTGAAACCAGGCAAGAGCTATTCGGAAAAAAGACTGCAAAACGCGATGAAGTACATGCAGTCGCGCATGGCCAAACAGCACTATCTGGCTGCGCGCATTGACCTGGTTTCAGCAAAGTACAATCCGCGCAGCAACCGGGCTGATCTGCTCTTCCATGTGACGCAGGGACCTCAAATCGAGGTGAAGATCATCGGGGCACACGTTTGGGGGCGCACGCAAAAGAAGCTGATTCCCATTTACCAGGAGAACACGGTAGATCCTGATCTGGTCTTTGAGGGACAGCAGGATTTGAGGGCTTATTTCCAGTCTAAAGGATTTTTCGATGCCCAGGTGCAAAGCCGGATTGAGCACCAGCCCTCGGGCGTGACGGTCATTTACCAGATCAATAAGGGCAAGCGGGGCAAGGTTGAGTCCATTGGATTTCACGGCAATCACCATTTTGAAGACGATGATCTGGAATCGCACATTCCCGTCAAGACGCCGAGGAAGATCTTCTTCTGGACGCATGGAAGATTTAGCGATCAACTGGTCAACAAGAGCGTTAAAGCCATCGAAGTCATGTATCAGGATGCCGGGTACAGCAAGGTTTCGGTCACGCCGAGCGTAACGCGGGACCAGGGCAACATCCGCGTCGCGTTCCAGGTGAATGAGGGGCAGCGCGACGTAGTGGAGTCGCTACGTATTGAAGGCAACAACTCCATTCCTGAATCCGAGCTTACCCCTAAGGGATTGAATTTGGAGCCAGGCAAGCCATACTCGCAGCAACTGCTTAACAAAGACCGTGATCACATCGTCGCCGCATATCTGGACAAGGGTTTCTTGCGGATGACCTTTACTGCGAAGACCACACAGGACAAAAAAAATCCGCAGCGGATTCAGGTGATCTACAAGATCGATGAAGGGCCACAAGTCTATACCGCGTCGCTGTATCCGCTGGGCCAGCAGCACACGCTGCCGGGGCTGATCACCAAAACGGCGAATATCAAAGTCGGGCAGCCGCTGAGCGAGACCGCGTTGCTGCAAAGCGAAAGCGAACTCTACACCCTGGGCGAGGTATTCGACTGGACCAGCGTAGATTCACGCCGTCCTATTACCGACCAGAACCAGGCCGACGTTCTGGTGAAGGTCCATGAAGCAAAGCGTAACTCCATCACTTACGGCGTCGGGTTTGAAGCCGCAAAGCGCGGCGGCAATGTGCCCGGCGGGACAGTTGCGGTTCCCGGTCTTCCTCCAGTGGGATTGCCCAGCAACTTCAAAACCAGCGAGCAGACGTTCTGGGGGCCGCGAGGATCCATTGAATATACGCGGCGCGATTTTCGCGGGCGCGCCGAAACCATCACGGCAGGAATCTTCGCTGCACGGCTTGACCAGCGGGCTAATGCGGGCTGGCTGGTTCCGCGATTCTGGAACAGCACCTGGACTTCTACACTGAGCGCTTCCGCGGAGAGGTCGAGTGAAAACCCGCTGTTTACCTCACGGCTGGGACGAGGAGGGATCCAGTTTCAGCGCTACCTGGATGCTGCAAAAACCAAATCTGTTTACATTCGCTACAACTTCAGCCGCACCAACCTGACGAATCTGCTGGTGCCTGATCTGGTACTGCCGACAGATCGCAACGTGCGCCTCTCCACGCTTACGGGTTCGTTTATCCGCGACACACGGGATAATCCGCTCGACGCGCATCGCGGAATTTACGAAAGCTTCCAAGTGGATTTGAATCCCAGCGCCCTGGGATCAAATACAAACTTCGCGCGATTCCTGGGCCAGACGGCGTATTACAAGTCCATCTTTTCTCAGAACGTAGTCTGGGCAAACAGCATCAGGCTCGGCGTGGAGCAGGCGTTTGCGGGAGCTCATATTCCACTCAGCGAGACCTTCTTTTCCGGAGGCGGCAGCACCTTGCGCGGTTTCCCGCTGAACGGTGCAGGCACGCAACGTACGGTTCCGGTGTGTGGCAACCCCGCCGATACCAGCACGTGCAGCAAAATTACAGTTCCTGTAGGCGGACCACAGCTTTTGATTTTGAATACGGAACTGCGTTTTCCCACCTCGCTGCTCAGCAAGCTGGGCGGCGTGGCCTTTTATGACGGCGGCAACGTATTTAACAGCGTTGGATTGGGCGACATAGGCAGTTACAGCAACACGGTGGGAGTCGGCGTCCGTTATGCGACGCCCGTAGGTCCCATTCGTTTTGATATTGGACGCAACTTGAACCCGGTGAGCGGAGTCAGTCCCTGGCAGTATTTCATCACTTTGGGTCAGGCTTTTTAATGGTGTTATGTGAATTGGAAAAAAGTAATCCTGTGGGTTGTCTTGGTAGTGGTTGTCCTGGTCGTGGGAGTTGTGACCACGGCTGTGTTGCTGCTCAAATATAACCATTCGTTCCGGCAATCGCTGCTGGCCAAGGTTGAGCATTCCGTGTACGACTCCACGGGAGCGCAATTGCATGTTCGCGATTTCAACGTAAATCTCTCCAGCCTGTCGGTTGATCTTTATGGTGTGGTGATCCACGGAACTGAACCGGCCGACCAGCCGCCATTGCTCACCGCAGATCACGTAAACGCGGATGTCAATGTGGACTCACTGTTCCAGCGCAAGTGGCACTTTCAAAACATCGCTGTGGATCATCCGGAAGCCCATTTGCTGGTGAATACAGCGGGTGAGAACAACTTGCCGAAGCCAAGAGAATCCACGGGTAAGAGCAAAACCAATTTGTTTGATCTGGGCATTCGGCGTCTTGTGCTCGATCGCGGCGCAGTTTACTACAACGACAAGAAAACTCCGCTTCAAGCTGACCTGCACGATCTGGAACTCACTGCCGGTTACGATCCCGGACAGAAGCGCTACATGGGCCACATGAGCTATGACAATGGCCGCCTGCAATACGGCCAGTACGCGCCCTTGCCGCACAATCTGGACGCAACCTTCAGTCTCACGCCGGACACTTTCAATCTTGATCGGCTGGCGCTGGAGTTGGGCCATTCGCATGCCGTCCTAAATGCAAGTGTCCAGAATTACAGCACCGAAGCAACGGTCAAGGCCAACTACAATGCCACTCTTGCCACCGGGGATTTTGCCCGGGTTCTCAAGAATCCTTCCATCCCCTCCGGGGTCATCCGTTTGACAGGCCTGGTTCACTACCAGCAGCAGCCAAATCGTCCTTTTCTTGAGACGGCCTCAATCTGGGGCATGCTCAGCAGCCCTGATCTATACGTCAGGACCTCCAGCGTGCGGACATCAGTCCGGAACCTGAGTGCCAAATACAAGCTTGAGAACGGTAACGCGGAGGTTGAAAACCTTCGCGCCGAAATCCTTGACGGCCGGCTGGACGGACGACTCACGATTCGCGATCTCATGGGCGCAGGTGACGGGCGGCTGCAAGCATCTCTCAGGAACGTCTCGCTTGACCTGCTGCAAAAGGTAGCAAAGACGAACTCATTGCGGGAAGCGCATCTCACGGGAAGTATCAGTGCGGACGCGCAGGCATCCTGGGCCAGAAGCCTTACAAACCTGACAGCTCACAGCGACCTCACGATCCAGGCCAGCCTGGGGGAGAACCCTTCTACGCCGCTCAACGGCATGATTCATGCGGACTATGCCGCGCGCGGGTCGCAATTGGCACTGCACCAAAGCTATATCCGCACGCCGCAAACAGCCATTAATCTCGACGGCAAGATCGGCCAGCTCTCTCAATTGCAGGTGCGCATGCATACAAACGACCTGCACGAGGTGGAATCGCTGGCCGCAAACTTCAAAACAGCATCTGCAAACGCCACTACCCAACCGCTCGATCTGCACGGAACGGCTACTCTCAACGCGAACATAACCGGCTCGCTGAATGCTCCTAAAATAAAAGGCCAATTGACGGCCAATAATCTGCGCGTGAAAAACAGCGCCTGGAAGCTGTTGCGCACGAACATCAGCGCCAGTCCGGAGCAAGTAGCATTGACGAATGGCGACTTGCAATCGGCTACACAGGGGCGCTTTACCTTCAACATTCAGAGCAGACTTAATCATTGGAAGTACACACCGTCAAATCCGATCGTGGTGAACCTTGCCGGAACCAACATTTCCGTTGCCGATTTGGAGCACCTGGCGAACAAGGACTACGCCATCACCGGAACACTGGCGTTGAACGTCTCCGTGCATGGCACACAGCAGAATCCCGTTGGGCGAGGGACCCTTACCCTGGCCGATGCCAAGATTTCGGATGAGACGGTTCAAAAGATCAATGTGAGCTTCCAGGGGAATGGCACGGCATTGGCGGCGAACCTTGCTGTCCATATGCCTGCCGGCACCGTTCAGGGGCAGGCTACTTATTATCCGCGCACTCAGACCTACCAGGCGCAAGTACGCTCCAATGGATTCCAACTGGCCAGGCTCGAAGCAGTGAAAGCGCGCAACGTCCCCGTGAATGGCGCTCTCAATCTGAACGTAACCGGGAGGGGAAGCGTCAAAAACCCTGAGCTATTAGCCACAATCGAGATTCCCACGCTACAGGTCCAAAAGCAGACCATTCGTGGAATCAAGCTGCAAACGCACCTGCAGAACCATGTGGCCGATCTGGCGCTGGATTCCAGTATCGCGGAGACTTACGTCAAGGCTCGCGGATCGGTTGGCACTCAAGCTCCTTACATGGCTAACGTGCAACTCGATACGGGCCGCGTTACGTTCGCTCCCATCCTTGCAATCTACGCGCCAGCGCACGCGAATGACATTACAGGACAAACGGAACTGCATGCCTGGGTGAAAGGCCCTTTGCAGCACAAGGACCGCGTGGAAGCACATGTGCAAGTGCCGCAACTCGCGGTCAACTACAAGCAGATCCATCTGGCAGCGGCGCAACCGATCCGGCTCGATTACCAGAATGAAGTTGCCGTTCTGCAGCCGACTTCAATCGAAGGAACGGACACGAACATTCGCCTGCAGGCCAAGGTTCCTGTCAGGAACATCAAAGCAGCGTCATTTCTAGTTAAGGGAGGTATCGATTTGCACCTTGCAGAGCTGATCCAGCCCACATTGCAAAGTACAGGGCAGATTCAGTTCGATATCGACTCGAGTCGCTACACGGCAGGAAGTAACCTGAACGGACAGGTTCGGATCGTCAATGCCACGGTTCACACGCCAACTTCTCCCGTGGGCCTGGACCACGCGAATGGAGTGATTTCTATTACCAAGGAGCGCGTGGAAATCAGCAGCTTTCAGGCGACGGTTGGCGGCGGCACTATCACCGCGCGAGGCGGCGTCGCATACAGGCCTGCGATCCAATTTGATCTAGGAATGGCGGCCAAGCAGGTGCGCATCCGCTATCCGGAAGGGCTGCGAACGGTTCTCAATTCTAATTTGTCAATGACCGGCAGCACGCAGGCAGCTACGGTGAGCGGCCAGGTTCTGATCCAGCATATCTCCTTTACCCCAGACTTTGACTTGACGTCGTTCATCGGCCAATTTGGGAATGAGGGCGGCTCCGCCCCCTCATCCAGCGGCTTTGAACAACGAGTGAAGCTGGACATTGCCGTGCAGTCCACGTCACAGATGCAGTTGCAGAGCAGCCAGGTGAGCCTCAGTGGGAATGCAAATCTGCGGATCGCAGGCACTGCGGCAATGCCGGTGATTCTCGGTCGCGCAACTCTGAATTCAGGCGAAATGTTCCTGGCTGGTAATCGCTATACTCTTCAAAACGGAACCATTGATTTCCTTAACCCAGTTCGCACCCAACCCGTGGTGAATATCCGCGCTCAGACCAAAATTGATCAATACAATATCGCCCTCAACGTTGAGGGGCCGATTGAGAGGCTGCATACGGAGTACACCTCGGATCCCACCTTGCCACCGGTGGACATCATCAACTTGATTGCCACTGGAAAAACCACTGAAGCCGCTGCAGCCAACCCATCACCGGGCATTACATCAGGCGCTGAATCTCTACTGGCGCAGCAGGTCAGCAACCAGGTGACCAGCCGAGTGGCCAAAGTTGCAGGAATTTCTCATCTTTCCATTGATCCGGCCCTGGGCGGAAGCGGTGAGAATCCCGGAGCGCGGATTGCTATTCAGCAGCGCGTGACGGGCAATTTATACGTGACCTTTGCAACAGATGTAACCTCAACGCAGCGGCAGGCCATCGAGATGCAATATCAGTTCAATCGTACATGGTCCATGAACGGAGTGCGCGACCAGAACGGCGGATTTGGCGTTGACCTGCATTATAAAAAGGATTACTGATCGTCTGCTTGAATCATCGCGCACATTGGTTTAGTTGCCCGGCAAATCCTGCGCATGAGACCATTCCAGCGATGCTTCGCACCGAATCTCGCAACCTGGTTTTGGAGACAGACAGCTACAAATTCACTCATTGGAAGCAGTATCCGCCCGGCACTGAATACGTGTACAGCTACCTGGAATCGCGCGGGGGAATGTTTGGCCAGGTGGTGTTCTTCGGACTGCAATATTATCTTGAGCGCTACCTGAGCGGAGAGGTGGTAACTCAGGAAGATGTCAATGAAGCGAAACGCTTCGTTGATGAGCATCTTGGCCCAGACCTCTTCAACCATGCAGGCTGGATGTACATTGTTCGCCAGCATGCCGGGAAGCTTCCTGTTGCCATCAAAGCGGTACCGGAAGGCAGTGTTGTCGATGTCAGCAATGTGCTGATGACGATTGAAAATACCGATCCTGCCTGTTACTGGCTTCCCAATTACCTGGAAACGCTGCTGCTCAAAGTGTGGTATCCGATCACGGTTGCCACGCTGTCCCGGGCAATCCGTTGTGTGATGCTATCCGCGCTCGAGCGTTCCGGCGACCCGTCGCTGATCGATTTCAAATTGCACGATTTTGGCTATCGTGGCGTTTCCAGCGAAGAGACAGCAGGCCTCGGCGCCGCAGCTCACCTGATCAACTTCAAGGGCACGGACACAGTCGCCGGCATTCGCATTCTGCAGCAGTACTACCGATCAGATCAGATGGAAGGCTTCAGCGTGCCCGCCGCGGAACATTCAACTATCACCGCCTGGGGGCGGGAGAATGAAGCTAACGCTTACAGGAACATGCTTGAGCAGTTTCCGTCCGGAATCATGGCGGTTGTCAGCGACTCGTACAACGTCTACAACGCGTGCGAGAAACTCTGGGGCGAGATGCTGCACGACAACGTGCTGGCTCGGGAAGGCACGCTGGTGGTGCGGCCTGACTCTGGCAATCCGCGCGAAGTGATTTTGAAAGTGCTGGATATTCTGGGTGACAAATTCGGGTACGAGATGAACTCGAAGGGCTATCGCGTCCTCAACCCGAAGATTCGAGTGATTCAGGGCGATGGCGTGAACTTCTGGACCATTCAAGACACGCTCATGGCCATGAATCGCGCGGGATGGTCGGCGGACAACATCAGCTTCGGAATGGGAGGCGCGCTCCTGCAACAGCTCAACCGCGATACTCAGAAATTTGCGTTCAAGACATCCAACGTAACCGTGAACGGCGAGGATCGTGAAGTTTTCAAGGACCCGATCGAAGGACACGAAAAGATGTCTAAACGCGGCCGGCTGGCACTTCACCTGAATGAAGGCTCGTGGTCAACAGTCCGCATAGAACGCGGAGAATCGGACAAAGAAGACCGGCTTCAGCCGGTATTCCGGGACGGCAAAGTGCTTGTGAAGCAAACCGTGTCTGAAATCCGCGAGCGCTCCGCCAAACAGGAGCCGGTCATCCTCGCCAAGTAATAAGAGCAATTACCAGAGAGAACCCAGGAAAATTTGAGAAATCACGCGCGTTTTTACGGCAGTTTCCTTCATCCAACCGGCGCAGTTTCGATCGGGTGCGGCTCCTGATAGAGCTCTTCAATTTGTTGCTTGTATTTGGCTTCAATGATGCGGCGCTTGAGCTTGAGAGTGGGCGTAATCTCGCCGGTGGCGACCGTGAACTCATCCGGAACCACGAGAATCTTCTTAATGGTTTCAAAGTGGGCGAGCTTTTTGTTTACGTCCTCAACGATACCGCGATAGAGCTCGCGCACCTTAGAGCTGGCCACCAAATCATGATGGTTGCTGAAAGTGACTCCGTTTGCCCGCGCCCAGTCCTCGAGAAGAGGGAAGTGCGGCGAAATAATAACTGAAGCATACTTGCGGCGATCACCTATCAGCGCCGCCTGGGCGACCAGGGCATTTGCCTTCAAAGCATTCTCAATTGGCTGTGGTGCAATGAACTTGCCGCCGGACGTCTTCAGCAAATCTTTTTTGCGGTCCGTGATGCTCAGAAACCCGTCGGCATCGAGCTGTCCGATGTCTCCGGTCTTGAACCAGCCGTCTTCAAATGCCGAGCGTGTCTCTTCCGGCATGTTCCAGTATCCCTTGAACACGGTTGGACCCTTGACAAGGATTTCGCCGTCGGTAGCAATCTTGACCTGCAAGCCCGCGTGAACTTTACCAACGGTGGCAATCTTGAAATCGCCGAGTCGGTTGCTGGAGATGACCGGCGAGGTCTCCGTCAGCCCGTAACCCTCGAAAATGGGAATACCCATGCAGCAAAACCACTCAGACATGTCTCGTCCCAGTGGCGCGCCGCCGGAAAAATATACGCGGCTACGGCCGCCAAAGCCGTGCCGGATTTTTGAGTAGACCAGCTTATCGGCCAGCTTCCACCCGAAGCTCGACGGCTTCTCGCCGCGCTCGATCTGCGCTTGGTGCCGCCGGCCGATACGCAATGCCCAATCGAAGATTCGGCGCTTTAGACCACGGCCCGCTTTGCGCTCCGCCTCCTGCCGCACCTTTTCATAGACACGAGGGACCGCCACAATGATGGTCGGCCTGACTTCCTGCAGCATTTGCGGGAGCTTGTCAAAAAACGGGCAATAAGCAATGGTGACCCCGTTGCAATAGCACACGTAGTCGAGATGACGCGCGGTCACGTGCGACAGAGGAAGAAACGACAGGTAGAGATCTCCCGGGAGCCATTCGGCGTGGCGCGTTGACATCACGACGTTTGAGGTAAGGTTTCCGTGAGTGAGCATCACGCCCTTGGAGTTCCCCGTGGTGCCGGAAGTGTAAATCAGTGTGGCCAGATCATCCGGCAAGATGGTACGAGCCCGAGCTTCCCATTCAGGATCAGGATCCGAAGAGGACCCGCTGAGGAGCGGCCAGATGGGCACAACATTAATTTCGGCAATGTCGTCCATGACTACGACTTTCTCAATCTTGGTGCGCGGGAGGATGGATTGGACTTTTCTGAGCTGCTCTTCGGATGAGACGCAAACTACGCGGGCGCCGGAATTATCAAGAACATAAAATGTCTGTTCGGCAGTAAGCGTGGTGTA
>DATNDP010000141.1:0-21568 GCA_035553195.1 Candidatus Acidiferrales bacterium
CGCCAGGCTTGCGCTACTCCCAGTTCGCCCCGCTCCCAGAACAGGTTCATGATCTCCAGTTGGGCCGGAGTGAGGTTCGAATCTGCGGGTTCCGGTTTTTGTCGGGCCATAAGTGTACCTACAAGCGTAGGCAAATATACCTACAGATGTAGGCACTGTCAACGGATATTTTTGGATTTTTTTGGATTCAAAAACCTGGTGCTCCGCGCTTCCGCGAAGAGTTAGAAGGTATCCCTGCAGAAAAGTCCGGGCGGGCCCATGCCCGCCCTTGTAAGCTCAAAAGATTGTTCTTACTTGCTCTTTTCCGCCACTGATTTCAGCGCGTGGCTTGCTTTCGGCGCGGCTTTATATGCAGCGCGGAACTGCGGCACCACCACAGCCTGATCAATGGTTGGGAAGTAGAACACTGCCAGCTTGTCCGCCAATTTGTCGGCATTTTCCTTCTGCCCGGATTTCTCATACGCGGCTAGAAGGTTGCGCATGGAAAGAGCATTGGTCTGGTCCTCTTCGAGATGTGAAATAGCATCTGCGTACTTGCTCTGAGAGAGCAAGGCCACTCCGGCGGCTCCATGATATGCGGCCTGGATCATCTCGTCAGGCGTGCCATCCGCCATCTTCTCAAGCTGCTTCAACGTTGAAGACGCCAGTTTATCGTTACCTTTTCCAACCGCTCGTTCCACCCTGGTGCGCCAGACCAGAGCCAGCTCCTCATCAAGCAGAACTTTCGGCACGTTGTGATGCTCGTGCAGGACCGATTCAGCTTTGTCCAGCAGCTTCATGGCTGTGCCGCTGTCTTTCTCGTACATAGCCAGGCTGCGGTATGCCTCGGCTTCGTAGTTGCCAAAATCCTTTTCGTGCGCCTCCTCGGCGACGGCATGGAAGGCCTTTTCGGCTCCGGCAAGATCATTTTCGCGGATGTAGGTCGCGGCTGACTGCAGTCCCCAAACCACTTTCTGCACTTCAGTTGCTTCGTTGATGGCGATAGCGTATTCGGCGCGGGCACGCGCTTCATCGCCCATGAGAGCGTAGGTGTCCCCAAGCCCGAGCTGCGACTCATGGAACGTGGGATCGATCTTGAGAGAGGCGCGGTAATGCTTGATTGCCTGATCGAACCTGCCCGCCATGCGCGAGATTTCCGCGAAAGAGTCCTGAGGATTCGGCTCGTTTGGCACCAGTTCGGTGTAGCGCTTCATATCGGCAAACGCCTTATCGAAGTTGCCAGCCTTGGCATAGCAATACGCCGCTTCGTTCCAGGCATCGGGGAAGTCAGGATCAATCTTGATGACGCGCTCGAACAGCGCAGTGGCGCGGGGCGACTGGTTCTGGTTCAGCGCCAGCCACCATCCCGCGAGCCATGCCAGATATTTGTCGTGTGGATAGGTTTCGAGCGCCTGGTTCATGGCCTGAATCGCCGGAATCCACTGCGATTCGCTGGCGTTGGCCAGCCAGTCAATGATCAGCTTTTCCTCCGGCCCGGCGAACTGGCGCGTGGCCAGCGCTTTTTCCCGTTCCGTTACCTGCTCGGTCGGATCCTGCGAAAAGAAGTTCAGGATGATGTGGCCAAGCGCGAACTGCGGATCAGCCGCCACCGACTGGCGAAAATTGGCCAAGCCGTCCTGAATATGCAGCATTTCCATCTTCGCCATGCCCTTTTCAAAATACCTGTGCGCTGCGGGCGATTTGGTTGAAATCTGGATCCCGTTGGGGTCATGATGCGCAAAAGCACACGTAGCCAGCGCACAAACCGCCAACGGTAATAACCTGAACCGCGTCATCTGTTTCTCCTTCTATGATCTTCCGCGCAAGCAATGCCTTGAGTCGTCTGCACCCAGGGCTGTTTACCATTCGTACCGGAACTCGCGCGCGCTCTCCTGATGGCCCGGCGCCAAAGCGTGCGCCTTGCGGAACTGCGGCACCACCACCGCCTGATCGATTACCGGCTCGTTAAAACCGGCCAGTTCATCGGCCACGGCATCAGCCTGCTTCTTGTCGCCCGTTTTCTTGTACGCATCAACCAGGCGTTCGAGAGAGAACGGGTTCCGGTCTTCCTCTTTCAGGTGATCAACCGCTTCCGCATACTGCCCGCGGGCGAAGGCAAGCGTGCCGGCAGCGCCTTCATAGAACATATCTACCTGGCCATCACTGCTCGTAGAGGCAAGCTGCCCGAGTTGCTTCAGGTCGGCTTCCGCCACTGCCATGTCTTTGTCCTGAACGGCACGCTCAATGCGCGTCCGCAGGATTGACGCCAGTTCCTGGTCCAGCAGCAACTTCGGCACGTTGTGAGTTTCGTGCACCACGGCTTCAGCCTGCTTCAGCAGTTTCATGGCGGAGCCATGATCTTCCTGGTAAAGCGCCATGCTGCGGTAGGCTTCGGCTTCAATGTTGCCGAGACCGTCACGATGCGCATATGCCGCCAGCGCGCGGAATGCCTGGTCTGCGTGCAGGTAGTCGCCCTCACGCACCCAGGTGATGGCCATCTGCAATGACCATTGCGAGGCCAGGATCTTGTTCGGCGCTTTGGGCATGGCCAGGTCATATTCCTTGCGTGCCCGGGCTTCATCTCCCATCAGGGCGTAGGTGTCACCGATGCCAATTTGAGACATGACAAAGCCCGGGTCGATCTTCAGCGACGCATGATAGTGCGCCAGAGCGTCATCAAAGCGCCCCGCCATGCGGGAGATTTCCGCGAATGAATCCTGCGGATTTGGTTCGTTGGGAAGGAGTTCGGTGTAACGCTTCATCGCGACAAAGGCTTTGTCGAACTGCCGCGTACGCGCGTAGCAGTAAGCCACGCTGTTCCATGCGTCGGCAAACTCTGGATCGAGTTGGATGGCGCGTTCATAAAAGCGCGTGGCCCGGCCCCACTGCTGCTGGCCTGTGAGCCACATCCCGGCCATCCAGAAAAGCTGTTTGTGATCGTGATAACGATCCAGGGCTTCATTCATGGCCTGGATGGCAGGAATCCAGTGCGCTTCATTGGCGTTGCTGATCCAGTCCACAATGAGCTGCTCTTCCGGCCCCGCGAACTTCCTGGTGCTCAGTGCTCGGTCGCGTTCCTGGATCTGCTCTGCGGGATCGGTGGAGAAGTTGGCAAGAAAGATGTGCGCCAGCGCGAAGTCCGGATCAGCCTTCACAGCTTTGCGCCAGTTCGCCAGTCCCTCTTCCGAGTAAAGGGTCTGCCACTTGGCCAGGCCGCTTTCAAAGTAGGCCCTCGCCTGCGGCGATTTTGTGGTGATTTCCAGGCCGATGCTGCCCGGTCTATTCAGTGCCGGAGAAACGCCGCAGAGCAGCAATGGAGCGCAGATGGAGAGCACCAGCTTCTGCAATTTTGATGAGATCATCTCAGTTACCTTTGAGGAGATAGCCCGGTTCAAGCGGAAGCTTGCCATCCACTTTCACCACATTGACGCGTCCGTTGATGGAGTAAACATCCACTAATCCAATGGCGCCGGGAATGGATTCTACGGACTTCAGAAGCTCCTGCTCGGAATGCACCACGACCAGGCCCGTATGATGTGCCGCCAGCAGAGCATTGAACTCCTCCGGCTGCATTTTGTAGAGCTTTTGCAGTGCGACCTTCATCTCCGGAGTGGAGGGATCGCGCACCACAACGACAATGTTTCGGCCGTCCGGCCACTTGCGTGTGTCACACTTGAATAACTTGGTCAGCTCGGCTGTTGAAAGTGCGCCAACGGAATTCGATTTGTCCACAATAACGGCAACTTGTTTGGCTTCGCAGCGAATCCCCAGGCACACCATCAGCACGAGCAGCGGATACACTACACGCGCTCGGCGATTCATAGTGAGTGAACGTTAGCCCGGTTACTGCAGCGAAACAAGTTACTCTCGTAATCACGCCCGTCACCGCAAACAACGTAACCTTGCTCGCGATCAACGCTGATGCGCGCGAGGGATTTACGGTCTCGCTAGTCGCGTCTTCCGGCTTCCTTACAGGGATGGCGGGAAATGCTGGGCAGACGAACGTTTTTCCTTTGCGTAACAGTGGCGCAGAGTGACGGCTGATATTGCCGGCCGCTCCAGTCGAACACAGTCGTTTCTTCCTGACCGGCGCTCACCTGGAACTTGCCGGAGAGGGATGGCATGCCGTGCTTGACGATCTTCATGGGCTTGAGCGAGCTGAAGCGATCTTGAAGCGCGAGCTTGTAGCTATCGCCGGACTTGAGATAGACGAAGGTGGAGCAGTTTCCGTTGGCGCAGCCGCAGGCGTCCTGGGGAGCGGCGATGATGCCTGCTTCGCGTCCGCCGACCCGGATCGGCTCAGTAACGACCTGCTCGGTAACGCTCTGCCCGGTACTGATGGGGTCGGCGGCGACTGAACCGGCGAGCGCTTGATCGGACGCGGCAGGGCTGCCGGGCTTAAAGCACGCGTCGTCATGAGCCAGCGCCTGCTTGAGTTCAGGCTGGAGCTCGGGCGTTGGGGCGGGCTGCTGCGCGGTGAACGCAACGGCAGCGAAGAGCACAAAGAGCAGTGAGAGATACCGAGCTGTCATGGCACTTGCTGCTTATTGTGGAGCATGGCGCGCGCTAAGGATAGATTCCGCAGGGTCTGGTACCGATCAACTGATCCAGCATGTCCGGCGCGTTAGCGCACTCAGGAATTTGGACGCCGGGAAGCAAGAGCTCGCCTCTGGGGCCGACGACGATGCCGCTGGGGCCAAAATCCTCGCGCGAGAGGTCGCGGAGGATGGGCAGGATGCTCATGGCGGGATCGAGCTTGGGCCCGCCGGGTTTGCCCTGCTTGACGGGGTACGCCTGGCCGCGGATGAACGATCCGTCGGGCGCAAGGTGGGCTTCAAGAATGAGCGAGATGCCGTTTTCCGCGCTCAGGTTGAACGGCCCGTAGGTAGCGAAATTTCCAAGCGAATAAGCAATCAGCTTGCCCTGGTAGATTTCCATGCCGCGGACCACGTGCGGTCCGCTGCCCAGAACGAGCGCAGCCCCAGCGTCGATGGCGGCGTGAGCGAACTGGCGCAGATCGCCGCGGTCTTCGCCGAGAAACTGCTCGTCGCCCTGGAGAACGTGCTGATGCGTGGCGCCTTCTCCGCCGCCGTGGAAGGAGACGATTAGCAGATCGGAGTCGGCCCGCGCCTGGCGGATGGCCTGCAGCGAGTCGTCGAGATCGAGCAGGTTGTAAGCGCCGGGATAAGTGGCAAACGCGATGACGGCGATCTTCTCGCCTTTGACGGTGAGATGAGCGATGTCGCCGATCTCGCCAGTGTGCGCGATGCCCTGCGCTTCGAGCGTTTGGCGCGAACTGGTGCGGCCGTCCTCGCCAAAATCCATGGCGTGGTTGTTGGCCAGGCCCATCACGGTGAAGCCAGCAGCCTTGAGGTGCGCGCCGTAACGGGTGGGCACGCGAAATGCGTAGCAATGCCCCGGCGCTTTGCCTCGACACTTGAGTGATGTGCCCTCGCCGTCATAAAGCGGGCCTTCAAGGTTGCCGAAGACGACGTCGCCGCGCTTAAGGATGGGAGTGACTTCGGCGAGAAGATCAGCGCCATCGTTGGGCGGCAGCAACCCGCCGGTTTCGTCCGGAAACGTGGAGCCGAGCATGACGTCACCGACGGCGGTGACGACGATTTCACGATCGTTGAGCTGCGGGAGGACGAATCCGGGGCCGCTGTGCGCGGGCGCCACCGGTGCTGGGGTTGGCGACGGAGTGGGACTGGCGCTGGCCTGAACGCCCGGTTGTACTTGAGGCTGTTGATTCGCTGTGCTGGGAAGAGCTGAAGTTGGAACGGATTGTGCGGGAGCCAGGCTGTTGTGTTTCCTCGTTGTGCCGTTGGGCTCGGACGGGCGAGCGGCCTGCTGTGCCACCGCGGAAGCGATCAGTGCAACAAGGAGCGGAATGGAAAACAGCCATGTTCGTTTTTGCGAGAAATGTGTGGTTTCTGAGTTCATTCGCGGCTGTTGTGTTTGGTTCGCAGTGGCTTGATGGCGGCAGACAATTGCTGCACTTCGCCGCCGACGACTATTTCAGCACAGCGGTTCCAAGCAAACCAATAGGCAATTTCCCTATAGTCATGCGTATCAAGGACGATCATGTCCGCATCCTTGCCCGGCTCGATGGTCCCTTTGCGGCCCTGAATGCGCAACGCGCAGGCGGCGTTTACAGTGGCGGCGGCAATCGCTTCTGCCGGAGTCATGCGCATGTGGGTGGAGGCAAGCGAAAGGATGAACGGCATGCTGATCGTCGGAGAAGTTCCGGGATTATAGTCACTCGCGAGCGCAATGGGCACGCCGGAATCAATCAGCCTGCGCGCGTCAGGAAAGCTTTTGTGGCCAAGGAAGTAGTTAGCGCCGGGCAGAAGCACGGCGATGGTGTCGCCGCTCGCCAGAGCCGCAATGTCCTCATCATCCACGCAGTCCATATGGTCCAGTGATGCAGGCCTGTGCTCGAGCAGCCGATTCAGCCGCGAAGCCGTGAACTGACACACGTGCGCACGCGTATCGAGCCCATGACGGCGCGCTGCCGCCAGCACTCTTTCGGATTGCTCCAGCGTGAATGCGCCACGCTCGCAGAAGACGTCAACAGATTCCGCGAGCTTTTTACGCGCGGCCAGAGGAATAATCTCCTGGCAGATCTTCTCCACGTACTCATCCGGCTTGCCGGCGAACTCCGGCGGAACAACATGTGCGGCTAGCAGAGTCGGCTTCACGTTGCCTGGCCAGCGCCGCGCGGCGTCGGCAATCGCCTCAAGCGACTTGATTTCTGCTTCAATGCTCAGACCATAGCCGGACTTGGCTTCCACAGTCGTTGTGCCGTGACGCAGCATGGCGTTGAATGCTTGAAGAACTTTTCCGGCCAATTCCTTGCGGCTCGCATCCCGAACAGAGGCAACGCTCGAACGGATGCCGCCGCCGGCCGCGGCAATCTCCTCATAGCTCGCCCCGGCGATGCGTTTTTCAAAATCCACAAGGCGCGGCTCGACGAACGCCGGATGTGTGTGACAATCCACGAAGCCCGGCAAAACGACGCGGCCCTTGCAGTCCAGCTCGGTGATCTTTTTTCTGTTCCGCTTGATCCACGGGTCGCCAATGATCTCTCCCTGCCGGCCGACGGCGATAACTTTCCCTCCACCGCACAGAACCGCCGCACCATTGATCAGCCCAACCTCGTTCAATACAGGTCCGCGCCGCGGAGCCGACTCGCCCCGCAGCGTCAGCAACTGGCCGATGTCAGTCAGCAACAGGTAATGGGCTGGGATCTTTTTCTTTTTAGCTTTCAGCTTTTAAGCCTCAGCACCATTGCGTTAGGTGCAAGTTTCTACTCATGATGCACTCTTCACTTTGCCAATCTTGCCGACGATTCGTTGGAACTCAGGGTCAGCTTGCAGCGGCGCCAGTTCAGGATCCCCGGTCAAGCTCAGCGGCGACTTCACGCCACGCTTCACCGCGGCATCCAGCGCTTTTAGTGCTGCTTTCTTGTCGCCTTCGCGGACTTTGGTTTCCGCCAGCAGCAGCAGCGGCCAGCTCTGATCCGGAGCCACATCGGCCATCACTTGAAAATAATTGGCGGCGCGCACGTATTCACGATTGCGGTACTGCTCTTCGCCGTCTTCAATGCCTTGAATCCAGAGTTGGTTGAACGCCCTCACGTAGATCAGCCGATCTTTTGCCGTTGACTTCAAGTGCCTCCGCAAATCGTCGAAGACGGACATGATCCGCTGCTGCAGCACCGGTACCTGTTCCGGACCGACTTGAGCAAGCCCAGCAATATCAGAGCCTGCCGTCTCTGTCAGGCTGCGCTGCCGGTCAATTTCGTGCTTCTCTTGCTTTTCCGCGTGCTGCAACTCTTTAGATTTCTTCAATGTTTGAAACTGGCTTTCAAAGCGGCTCACGTCTACCAGCCCCTTGAAATCAAAAGCCAGTGAACGGAGAGCGTAGAACTCGGTCAGTGTATCGCCGGCCTGCTCGGCTTGCGTGGCCTCCGCCTGAGTTTTCTGGAATTGCTCCTGGATGAATGCGGGATTGGGCTTTTCCTTGCCCGCCTGCATGGCCTTCAATTCCAGCCACGCGACGGCATTTTCCACCACATCTGCCGGAGCCCACTGGTGTGGACCGGGATAAACCTTTACTTTAAATGCGGCTGCCTGAGCTTCTTTTTTGGCGCGAAGCTCGGCAACTTCAGGCAAGTTGAAATCCTGGTCACCAATAGCGACATAATAAAGGAAGTGATCATTCGCCGCCCCCGCTTCCTTTACCGGATACGTTGCTCCATGGGCGATCACTCCCGCGACCGAGCAGGTGTAGCAATAGAGCGCGAATGAGGTAGCGAAGCGTGCGCCGCCTGAAAGGCCGGTGGTGTACACACGATCTTTGTCGATTGCAAATCGCCGGTGCGTGTCTTCCCAGACGGCCTGGGCGGCGGCCATCTCCAGCGCTCCCGGACCGTTCTTCGCGTTGTTTGATCCCGCCACAATGTAGCCGTACTTTTCCGCCGCCTGCTTATACAGCTCCACAGGCACCTTCCCGCGCGCAAACGGATCAAAGGCGTAAATAATGGGCCAGCGGCGGTCCGGCGAGTAATTCGAGGGCAGGTAAAGCGCGTAGCTCTGGGAAGGATCGTGAACACACGAGACGCTTGGGACAACGGTTCCGCGAATCCTGGAAGGATCAAGCTCGCCCGCATTCTGACCAGCACAGAATGCAGAACCGGCAATGACAATTGCCATCGCGAGAGAGAACAAGCGGCATGTAACAACTTTGCTGTTCAGCAACGGCGATCCTCTTTTTGCTTGGGAGGTCAGGAAGTCATCGGAATCTTGATGCCTTTATCCTGAGCAAACCGCTTTGCCTCGCCATAGCCAGCATCCACGTGCCGCGCCACCCCGATTCCCGGATCATTGGCGAGCACGCGCTCGATCCGCCTGGCCATGGCTTCTGTGCCGTCAGCGACCGTAACTTGCCCCGCATGTTGCGAGTAACCGATCCCAACCCCACCCCCGTTGTGAACAGAAACCCAGCTTGCTCCGCTTGCAGTATTGAGCAGCGCATTCAAGAGCGGCCAGTCGGCCACCGCGTCGCTGCCGTCCTTCATGCCCTCAGTCTCGCGATAGGGAGAAGCAACCGATCCGCAATCGAGATGGTCGCGGCCGATCACGATGGGCGCTTTCAGCTTCCCTTTTTTCACCAAGTCGTTCATCGCCAAACCGAACTGCGCGCGTTCGCCGTAGCCGAGCCAGCAGATTCTTGCGGGCAATCCCTGGAACCTGATCCGTTTGCGCGCCAACTTGATCCAGCGATCCAGAATCCGGTTGTGCGGAAACAGTTCCAACACCAAATCGTCCGTAACTGCAATATCGGCTGGGTCGCCGGAGAGCGCTACCCAGCGAAATGGTCCACGACCTTCGCAAAACAGCGGACGTATATAGGCAGGAACAAAGCCGGGAAAGTCGTAAGCGCTTTTCACGCCGCGTTCGAAGGCGAAGGTTCGGATGTTGTTACCGTAATCGAACGTCACACTGCCCATTTTTTGCAGGCGCAGCATGCCTTCCACATGACGCGCGATAGCGTCGAGCGAACGTTCAAGATAAGCTTGAGGATCGCGCTTGCGGAGTTCAAGCGCTGCTTCAAGAGACATGCCGTTCGGAACGTAGCCGTTCAGCGGATCGTGGGCTGAGGTCTGGTCAGTGAGAATGTCCGGCAGCACGCCCCGCTCGGCAAGCTCAGGGATGATGTCAGCGCAATTTCCAATGAGCCCGACAGAGACTGCTTCTTTCTTGCGGACGGAGTTCTTGAGGATCCGCAGCGCTTCGTCGAGCGTGTTCACCATGAAGTCGCAATAGCCGGTCTTCAGGCGCTTCTTGATGCGCTCCGGGTCAACGTCAATCCCAAGGAAGCTTGCTCCCGCCATGGTCGCGGCTAAAGGTTGCGCGCCTCCCATGCCGCCCATGCCGCCGCTCACGATCAACTTGCCTGCCAGATCACCGCCAAAGCTCTTCTCCGCCGCCGCCGAAAAAGTTTCAAACGTTCCTTGAATGATCCCTTGTGACCCAATGTAAATCCAGGAACCCGCGGTCATCTGGCCGTACATCATCAGCCCTGCTCGCTCGAGCTCGTTGAACTTCTCCCAGTTGGACCAGTGTCCCACCAGGTTGGAATTGGCGATCAGCACCCGCGGCGCATATTCATGGGTCTTGAAGATTCCCACAGGCTTGCCGGACTGGACCAGCAGCGTCTCGTCGCTATCCAGAGACTTAAGCGATGCGAGAATCGCCTCCAGGCATTGCTGATTGCGCGCCGCCTTACCGGTGCCGCCGTACACCACCAGATCGCGCGGCCGCTCGCCGACCTCGTCATCCAGGTTGTTCATGAGCATGCGCATGGCCGCTTCTTGAGGCCACGCCTTGCAGGTCAGTTCCGTTCCACGCGGCGCTTTCAAGGGAGGCAGATGTGTGGTCTGGATTTCTGTTTCTACCGGCATAAGGAGATGGTAGCAAATTGAGTCGTCCTGCGGGCGTGAACGGAGGCGATGCGAGGCGCAGTGAAAGACCACGGGCGAAATCCTGAGCGACTCCGACCGTATGGGAGGATTCGAAGGAACTTATGCCTGCTTCAGTAAAAAGCTGCTTGGGGAGCGGAAAACACGGACTACCACGAACTATACGCGGTTCCGTCGGTACCGTTCAGGTTTGATCCGCTATGGACGTCAGTGATACCTGGCTGCGTCTGATCAATGGCGCTCATCGTGTCTTCCTGGACTGTCTGCCAAGTAGTGTTGCTGTTGGTAAATGGGTCTTTGGGGAGCGCACGCAGATACCCTGCTGAAACCAGGTCGTTCAGATCCTGGGGCGCCTTGCTCTTGTCCTGAGTGTACTGGTCAATGGCATTGCGGAGCGTGTACAGGTCTTCTTTCAGGACTGCTTCGTTGGCACGCCGGATATGTATCTGGTAGACAGGAACCGCCACGGCCATAAGGATTCCCATAATCGCGATCACAATGATCATTTCAATCAGCGTGAAGCCGCGTTGCACATGGATTCTTGATTTCATAGCGCCTACCAGTCCTTATACTTCTGGCCATTCAAACCAGTGCCGTCAGATTTTGTGTAAATATCAAATACATCTTGCCCGCCCCAGGAATCCGACTGCGGATCGTCCTGCATGGACCGCAATCCCCAATCGGTATTACCGGTCATGGGATCCACTGGAACGCGGCGCAAAAACCGCAGCTTCTTGCCGCCCGCGATTTCAACTCCGTTGACCAACGTATCGAGGTCCGGCGGATAACCCTCGGTTCCCAGTTTCACCTGGAACAGGTTCTTGCTGGCAGCTTCGTGATAGCGATCAATGGCATCGCGCATCTCCCAAAGGTCCCTGCGCAATTCCGTTTCTTTCTGGCGCTTGACGCTGATTTTCACAACCGGAACCGCGGCGCCCATCAAGATCAGGATGATGGAGATGACAATGATCATTTCCAGCAGGGTCACCCCGCGTTCCCGGACGGCAACTTTCGCCGTATTGTTCATGTAGAACTTGAGCATCCGCTTACTCAATTTTAACAGTAGCCTGTGACCCGAGCACTTCCAGCGCCTGATTCTTACTGTTGCGCGCACCCGGAACTGAGATCGCTACCGTCCCATCACCCTTTGACTTTCCATTAAAGACCAGCGTGAAGACGGTTCCGTCGCCGGAGACGCCCGCACTACCAGGCTGGCGTTGCGCCGTAACCTGCAGCTTGCCGCTGGCCGGATCATCACGGTGAACCAGGATGGCCGGCTGACCATCGCGCGAGAGATAGTCTCCATTTGCCACGCTGACGAACTGCAGCACCTTGGGATCGTAGCTGATCTGTAGCGGAACTGAGGCGATGTCTTGCCCGTGTGCCACCACCACATTCAGTGAGAACGTGCCGCCCTGCTTCTGGGTCACGCTTCCTGGATCAAGGCGCAGAGTCATTGGCCCGCTTGCGCTGTTACTCGCAGGTGACTCGGTTCCCGCGCTCGCGGCTCCCGAGCTGGCGGAAGGCTGAGCTGCTTCATTCGCCGCTCCGCGAGCCGGTGTAGCCGGAGCCACAGGGCGCGACGGTGGAGCGGTTCTAGCAGTCAAGCCCGGCTGAGGCTCCTGTGCCGGCGCGGCCGCTACCTGCGGACCTTCCGCGCGTGGAGGCTGCTGGGCGGCGATATGCAAATCAATTCCGCTGCCGGTGCCCACGTCGAAGGCACGCTTGTTCAGGTCATCCAGCTCCTGATTGCGCACAATGTGAGGAACCAGCAGGAACACGATCTCATTCTGTACGCGTTCCTTCTTTTCCTCGGAGAAGATGTACTTCAATAGTGGTATCTGCCCGAGGAACGGTGTTCCGCTCGTAGTTTTGGTGAGCTGATCTTCCAAGATGCCGCCGAGCAGGTTCACTTCTCCGTCATTTAGGCGGATGGTATGTTCCACCCGGCGTGTACTGATGATGGGCTGCGAGATCCCACCGATGGTGGAAGAGCCGTTCAGGTTCGAAATCTCCATTACGGTCTTCAGCGTGACCTGCCCGTCAGGATGCACGCGGGGAGTGATTTCCAGGATGACGCCGACGTCAGTGTAGGTGAACTGTGTGTTCACGCCGATTGCGCCCGTCGCCGTGCCGATTCCCACCGGTGTGCCGAACGATCCTGTGGCAATCGGGATCTTGTCAGCGATTTTCAGTGTGGCTTTTTCGTTATCGCTGGCGCGGATGCGCGGGCTCTGGATCAGCTTGGCGTCATTATCGCTGAAAAGGGCCACCGCCTTGGCCGGGTCAATCACCACCGCATAGTTCGTGGAATTGAGGTGCTGGAGATCATTAAAGTTCAACGTCGATCCGCTTGTTCCAGTTCCGGTTCCCGTACCGGTGCTCACCCCTGGAACCGTGCTCTGTAGCGCCACGCTGGCATTCTCCGGCGGAGTAATGCCCAGGTCGCGCAGCTTGTCGCGCCGCACCTGCGCCACAATCACGTCCACAATGACTTCAGGTTTGGACTTATCGATGTCGTCGATCATCTTCTCCGCCAGTGCAAGCTGGTCAGGAGTGCCTTTGATCACGATGGCGCTTTGAGACGGGATCTGCTGGATACGCTGAACTTCCAGCACTGTGCGAATCGCGTTGACGATGTCCTGCAGGTCGGTGGGGCCGGAGACGTTGCCGAGGTAAAAAGTCTTGACGACATTCTGCTCAAGTTCGCGCCGCTTTGCCTGCGTATCCTGCGCCACAAAGATGGTGTTCGCCGTGACCGGACGCCAGAAGGTACGCGATTCCAGCGCAACGATGTCAAGCGCATCCTGAATGCTGACGTTCTTCAGCCGCAGTGTGAGACGACGGGACGTATAATCGGGATCGAAAAGGACATTGATATTGGCTAGTTTCGCGATCGTCTCGTAAGCGACTTTGGAATCCTCTGTCAGTTCCAGCGCATTGATGGGTACATTGCTCAGCGGCGCAAGCATGACCGGCGGAGTTGCTTCTTCCAGCCGTTGCTTTAAAGGATCTTCCTCTTCTCTTGCTGTCGGCTTGGTTCCGGCAGGTTTTGACTGCTTCTCAATCATGCGCTGCGTGCGCCTGATTTCCTGTGCTGCCAGGTCATTGCTGGGATCGATTTCAGCCGCCTGCTGAAACAGAGTGAGAGCATCCTGCAATTTCCCTTGATCGCGCAGCTTCTGGCCGCGATGAACCTTCGACGCTGCTGCCAAAAACCGGGTCCGCTCAAAGGGTACGCGATACTTCAGCTCTTCAGGCTTTTGATCGTAAGCCTTGCGATAGAAGTCATAAGCCGCTTCATAATCTCCGCGCGCTTCCGCCTTCTGTCCTTTGCTATAGAGGGACTTGGCCGATTCTGCCGCCGTCGCCAGGACTGCCGACAACGCTAGTAAGATTGCAAGGGTGCTCGTTGCTCTCCTCATACGCTCCTGCTCGCTCCGAGACTGCTTAACTCCTTCTTTTCAGGGGGTTTGGTGAAGGAACTGCCGTTTCGTCGTACCCGGAAAAAATGCTTGTTGGAATGCCAGATTATACCCTAACCTTGTGCAATCTCAGAACGACTTTAGTAACGCTGTTTTGCGCTGTGTTAGCATAAAAATTTTGCTGCATGCGGCAAAAGTTGCCATGGCCCGCCACAGCGTTCACCAAACCGAGCCAAATAAGCCCAGGAACGTCAAGCGCGACCCTATTGCTTCCGGCGAACGCGACGCTACTGTCAACCGCGCTGCCGGCCACAATTATTTTCTTGAAGACCGCACCGAGGCAGGCATCGCGCTTTCCGGATCTGAAGTCAAGTCAATCCGCGCCGGGAGGGCAAACCTCAAAGACGCGTATGCAGTCGTTAAAGATGGCGAATTGTGGCTGCTAAATGCGCATATCGGAGCCTATGAAAACGCCGGGTATGCTCACCACGCGCCGCTTCGCACGCGCAAATTACTCGTGCATAAAGAAGAGTTGCGCAAGCTCATCGGCAAAACGCAGCAGCGTGGGTACACGCTCATCCCCACACGAATGTATTTCAAGAATGGGAAGATAAAATGTGAGGTTGCTCTGGCACGGGGGAAACAAACCTGGGACAAGCGGGAAACGGAGCGGCGCCGTACGGCCGAACGGGAGACCCGCGAGGCTGTCGCGCGGGCCCGCAAAGCTTAAAGAATTTAATCATCCCCAACGTCAGAGGTTAAAGGTTCTAACAATTTCAGGAGTGAAAGCGTCCATATGGATACCAGACTGATCATCTCCGGCTCGGCCGACGTGGAAACGGAATGCCTGGCAGTGTTCGTTCTCGATCACGGTGACAAGCAGAAACCCCAGCCAAAGCTCGCCATGAAAGATGCTGCCGCAGAGAAAGCGCTTGCGGAGCTGTTCGCATCCGGCGAGATTACCGGCAAGGCGTTTGAGACCGTTCTGCTGCATCATCCGCAGGGGCTCAAAGCCAAAAGGCTTCTCGCAGTTGGCGCAGGCAAGGCTGCTGGTTTCTCCCACGTGGAGCTGCGAAAAGCTGCAGGCGCCGTACTGCGTTTCCTGAAGCCGAAAATGATCCGGAGCTGTACCATCGCGGTGCCTGAGCTTTCCAATGGCGCTGAAGATGCCATCCGATCTATTGTTGAAGGCGCATACATCGCAGATTTCGATCCTGACACCTATCGCAGCGACCGGAAAGATCTCAGTATGAAAGAGGTTACGGTGGTAGCGCCGCAGGGCTCGGATCAGGCCAAGCTCCAGCGCGCAGTCGAACAGGCGCGCGTCATCGGCGAATCGCAGAACTTCACTCGCGAACTGGTGAATGAGCCCAGTAACCGGCTCACTCCCACTATGTTCGCAGAGCGCGCTCGCAAAATGTGCGAGAGCGTGGGTTTGAAATGCGAAATTATGGGCCCCGACAAAATCAAAGCCATGAAGATGGGCGCCTTCTGGAGCGTGGCCCAGGGCAGCGATGAAGAGCCCCGCCTGATCGTCATGCGCTACGAACCGCAGGGCGCTCCGGAAGAGCCGGTCCTGGGATTGGTGGGCAAGGGGATCACCTTTGATACCGGCGGCATCTCCATCAAGCCGGCCGACGGTATGGAGAAGATGAAATACGACATGGCGGGCGGCGCCGCCATGATCGGCGCGATGCGCGCCATTGCCCAAATCAAGCCGAAGATCAAAGTGATCGGGATTGTTTGCGCCACGGAAAACATGCCCAGCGGAAAAGCGCAGAAGCCGGGCGACGTGCAGATCGCCATGTCCGGCAAATCCATTGAGATCATCAACACGGATGCGGAAGGCCGGCTGGTGCTCGCCGACGGGCTGCATTATGCGCGCACTCTGGGGTGTACTCACCTCATCGATGCGGCCACCCTCACCGGCGCATGCGTGGTGGCTCTTGGCTACGCTCATGCGGGCGTCTTCTCAAATGATGAGGAAGCGTATCAGCACTTCACTCGCGCGCTGGACCGCTCCGGAGAAAAATTCTGGCGGCTCCCCGTGGACAGCGACTACACCGATATGATCCGCTCAAGCATCGCCGACATTATGAATACCGGCGGCCGCTGGGGGGGCGCCAGCACAGCCGCGGCATTCCTGAAGGAATTTGTTGACACCACACCGTGGATTCATCTCGATATCGCCGGTACCGCCTGGATGGAAGAGAACAAGAGCTGGATCGCCAAAGGCCCGTCAGGGATTGCCGTCCGCAGCATAGTGGAATGGGTGAAGAGTTATGACAACAGCCATTGAGAAGTAAATAGCGATTGGCAACTAGCACCGCTAAGAAAGAGCGCCATAGTCTCCCCTATGGTTTTACCCGTGTTGCCTTCTGGTCCGCAAATACCGTCCACTTCCCTGCTGCATTTTTCTGCTCCAGCAGGAAATGCCACGACTTGTCGTCGGGAATCCAGGTGAATGTGTTGTGGAAGGGACCATCAGGGTATTCGAAGACAAACTTGATGCTGTTCCCCGACCGCGAGCTGTAGCCGAGCGTTTCAGAAAATCGTCCGCCAAAGATATCAATCCAGTGAATCACATAACGATCACTGGCATTGTCATATCCGATGTAAATGTGGGCTTCATACCCCGGCTTGCCGGCGACTGCGGTCGAGTCTTTTTCATCGAGAAATAGAAACTGGTGATTAAGCACCCACTCGGCTGTGAGATCCATCTCCCGCTGCCGCCCCACGACAACGCCGCTGATCTTCCAGCGACCTTCCAAGTGGTCAAGCAATTCGTCATGAAACGGCCGGTTGACTCCATCCAGCGGCTCGGGCTTGGTTTGGGGTAGAGCCGTCAAAGCCAGCAGCAAACAACCAAAGAAGATTCTCTTGGGGAACGCGGTTGAAACCATGCAGCATACTAGCGCAATTTGGCCACTGCGTCCTCGTTTGCCTGTTTCAAATCTTCCAGCCGCCCCACGTCACGCCAGGAATACTCATCGGCAGTGAATCCAAGGATTGATTTTCCGGCGGCGGCCAAGCGGAGATACACATCAATAATGGAGAAAACTCCGTCTTCAGTGATCATCCGCAAGAGCCGCGGCGAAATTACGTGAATCCCGCTGAACGCCAGCGGATGGACAGTCGTGGTCGGGCAGACAAACTCGTCAGGCTGGCCGCGGATCCGGCGACCGCACAGTGACATGCCGTCGTCGAACAACAATTGCCGTGAACTTTCCCGCTTCTGCACAGCAAGCGTGGCCGACGGTTTGCGCTGACGGTTGAACTCCAGCATCCGGCTAAGATCAATGTCGGTGATCACGTCTACGTTATGCAGGATGAATGGCTCGTCGCCCGAATCGGAGTTTTCTAGAAAGAACCATGCTGCCTTCTTTAGCCCGCCGCCAGTATCGAGCAGGAGATCGTCTTCACGTGAAACTTCAATCCGCAGGCCAAAGTTTCCGTTTGCTTTGAGGTAGTCGGTTACGAGGTGTGAAAAATGATGGACATTGATAATCACGTCTCTCACGCCAAACTCGCGCAGGCGCGCAAGCGTGATCTCCAGCAGCGTGCGTCCGCCCACCTCCACCAGCGCCTTGGGCCGGCTGTCTGTGAGCGGCCGAAGCCGGGTTCCCAGCCCCGCGGCCAGGATCATTGCCTTCATCGGCTCACATTCCCGAGTGACGCGGTGCTTACAGGTTCTTCGGTGTGTTTGGCTGCCAGCTTTTCCAGTTGCAGATGCCGCACCACCACCTCGACTCCGGCTTTCTGGCGCAGATGGCTGGCCAGGTGTTCCGCCATGTACACGGAACGATGCTGGCCCCCGGTGCAGCCGAACGAGATCATCAGGTTGGCAAAGCCGCGGCTCTTGTAATTTTCCACGCTCGCATCCACTAGTGCCGTCGTGTGGGAAAAGAATTGATGCGCGCTTTCCTGCTGGTCAAGATATTCAATGACTGGCGCATCCTTGCCGGTCAGATTTTTAAACCGCTCTTCCCGTCCTGGATTGGGAATGCCGCGTGCGTCAAACACGAATCCGCCTCCGTTTCCGCTGTCGTCTTTTGGCGGTCCGCCCTGATGGAATGAAAAGCTGAAGATGCGCACGGTGAGAACCGGCAAACCGTGCGCCTCAGCCTTCTCCACGGTTGGATTCAGGTTGAGGAGCTTGTCAGAAAGCAGCATGTTCTTGAACGCCGCCATCAGCGCCGGGACTGCCACGGGCAATTCCACGTTGTTCACCAGCCAGCTCAGATTCTTGAGGGCGAACGGGACGCTCTGCAGGAAGTGCGGCTTGCGTTCATAAAAGCCTCGGAATCCGTACGCGCCGAGCGCCTGCATGAGGCGCACGTAAACAAACGCATAATAATGATGCATGAACGCTTCAGCACTCATGTCCACATATTGGCGAAGCGTTTCAAGGTAGTGTTTAAGCAGGTGCTGGCGCAGAGCAGGGGGGAGATCGGCCTTAGCGTCGTACAGAAGCGAAGCAATGTCATACTGCAGCGCTCCCTTCCGTCCCCCCTGATAGTCCAGGAACCACGGCTTGCCATCGAACCACATCACGTTGCGTGACTGAAAATCGCGATATAGAAAGTAGTCCCGGGGTGCAGCCAACAGGAATCGCGTCAAACGTCCAAAATCGGTTTCAAGATCCTGTTCGTTGAATGGAACACCGCTGAGCCTGAGAAAGTAATACTTGAAGTAATTCAGGTCCCACGCAATCGACTGGCGATCAAAACTGCCGCGAGGATAACAAACCTTGTAATTGAGATCACGGCCGGCTTCCACCTGAAATCGCGGAAGGATCGCGACGACCTGCCGATAAGCTTGCACTACCGCGGGAGCAATCGCGTCACCCTGCCGATTCCTGGAGAGGAAATCAAAGAGCGTGGTGTCGCCGAAGTCCTGCTCCAGGTACGCTCCCTGTTTGAGGTCTTCAGCATAGAGTTCCGGCACCGGCAAACCATGCCGGCGGAAGTGGCGCGAAAATTCGAAAAACGCGACGTTCTCCTCGCGAACATCGTAGAGCACTCCGATGGCGCTCGAGTTCTCACCTGTAAGCCGGAGAATTCTCCGTCCGGAACCGCCCAAACCGCCTTGCAGCGGCTGCACGTGCTCCACTGGCGAATGGAAATGTTTTTCGAAAAGTTGCTTTAAAACGTCCATCGGATCGCTAATTTCAGCTGCTTGCCGTACTGTCCCGGCAGCCTACAAGATATCACTGAACGAAGGCTCCTCGTCCTGAGCAAAATCCCCGAAAGTGCTAGGATTTTTGTCGATTCTTAGCCGCTTCACACTTGCGCAGGTAGGCTGCGACGTCGGTTTTCCCGCCGTGCTCGGCCCAGCCTAAAGGCGTTCCGTGGAAGAGAAGATCTTTCGTGTCCAACCTGGCTCCGAGCTCCACCAGCAATTTCACAACTTCCGAGTGCCCTGCCAGGGCCGCCTGGTGCAGGGGCGTGGAATGGGAATGGCACCCGACAGGGTTGTAGCGATTGGGATCTTCGCCGGCATCAAGCAGCATGCGGACAACTTCTAAACACCCATGCTGGCAAGCCTGCGCCAGCGCGATATGTCGTTCTTCGCTGCTCGCCGCCTGCAAGAGTGTGCGTGCCTCTTCGGTCCTGCCCGTCGCAGCAGCCACAGGAAGGGTCAACGTGGCGCCTCGGCGAAGCAGAACTTCAACAGCGCCGAACTCACCATGCACCAGCGCAGGCAGCATGGCTGAATCCGCCTGAGCGCCATAGTCGCAGAACACCTCGATCAATGCAGCTTGCACACCGCATTCCCGCGGCACTCGTCCCGAACAGACCAGGCCCAGGGCTGAATCAATCGCCGCCTTGTCAAGCTTCGCACCGGCATCCAGAATGATCCTGGCTATTTCGGCAATGTTCGTCGGCAGAGTCCCACGCCGTACCGGATTTTCCGCAGTAAATTCCAGCAGCGTGGGGTTGCGGAAGTAGTTGCCGCCTTCGAACTCCACGCGCTGACGTACAAGCCCAGGGTGGGCCTGCAGGTGTGCTTGAAGCCCTACTTCATCGCCTGCATCGAGCAACTCCACCGCCCGGCGAAATACTGGATCGTCGATCCGCTCATGATGAGCGAGCTTTTGGTTTTCGCTCGCCGTTGGCTCTTCCACTTGAGCCTTGAGCCGCGGCCAACTCGCGAAGCCGTATTCCCGCGCGATGGTAAGCTGGGCATCGCTCAAGGCAAATTTGGTTGTCGCAATCTCCGCATCGCTGGATTTGCTGAAGCGGGGATGAAACTCGCGTATCCGCTGCAGCGCCGCACGATCAACATTCTCGCGCGCCTTGAGCAGATCTTTTGCCTGATGCTTGAGCTGGAGCAGACTCGGATCGGGTGGCAGTGGCCTGGTCGGCATACGAACTTCCTCTCATGTGTTGCGCCCGGCGTCCGCATGTGCAGGCTGAAAGTGAGTTCGTGATCAATTGTTGTGAAGACGGGTGCACTCTGTGCTTTCCGCGGACGGATGCGCCCCAGAACGCGCTCGATCATCGTAGCACCGATTGGCTCCCGGTGTTATTGTGCCTCCATCGATATGAACTAGGGTTTGGGAATGAGTTGGATCTCAAAGATGCTGGGCCACAGCTTCCCTGTCACAAACAGTCGTTTGCCCTTTGAGTCATAGGCAATGCCGTTCAAAACAGCATCAGGGGTCCTACGGTATACAGGGCTCAGGATTCCGGCCAAGTCAATCCAGCCGACGATCTTCCCGGTACGCGGTGAAATTCGCGCAATCTTATCTGTCTGCCAAACATTGGCGAAGATCTCCCCGTTGATGTACTCCAGCTCATTCAGTTCTTGAACGGGAATTGCGCCATCATGCACCCTGATCCGGCGTTTTTCCATTAGGGTGACGGGATCAAGCACGCGAATCTCCGGCGTACCGTCACTCATGTAGAGATCATGGCCATCGGTCGTGAGTCCCCAACCCTCACCCGCGTAGGAAAAACGGCCGAGCTGGCGAAAATCGCGTGCGTCGTAAATGAATCCTGTATGCGCCTTCCAGGTAAGTTGGAAGATCTTTCCGCCCAACAGCGTGATTCCCTCCCCGAAGAACTCAGGAGCCAGATCAACGCGCTGGAGTACTTCTCCCGTCTCCAACCCCGCCCTGCGAAGAGACGATCGGCCAGTCAATCCCGTGCCTTCATAGAAAAATCCGTCCTTGTACACCAGACCCTGCGTGTACGCCTGCGGATCATGCGGGAAAGAATTAACGATTCTGTAGCTGTACTCAGGGACGGATCCGTGCCGATTTTTTCTTGCGGGCTGCAGCATTGGCATGGCAAGGACAAGCAGCGCAAAACAGATCGAAGGCAGACGCATCTAGCGCCCATTGTCGCACGCCAATACTCTTGTTGGCGACGATAGCTTGCACTTCTACATATACTCGTGGTATACACCTGTAGAAGCTGGAGGTATGTTCGTGACCACCAAGTCTGATCTTCCCCAAGGCACGCTGGACCTGCTCATTTTGAAAATTGTTGCGTTGGGTCCGGTTCATGGCTATGCCATCGCGCAACGGCTACAACAGGTATCGCGCGATGTCGTTCAAGTGCCTCAAGGCTCGCTTTATCCCGCGCTGCATCGCCTCGAATATCGCGGCCTTCTCGCCGCAGACTGGAAGCAGACTGAGACTGGACGCGAGGCCAAGTTCTATCGTCTCACG
>DATNDP010000142.1:0-20197 GCA_035553195.1 Candidatus Acidiferrales bacterium
GAGAACCGGATCGGCCTTGACCAGCGGCGCCTGCCCAAGCTGCAGCTCAGGGTCAATCTTGCGCGCGCCCTGTGTAAGCTGCCCTTGAAAGAGCTGGACTACTCCGCGCACCATCTCATTCAGGTCAACCGACTGAAATTGTGGCGCCGGCATCTTGGAAAAATCACTGAAGCGCCCGACGATGTTCTTCAGATTGGCGATCTCGGCCAGCAAGGTGGCCGTGCTCTCGTGGAAGACCTCGTCAAATTGTTCCGGGGTGTTCTCCCGTGCGCGCAGCAGGTTCTCAACCGTGATTTGCAGCGGGAACAGAGGATTTTTGAGCTCGTGGGCCAGGCGGCGGGCCAGTTCGCGCCACGCAGCCACGCGTTCCGTCTGCACCAGACGCTCGCGTTGCGCCATCAGCTCTTCCGTCATCTGGTTGAACGCTTTGGCCAGTTGCCCGACTTCATCTTTCGATGAAGACTCCACCCGAACGCCCCAGTTGCCATGGCCGACTTCGGCTGCCGCATCCGCCAGATCGCGAATCGGTCGGCTCATTCGCGCCGTAAGGATTGCGCTGATCAGCACGGCAATGAAGATACCCAGCCCCGCGATCATGAGGCTGATGTCGCGGATGCGCTTCTCCAGTGTCAACTCCTGCTGCAGCGAGTTGCCCACCAGCAATACCGCCGGTACGCGGTCGGCCGAATACCCGGGCAGCGCGATGGCGTGGACAATTTCCTCCTGCGGCAGTCCGGGTCCCCAATCAATCGTTTTAGACGCGTCATGCTGCTGCATGGCTAGTTGCACCAACGGCATCAGCTTCTCGAGCGGCAAGTTATCTTTCGCCGGTCCGATGATTTCGCCCTGGCCTTGTTCGGGATTGCTGTAGATCGATACGCGCAAGCCTGCGGGCGGAGTCAAGCTCTGGACCACCGAATCCAGTTTTCGTCCACCAATCAGGTAATAGTCCGCGCCGTGCGTCTTCACCGGACGCAGGCACAACATGGCCAGCACGCTTCCTTGCGCTGTGTCCACATGGCGCAGGAAAGCTTCCCTGGGCTGAGGACCTGCGCGGTCTAAAAACCATCGTTCCTTATACCCGAAGCGGGCCGGCCAGTGCGCAGAGGAAATGATGGTGCCATCCGGCGCAATCAGGTCGAGGAAGTCTAGTTGCCGTGCCTGGGCGTAACTCTGGGCTGCGTTCATGTACGGGCCCACGTCCGCGCCGTTGGTGAGCTCAATGGCGCTGCGCAGCATGGAATCCGAGTTGGCGATACTCTCCACGCCACGGATGATCTCGTCCCCTTCATGCTGGAACTCACGATGGAATTGGTCCACCAGCGTGGCCGTGCGCTCCTGTTCGATCTTGCGGAAGGCTTCGTGCGCGCGCTCTTCTATGAGAAACGCCACCGTTCCGACCGTGCCGGCAATCGCCAGCGTGATCAGCAGTAGCAGTTTGGTCTTGAGCGACACGCCTTATCTTCCTCCTTCTGTCCAGAGCTGGTCGAGGCTCCACCGTCCCGTGGGCCCTTCCAGCCAGTTGTGAACATTACTGTTCAGCCACACCGCCTCAGAAACGTGCGCCACTGGAATCACACGGAAGTCCGCCAGCGCTCTGCTTTCCAATTCAAACACATCTTCGAGACGAGTGGCAGTCAACGGAGCGGAAGTTGGATCTCCCATGCCCATATCGTCAAGCGCAGCGGCCAATGCGACCGCCGGCTGCACCGATTCGACGGGAACGCGCAGGAGCACGGCATCCGCATTCATTCCATTGCGCGCGGATTTGTTCGCGACATGCGGTTCGCCGAACGGCTGAACCACAATCCCAGCTTCGCGCGCGTCTACGGCGATGCGCTCCGCCACCAGTTTGGCCACAGGATCGGAAAAGTCATAGGCCAGGGCAATGGGCTTAATGATGACCAGCCCTGCAGCTTCGGCGTGCAGCTCTTTGGCCCGTTCCAGATTCATGGCCCCGGGGAAGAGAAACTCATATCCGGTCAGCCATTGCGGGAGGATGCCCGATGCCGGTGTGCCCCGCTTTTGCAGAATCACATTGTTGATCGCCGCGCGATTAATGGCTTCAGCCAGTGCTTCTCGCACTCTGGGATCAACCGGGGTTCTGCCGGGCTTGCCGCCTCCTGGTGCAGCATCGGGCTGAAGAAAAACAAGCACCAGAAGATCGCTGGCGCGCGAAAGCTCAATGTTCTGCTTGGTCTCCTCCAGAGACCGCAACTGATCCACGGTGAGGTCTGCGGCCGAGTACTGCCCCAATTGGCGTTGCAGCAACTGGTCGCGAAGAGATGCGCCCAGCTGAAATTCAATGCTGTCAGGGTATGGGCGCCCGCCCCAGTAATCATCGTTAGCGGAGAGCACAAGCCGTTCGCCTGCCTGCCACTCGCTCACCTTATACGGCCCGCTGCCGATCAGCGTATTGTCAGAGGTGCGCTTGACAATGGAAAACCGGCTCAGGGCCAGCAGGTCAGGCATATGCGGAAGCGGTACCGGCAGTTCAATTCTGACCGTCTGCTGATCAACGGCCCTGACCTGCCATCCCTGGCTTTTGCGCGTGAGACTGGCGACAACGTCCGGCGCCGTCACGACAGTGCCATCCTGAAAATTTGCCAGACGCAGATTGAAGTACCAGATACGATCCCCCGATTCAGACCGCCAAGAAGAGGCGAGACGCGGGTGAACGTTCCCCTGTGTGTCTGTCGCGGTCAGGGTATCGAAGAGCAGACCGGCAATCCGGTCGCGCGCCGCAGGATGATCATCATCGCCCAGCGGGTCAAGCGAGTTGAAGCGTTCATGCAGAAGGATGCGCACGGTCCCGCCGTAGCGGGGGCGCGAACTCGCGACCGCCGCCGTTGCCAACGCGAGCAGCAAACTAGCGGCTGCAATTGACCGTAAGCGTGAAAGCCTCATATTGTCCTGTCGGCGACTTCAGCACGCCGTTCACCGCATCGCCGTTCTTGCCCGCGGCCCAAAGAGCCTGCACCGGGCCTGCGAGATCAATTGGCGCGCTCACTGGCAGCGCTTCACGGCCCAGAACCTCCACGGCCTGCACCGAATCCGGCCGCACGGAATCCGTGGGCGCGCTCACCAGGGCCTGCCATCCTGAGCCGCAGCTTGAATGCACCGCCGCCATGTTGCTGCCCCAGCCGTTAAAGACCGCGGCAGGGGCAGAAAGGTCATATTGATACAGCCGCGTGCGTCCGTCGGTTCCGCTGAAGAGCCATTGATGCGTGTCGCCTGTCTGCCATGCCGCAGCCGAAAAAAACGGCACCACGGACGCGCCGGCGCTCGGCCCGGCCAGAAGCCCGGTGAAGAAATTTCTGCGCGGGCTGTAGAACCCGACCACGCCGCCCTGGTCCACCGGCCAGGGATCATCGCCGGCATGGCAGTCGAGCGTGGGCGGTGATGTGCTTCCGCTGCATCGCGTGCCGGGTAAAAACACGCTGACCTGCGAGCCATTCATCACCAACCGCCCCCGCAGGTCGCGGGGCCATGGCTGCGCGTGCGTGATGCCCAAGACATAGCGAAGGCGCCACTGTCCCGAGTCGCTGGTATAAACCGACACCTGGTCAGGTTCCAGCAGCGCCAGCGTGTGGCCGTCCTGGAAGAAGTCGAGAATCGGTGACGCCTGCAGCCACACCGTGCTCTTGCGGATGGTCAGCATGGGCGCTCGTGTGGCGGTCACGTGTTCTGGGCGCGCCACTTTTTGCATGACAACTTTCCTGTTGCCGCCCTGTTGGATGGAGGCAATCCAGACGTATCCCTGCCAGTCTTCTGAAAACGTGATCTCGATGCGAGCCGGCGAGGGGCCAGCGTTCTCCATCTGAATTCCGGCATTGCGCAGCGCTGTGAAGATGGCATTCTGCACTGATTCCTGCAGGTCCGGCGGCAGCACAGAAATGTTCTGGAAGCTCACGCTGGCCGCGTGCGGCAGTCCCGCGCGCGCGATCATCTCATGCACGAAATCAGCGGCCAGCGAGTTCAGCGAGGCCTGGGCTGGCGCCGTTGCCGCCTGCCCCTGCACCGTGATGAGCGGCGGCAGGATGAGGCACAGCACAAACACCAGACCCTGTTGGAGTGCGGTCTTCAGCATGAATTGGAGGTGCGCAGTAGCTCTCATTCAACTCAAAAACCATGGCTTTGGCAATCGGGGAAACGTACCATGAACTTTCGATTTTCCAAGTGCGCCGCCGGAGCGGGCACGCTGTCCCGGCGGAGACAGCGCACCCGGGGGGATTTCCGGCGGAACCTTTTGCCCGGGCTGGTCCTTGCAGTCTGGCTCGCTCTGATTGCCGCTCATCCTCTGCGCGCGCATCACCGTGCTCGCGTTAGAGGTGAGCGGCAGCCAGACTGCCAGGACCACCCGTACGGCAGAGGTCCGGGTCCGGTTGCTCACAATTGAGACCACGCTGTTTTGCGCGCTCTCCTCTGGAAGGGCTATACCAAGCAACCGGCGGTGATACCGGACAACTCTCTCAAGCTCGTACTTGCACCTTCATAGGACTGCTCCTCAACACCGACTGCATCTTTTTCCGGTACTCCTTCCACCAGGCGAGAAACTGCCCGGCTTATTCACTGCGCGCTTGCGGCCGGCTCATTCACATTGCTTGAAGCGCCCAGTGCGTTCTCTGTCTCTTTCCGCGATAATTGCTGGTCTGTGTGGTTTCTCGTCTCAATGTTCATGAGGGCTCCGAATCATGTTGTTATTGCGGTGTACCCGATGGGCTCGCACTCGCACCTCCAGCTCCCGCCCTCACGGCTGACGCCATCTGCACTTCTGTAGCTGAGGACGCTGGCGGAGCATTTTCCTGCGGCCCGAAAACCCTGGCGATCAGTTCATCGCGCTCGCGACGAACGATGACGCGATCGCCCACCTTGACTTGCGCATACAGCTCTTCTACGTCCTGGCGTGCCATGCGGAAGCATCCGTGGGAAGCGGCTTTGCCAACAGATCGCGGCACATTGGTTCCGTGAATGCCGTAGCCTTTCAGGCTGAGTCCCATCCAGCGGTCGCCGAGCGGGTTGTCGTCTCCCGGCGGTATCTGCTTGCCTTTGTGCCGATACACCGGATCGACGGCGTGATTGATGATGGTGAACTCGCCTTCCGGGCTCGGCGTCCAGCGCGTGCCTACGGCAATGGGGTAGGTCTTGATCAGTTCCCCGTCTTGGAGCAGCGCCAGTCGCCGGTCAGGGATGCTGATGACAATCTCGCGTGAGTGGTCATCCTTCGCGGTGGCTCGCGGAGTGTTCTGGCCTGGTTTGGACAGATCTAGTTTGCTTTCTGGCTGCGAAGGGGATGGCGCGATATTTCTTTCTGGTGAACTCACGGGGTGGCTGCCGATCACCCGATCACCGGATCGCCCGATCACCGGATTCGTCGCCACAGGAATGGTGTCAAAGCCGTCTTCCAGCCTGACGAGTTCAAGTTCCTGCCGTCTCACTACCGCTTGTCTGGCTTCCGCCGCCACATACACCGCACCTGCCAGGAGGATTGCCGCTACCGCAGAGGTTTTTACCGGGAGTACGAGCCGCCGCATCGTCTGAATCTCCTTTCCCCACGGCATGAGGAAGAGCACAGCGGCGCCCAAAGACTAGGCTGTTTATTTTCAATCAATTACATAGATTCAGCAGCACGAGTTTGTATCTGCGGAGACGCACTGTGTCCGGTTTGCCACGCGTCCGAGAAAGGCTGCCGAGGGGCACGAATACCGATGGGGGCTGATCGGCTGATTGCTGACTGCTGCCCCCAAAAATTTGGCCGCCAGGGTGCCATCCCGGCGGCCGGAGCGCAATCGATTTAAAATTCCGTCTGCAGGATAAGACACGACCCTCACCGCTGCGGAACAGAAATTTAGAAATTTATTCCTGAGTTTCGGGAGGTATTTACAGATGAGGGTCTGGAGAATTGGTTTTGGTGGGCCCGGCAGGATTTGAACCTGCAACCAACAGATTATGAGTCTGCTGCTCTAACCGTTGAGCTACAGGCCCCACCAGTTGAGTTTCGCACACTGCCAATAGCTTGCCAACTTCACAGCTCGCTGGGCGGAGAATGCCGGATTGAAGCTCACAACCGCATTTTTATCTCAACTGCGCCAAGCATGTCCCGATTCTGCACTGCCCAGATACTCGGGCAAACGCATGTTGTGACCCTACGCCGCTGCGGGAAGCAAGTGTGGGATCAAAAGTTGCTCTTATACTTCACCGAGCATCCGTAGGGGCGCGTGGCAGCAACGGTGACGGGCTTGTTACCCATGGCTTCGCTCAGCGCGGCATCCACATAATTCTTTGCCCCCGCTATGTCCTTCTCATCTGTGGTGGGCTGGTCATCGATGGCGCCTTGGTAGATCAGCGTGCCGTTGGGCGAGATGACATACATCTCCGGAGTGGTTTTCGCGTCATAGAGATGGCCCAGCGTTCCAGTGATATCCATGAGCACCGCCGTGGGCGAGGCATGCATTTTTTCCAGATACTCGTTTTCCTGGCTCGGAGTGACGAAGCCCTGCGTTCCGGGCCCGGATGAGATCACGGTAAACCAGACCACCCCCTGATCGGTCCACTTTTTTTGCAGGCGCTGCATGTTGCCGCTCTCATAATGCTTGCGCGTGTAAGGGCAGCCCTGGTTATGCCATTCCAGCACCACGTACTTGCCTTTATATTCGGCCAGCTTTTGCATCTTTCCGTGATTGTCAACCGCGCTGAAGCCGGGAGCGGGATCGCCCACCTTCACAGCCAAAGCGCTGATTGCAAGCGCCAGAACGGTGGAAGAAACAATTCCGAGCCGACCGAGCCTGCTCATAGCTGCCTCCCTGAAAAAGCTCTATTTTAGCGCGCCCGGCGAGATGACCGGTACGCGAAGCTGATACGCGTTCGCCCCTATCACAAGCACGCCACGGAGTTCCTGTATCGGCTTAACCAGAAGGTCAGACTTTTTGAGAATAAGTTTTGCTCCGGTTCTTGTTTGCGTGATTCTCTGCTTGGCGGCGTTCTCGATTTGGCCGGCGTCAAGCGGAAAGAACTGAACGTGCGCGAGAGGCCGCCCAGTGATGAGCGTCAAGGCAAACTCGTCTTTGCGTGACTCGGCCCTGGCCTTCCAGTCCTTTGGCCAAGGCCGTGGCAACATTGCTTTGGTTTTCGCGAACAGTTCAGTAGCTCCCGGACTGCCTCCGGAATCTTCGATAAGAGAAAGCCTGAGTTGCGCGTGGTCCGGCAGGCAGACCTCGCGACAGATCAGCCATTTGGCGTCGAGTCCGATGTGAGTTGCTGAGCTTTTTTCTTGGGTACGTGGAAGACGGACTGGCACCACCAGCAGAACGTCATCTTTGTAGCCATAATCGGCAATCGTGGGAGAACTCTGGAGCCGCTCCGGAAGCGGCCACAGGATTTCGCCGGCAGTTGCTCCACTGGGAAGACTCCACTTCAAGCTGGGCGGCTGTCCGGAATCGCCCGGGTTCACCCAGTAGATGTGCCATCCTCTTTCCAAGGTGAAATGAACCCCAAGCTCAAGCCGGTGCCCCGCGACTTGTGTGGAGAGAAGTTCCACTCGGGCGTGCCTGGCCTGAACTTGCGATTGCGCAAGGCCAGCCACTGTCCACATCGCGATCAGCAGGCCCGCGAGCAGCTTTTGGAAAGCGGGCATCGGCATTATTGTAGAACGCGCTTTCGGCAGAGCCGCCTGAGGATCGGGGGCTGTGGCCTTGGACACAAAAAAGAAGAGCCGCCTGAAATCAGCGGCTCTTGGTTGAAGTTGGACGTGTGCTTACGGCAGCACGTACTTGAAATCGATCTTTGTCATGAACATGTGCGCGTTCTTGGGCGCCGTTGCCAGATGAGCCCACAGGGCGCGCGTGACATAGCTGGAATCGCTGGCCACCACAAAAGCGCCGTACTGCGGGTTTTTCCACATGGTGTGAGCGATTACCAGTTCACCTTGCTGGATGGCGCGGTTGTTGGCCGATCCGACCCCGCCGTAACCGATGATGGGCTGAACGGGGGTGGTAGCGGTGATGTCCGTGAAGGCATTCCGGGCATAATAGATACCGCCATAGTAGGCGCCGATCTGCGTGCTTGAGGTGGCCTGCCACTCGGCCCCGCCGAAGCCGGAACCGGCATGGACCAGGGAGGGCTCAGCCGTGAACACCGTCGGAGCGATGGCGATCGGCACCACCACAAACTGCGGGCCGGAGCCAATGAAATAACGGCCGTCGCCGTTGCCGTACATCCCGTGGGCCACAACGCGGAACTTCTTGGTAAGAGAAATGCCAACGCCACCGAAGACACCGCCGCCAATTGCACTCTCCTTATCAAAGGCGCCGACTACACCAGGTCGCGGAACGGCAATCTGTGCCGAGGTGAGAACACCACCGATTTCAAGGTGCTTGTTCCTGCCGGTGGGATTCGTATCAATCGCAATCTTGGTCGAGACGTCCGGAAACAGGTTCGGGACTCCGGCATTCGCGTTGCCATCAACTGTATTGGCGAAACCTGCGCCCAAAAAAGCGGGGAAAGCCACGCCAGGAGCAATCTGTTGAGGGTTGGCGACCGAAAGAGCCCACCCGAAGTGATCACTCGGCTTGTAGGCGATGCGGAACTGAGCGTCGCGAGAATACATGACGCCCGTCATGATGTTGCCGTCCGTCGCCATGGTGGTGTCAAGGTCAGAGGGTGAGGCGCCCACGCCCACCTTGTTCGGGGTCAGCAGGCCCCAGGCCTGGCCCAGGGTGAATTCCCAGTTGCCACGCCCCAACTGCAGATAATAGAGGCGAAGCCGGAAGGTGTGAGGATTGGTAGTAACGAAAACATTCGCCGCGTCGTTGCCGTTGAAGTCGGCTTCAATATAGCCCCCAATCTTGTTCTCGCCGTACTTGCCGCTCACCTTCAGATTGAAACGCGAGTATTGACCACTGGAGCGGAATTCAGTCAGTTGTCCCTGCGGTGTGTTGCTGAAGGGAATCCCGCCAAAGGTGGTTGAAACTGCATTTTGGGTATTCGTGGTCCGGAAGATATTGTTGAAATCCACAAAGCCGCCGGGTGTGAACTCGGTGCCGCCGATGCGGATTGAGAGCGGCGACTCTTTCGGCTTCTCCGTGTCCGCCTGCACCATCGAAACGTTCGTCGCGGGCGCGGTTGTCGTCAGCGTCGCATTCTGAACGTGCGGGGCCGGCGCCGCGGCTTTCGCGTTCAGTTGCTGCTGCAGTTCTTCAAGCTTTTTCTGCTGCTCGGCGATCTGTTTCTGCTGCGCCGCAATTGCATCACGCAAGGTCTTCAGATCGTCGGCGACATTCGAATTGTTCGGCTGACTCGCCTGCCCCAGCGCCATTCCCGACGCCAGAACAAGCAAGCAGAATGTACGGATGCTTTTCATCGAAGTCTCCTCGCTCAACTCATCGCAAATTCGAGATTGGTACGGGACCCTCGTCCGGATATGCTCGGGCCCGGCTGCATTAAACACACGTTCTCTACTAGTTAAGAAAATGCGGCGGTTATTTATACCACCAAGTCTCGCGGGAGTGTCAATAAAACTCTTGATTCGCGAAGTTTTAACAAAGCCAGAACAAGCAGGCGAAACGGAGGGACTAGTACAACAGTTTGATATGCAAATGGTTTGTAAATATCGCAGGCCACCCTGCCTGCAATTTTTTCATGCTTCCCGATTTCCGTAGTCGCTTTTTGCAAGAAGTTACCAAATTTGGAAGCACGCAACGGAAGCGCTGCACGGGAGATTCCTGTTCGCGTAAGGATGCGACTACCTGCCAGCCGCTGGCCTATTGCACATGCGCGGTAAACACGCCGGTCTCGATGCGACCTGCCCTCTTGACCTGCACAAAAACGCGATACTCGCCCGCACGAGGAAAGCCATAAGGGAAAGATACTTCTGCGCCCGGGGGATCAGGCGCCGCCATGTTCATAGGGTGCGCCGCGCCTTCGGCCAGCATCTCGGCCGCCATAGATACCGAGCCGGTGGGATGTACGTGCGCAAAAACCGTACCGTCAGCGCTGATGATGGCTGCGTGCGCGGGCATCCCCATGTAATTTTCCATGCCCGCAGCGGGATGGCCTTCCTTGTCTTCGATTCGAAAACGAAACCACAACGGCACGTTGGCTTTAAGAGAAGATGCATCTCTTTCCCAGATCATCCGATAACCGTCAGGGAGTTGGCTCACCGCACCTGAAGCGGCAAGGCTGGACTCTCCGGAATCATCGCCGGCCAGAGGTGTTCCGCCGATATCCGGGAGCGCAATCTCGCCGATCTGCGTTTCCGGGAATCCGGTGTGGTGGAGGATGTCCGCATACAAGCGATACCGTCCCGCGGGCATGGAAGGCAGATCCAGTGCGAAACGTCCTGCGCCCACCTGCTCAGGATGGAGGTGCCAGAAGCTGTTCATGTCCGGCATGCGCACCAGAAATAGATGCATGAGGTGGCCGTGATCAGGCAGCAAATCCGTGAGCATCAGCTTGTCAGCGGATTCAACTCCATAGCGATCCACCTCCGGCAAATTGGGCTCCTCGAGCCTGAGCAGCAGATGATTGCCTGCCTGCAAGTCCGCTTGAAGATGCGGAACCTTGTAATTGAGGCGCGCGTTGACGGCCGCTTCGGCGCGCCACCAGCGATCGCCGAAAACAATGGCGGCCAGCACCAGCACCGCGGCAACGGCTTCGCGTCGATAGCTGCGCCGTCTCAGCTCCGCCGCCGGTTCCTCGCCCGCAGGCAAACCGGCCTCGCGGACCGCTGCGCCCACAATGCCCACCATCCCCGCTACCAGGAGCAGCCCCAGGCCGGCGAGCAAAACCCCGAGCCCTCGTTGCATGCGCGCCGAACGCGTGGAAACCGCGGGAAGGGGAACATACAAGATCCCCGGACCGCGTGCACCCTCGATGGCGATCTGCACCTTCCATGAGCCGCGAGTCATGATCCAAAGCTTGCCGCGAAACAGTGTCGCGTCATCGTGTGTGCGTTCCATCGCGTCGGGTGTGGGCGCTACGCTTGCACCTTCACCCACCATTTTGAGCGGCAGGATCTTGATCCCCTGAACGTCTCCTGTTGTGCTGCGAACCTCGATATCGGCAATACCGGGCACAACGGCAGGCGGATTGATGGTTACCAGCACATGATACGGACCAGCATAGCCGTCGAAGTAGACGCCAGGGCTGTTGACGTGGGCAGAGGCGGGCGGGGGAAAAACTACGATTGAGCCGAGGAGCGCAGCGCAGTATGCCAGCGTGGTTAAGAGCGAATGACTGTGCGAAGCTGCCCGCCGGTTGTCATCCTGAGCGAGTCCGAGTTCCGCAACGCGGGATGAGGACGAGTCGAAGGATCTATGTATTTGTTTACCGAAGATGCCAAAAAGGGCGGGAAGAATAAATGCATAGATCCTTCGACTCCCACCCCACCGGGCAAAAGACGCGGCCGTTGGGGGCCCCGGACTCGCGCTAATTCGCTGCGCTCGTGCGCGCTCCCTCAGGATGACACTCATAGAATTATTCGGCCCAGCGGAGACGGCATCACGGATGGAACGCATCTACCGCCTCACCCGGCGCAGCCAGTTGCCGAACACGATTCCCACCCACATGCTCAAGACTGAAGAAGCAAACGCCAGCCCCATGTTGCGCCAGAACTGCATGGCGCTGTGGTCCATCTGCCGGAAGACAAAACGTACGCTGGCCGACTCAGCCGGTTCAAAGAAAGGAAAATTAGCCGGGTGAAAGAACCAGTTGCGCGCTGCCGGGCTCATGAGAAAGCTGGCAAACGGCCACTCTACGGTGATCATGACTGCCATAAACACGGCGCCAGCGAACAGCGCCTGCCGCCATTGCGGCCAGTACTTTGCGCGCGGCCAAACCAGGTCGAGCACAAATGCGGGCACGATCAAAAGTATCGGAAACGGCAGCGGGACCATGTGGGTGATCGGTTGATAGACGGGGCCGAGTTTGGGCGTAGCCGGAAAGAGGGGCAGAATCCACAGCATCAGCAGGACGAAAAGTGAATAAATTCCGGTCATGATGGTGCGCCCCCAGCGATGACCGGAGGCGCGCGCCGGAGCTTCAATCACCAGAAGCAGCCCGATCCCAAGCGTGAGATACGCGCTGCTGCTGTGAAGGAAAGCTTTGTTCAAATACTCGAGGCGTGGCACCATGCTGTGCAGCACAGCCAGACCGCCCAGCACCAACAGCAACCATTGCAGATGGCGCTTCTGAATGTCTTCCGCGCGGTTCATCGCCGCAACCGTCAGAATGAGCCCGCCCCAGACGATACCCGCGATCCCCAATGCCAGGAGTACATGTGGTGGGCTGAGGATTTTTACATCGAGTCCATACGCGTCGTGCCACCAGTTATCGAAAGGCGCGGAGGTGACCATCGCCAGACCGCCCCAAGACGCAATAAACGCTCCCAGCGGGCCGCGGAAGCCGAGCACAGTGACGGAATTCTGGCGCAGCTCAGAATCAGGACGAAACGTGGCGCCGAAAATGGTCCAGCCACAAACCGCCGCAGTAATCACTCCGCCGAACTGAATAAGCAGATGGGCAGGCGTCCAGAACGTATCGCGCCCAATGCTCATATGCCAGGAGATGTCCCAATAAAGACCGACCGCGATAGAAGCCGAGGCCAGCGTGCAGGCCCATACTGTCCACGGTATGCCGGCCGCAATGGCTTTCTTGCGTGCAGGGGGGGCGAGCGTGCCCACAGCGGTATTCATGCCAGCGTTTCCTTGAGCGAATGGTCGGTGAGAAGCGCTATACAGGATACACTGAATGGCCGTTCAGTCGTTCAGGTTTCACGACTGTCTCCACTCCGAGCGGCGACGCCACGGGCCGGATCGGAGCAGTGAGATTTGTCATGAGCCGCTCAAATTCATTCAGGTTCAGTGACTGCGCCCCATCTGACCACGCTCGCTCAGGACAGGGATGTACCTCAATGATGAGGCCATCGGCTCCGATGGCCAGCGCCGCGCGGCTGGCTTGCGGAATCAGATCTCTGCGTCCGGTGCCGTGCGATGGATCGGCAATCACCGGCAGGTGCGAGAGTTCACGCGCCAGCGCTACGGCTGCGAGATCCAGAGTATTGCGGGTCTCTGTCTCGAAGGTCTTGATGCCACGTTCACACAGAACGACGGCTTCATTTCCGCCGGCCAGGAGGTACTCCGCCGCCAGCAGCCATTCTTTCACTGTCGCTGATGGGCCGCGCTTCAGCAGGATGGGTTTGGAGGTCTTGGCGAGTTGGCGCAACAAATCGTAGTTCTGCATATTGCGCGCTCCCACCTGCAGCATGTCAGCGTGTTCGCAGATCAGGTCAATGTCGGCGGTGCTCATCACTTCGGTTACGACCGGCAGTCCGGTTTCTTCGCGGACCTCACGCAGCAGCTTCAGGGCTTCAAGTCCGAGGCCCTGGAAATCATACGGCGAGGTACGCGGCTTATAAGCTCCACCGCGCAGCATTGACGCTCCGGCCGCCTTTACCCCGAGCCCAGTGGCAAGGAGTTGTTCGCGCGATTCCACCGAACACGGCCCGGCCATGACCACAGCCTCATCACCGCCAATGCATACACCGCCCACATAAACTCGCGTGCGCTCGCTCCGAGTCTGCCGGCTGACCAGCTTAAACGGATGTGCGATGGGTACCACTGAATCCACGCCGGGCGCAGCCTGCAACGCTTCCAGAGCAGAGCGGTTTCCGCCCGAGCCTACCGCGGCGACAATCGCCCGCTCTGTGCCCCGCGTAACATGCGGCTGAAATCCGCATTCCTTCACGCGATCGGTAATGTGCTGCAACTGCGCTTCTGTATAATCGGGCGCCATATTAATGACCATGGGGATACTCCTGACCTGATTGCCTGTACCGAGATTTGTCTTGGGGATGCTGCTGTAAACTTTCAAGGCGGCGGGATTCGCGAATGATGGAGCGGAAGATGCTGCTTACGCCTTCGTGATCCAGGGGGCCGGGATTGGATTCACACAAGCGGGCCAGCACCTGGCGCTCACGCCGGCCATCGTAAACCGGCAGCCCGGAAGATAGTTTGAGAGCGCCAAGTTCAGATGCGATTCTGGCCCGCTCGTTGAGCAGTCGAAGCAGCTCGGCATCGAGTATATCGATTTCGTTGCGCCACTGCTCGACCGTTTTCTTAGCGTTATCCATTTTCCCGGCCCATCCCTTCCTTCAACGGCGTATCACGCCTAAACGCAAAAAACCGCGATCCCCTTCGGGATCGCGGCTTGCGGAAACCTATGATTGCTGTTTTCTAGCGCATTATCAGCAGACCATCCGCTTCGCCGCTACCCGTAAAGTGGTAGCGGTAAGTAAACGCGAAGCTAAATCGGTTGCTGTTCATGTTCTGGTGCATAGTAATCCGGTTTTTTCTGCTGAGTCAAGCAAGTTAAGAAAATTAATGGCCCGCCGAGAAAGCAGCCGAGGCAACACCCCAACGGAATCCGGTTCAGAAGCATGAACAAGGAAGCTTTCCATACGTTGCATTCCTTGTAAACCAGCGTCGTAGAATGCGGAACTAACACTTGCTTGGGCGCAAAATGTCGCACCGCGGCAAACCAACCTCCAGAACCGTGCCCGAATCGCAAGAGTCATACTGCGCAGCGATCAGGGTTGGTTTTCTCGACAGGCTGCGCAAGCGTTTGTATTCCGGCCGCGGCGACCCACTGAACGCGACCGCGCGCGCGAACCGGAAGCATCTGCGCCGGACTTAAGGGTTCGAAAGAAAGAGGAAATTCAGTGCGATTCCTGAACCCGTTCCGCATTTTGGTGATGGCGTTCTCCTTGCCCGCATGGCTGATTGTGCAAATTCTTGACTGGGTTACAGCAGAAATTTTCAGCGGGGCGGTGGAAACGTCGGATCCTGAAGAAGCACCCAATCGAACCTCATCGCGCAAATCAATATCGGCGTGATGAACGCTCCATCTACACGCGCCGAGGTTCTTGCCAAAAATTGTTAGTTCTTAACTGGTCTTTCCAGTACACTCGGCGTGTCTTAATTGGACAAGTGGAGAGCGATTTTGGGCCAGCAACAAAGGTGACCTGACCGGGAGAACCATCTCTCGGCTAGAGTATGCCAACTGGCCGAATCGCTTCCCATCTAGCAGAATGAAATGGCGCCGCCAACTCGCGTTGTGGGGCCTTCTCGCTGTCTGGTTGCCGGGATTCGGACAGAAGCTTCCGAACGTAGGCAACATGACGCCGGAAGCTTCGCTGGCCTCCACTGCCGTGCTGCCTTCAGTGACGCTTGAGCCGGTGCTGATCAGGCCGGTGCCATCCTGCGCTCGATCCATTGAACCCTTTGACGTTGACGATTACAGAGGGCCGCTGAACGGAATTGTTGCCCGCTTTTCGCAAAGCTTTGATAACGCAACTCCGCATCTGGCGGGGAGTTCCTCCAAGTGCCAGATGACCTCCGGCGACAAGTTACGCCTGTTCGTGAACAACAACATCGACCCTGCCGCCTACATGAGCGCGGCGTGGGACGCCGGCTGGGCTCAGCTCGACTACGATGACCCCGGCTTCGGTCAGGGCGCGTCCGGTTATGGCCGGAGATATTCCGCCGCGGTTGCCGACAACATCCAGAGCGACTTTTTCGGTATCTACCTGTTCCCTTCCATCTTCCATCAGGACCCGCGCTATTTCCGCCGGGGCCAGGGTACAGTCAAGGCGCGCATGGAGCACGCGCTGGCCCACCGTTTTGTCGCCCGCAGCGACTCCGGGCGTCCCATGTTTAACTACTCGGAGTGGCTGGGCACTGCCAGTTCCAAGGCTCTAGGGAACCTCTATCATCCCGGCAATCCCCGCGGCTTCGGGCCTACCGCGAATCGCGTCGGATTGAGCATCGGCAATGGAATGGCGTGGGACGTGGTGCGCGAGTTCTGGCCGGAACTTGCCCACAAATTCCGTCTTCCTTTCCGCACTGATCAGGGCCTTCATTAGCCAGTCAAACAAGCTCGCTAAGTAACTGCACAACGAACCTGCCGTCGTCATCTTTAAGTAACTTCCTTCCGCTTGGCCTTGTTCCTCTTCCACTCCTCCGCTGTGATCTCCCAAATCTCTGATGGAAGGCGGCCACAAACGTAGTCATGATCTTCGCGCGCGATCACGCGCATTCCCTGCTTCTCGGAAATGCAGCGGGATGCGACATTCGCAATCGCTTTATGGGCCCGAAGCACCGGAAACTTGAGCACTTCGAACCAGTAGTGGGTGGCCGCATCAACGGCCTCGCTCATCAGCCCCTGACCGTGCCATGGCAGGCCAAGCCAGAACCCGCGATTGAGTCTGTCTCCCTTGAGCAAAGCAATGCTTCCTATCATCTGCTCCGGTGCAGTCTTCAGGCGCAGGCTCCAATGCCACGCTTCGCCGCGCTCCATCGCTGGCAGAGCCACGTCACGATAGAAGACGTGCGCACCATCTGGCGGATAGGGCCATGGCACGCCTTTGGCGAGGTAACGCACAATTTCCCATCGCGGAAACAGGAGCTGGCAATCGGCAGCATCACTGAGTTCGAGTGGGCGAAGGACCAGACGCTCGGTCGTAAGAGTGGCAATCATCTGCCTTCCAGACTTCATACCGTTGCGATCGCAGTCTGGAGGGGCAAGGGGCCGAAGCCCCCAGGGAGCGCAGCCATACGTTCCCAATGCCCCGTTGATCAGTTAGACAGCTCCCCTGCGGCGCACGGAACAGAAAAATGTTGCGTTAAAGCTGCTCCTGTCTAAATGCCACTCCCATCTTGCTCTCGATTTGTGCGTTCTCTCACCTCCGCCCGAGGACACATTGGCCGGGCGATCAGATCACCCGGTAACCCGATCACTTCAGGCCCAAGCTGGGTCGACTTTCTCCGGATTCACGCTCAGCTCTTCGAACGCTTTCTGCGTCTTTTTGACATCGAACTTGCCATCCCGGGCCAGGCGTGACAATGCCGCCGCGGCGATCGACTCAGCATTGATCTCAAAGTGCTGCCGCAGGTGCTCGCGATTATCGCTGCGACCGAAGCCATCCGTACCCAGGCTCACCATCCGCGTCCCAATCCACGGTGCAAGCTGATCTGGCACGGCCTTCATGTAGTCGCTGGCGGCGATGATCGGTCCTTCCGCTCCTGCCTCTCCCAGGGTCTTTACGATGTACGGCTGCCTGGCCTTCTCGGCCGGATGCAGGCGGTTCCAGCGTTCGACGGCCAGCGCATCGCGGCGAAGTTCGTTGTAGCTGGTCACGCTCCACACGTCTGCAGCCACGTTGAATTTCTCGGCCAGAAGGCTCTGCGCCGCCACGGCTTCATTCAGGATGGGGCCGCTACCGAAGAGTTGCACCACGGCCTTATTGCCCTCGGCCGGCTTGTAACGATAGATCCCCCGCAGAATGCCTTCCTCCGCGCCCTTGGGCATCTCCGGCATGGCGTAATCCTGGTTGTAAAGCGTGATGTAGTAGAAGCGGTCTTCCTTCTCCTGATACATCCGTCGCAGGCCATCCTGCACAATCACCGCAATCTCATAAACGTACGCGGGGTCGTAGATGGCGCACGTAGGCACGGCGCTGAAGAGAAGCGGGCTATGCCCGTCCTGGTGCTGCAAGCCCTCGCCCAGCAGCGTTGTCCGCCCGGCGGTGCCGCCCATCATGAAGCCTTTGCCGCGCGCGTCGGCAAACGCCCACACCAGGTCGCCAACGCGCTGGTAGCCGAACATGGAGTAGTAGATGTAGAACGGAATCGTCGGCACGCGGTAGTTCGAGTAAGCTGTGCCCGCCGCCGTCATCGACGCCATCGATCCCGGTTCAGTAATTCCCTCTTCCAGGATCTGCCCGTTCCGCTCTTCGCGATAGTAGAGCAGCATGTCAACGTCGTGCGGCTTATAAAGCTGCCCCTGGCTGGCATAGATGCCCACCTGGCGGAAAATCGACTCCATCCCGAACGTGCGTGCCTCGTCCGGAACAATCGGGACCACGAGCTTGCCCAGAGTCTTATCTTTCAGCAGCACACGCAACATGCTGACAAAACCCATGGTTGTGGAAACCGCGCGTCCGCGCGAGCCTTCCAGAGATTCTTTAAACAGCTCGAGCGGCGGCGCATCCAGCAGCTTGCCTTCAGGCACGGAGCGGGCCGGCATGAAGCCGCCCAGAGCCTTCCGCATCTGCTGCATGTATCGGATCTCAGGACTGTCCTCCGGTGGCCGGTACAGCGCGCCTTCCTTGGCCGCCTTGTCGGGAATCGGAATCTCAAAGCGCGAGCGAAACGCGGTCAGCGCCTCGTCCGTCATCTTCTTTTCCTGGTGCGTCGCGTTCCTCGCCTGCGCCGATCCCAGGCCATAGCCTTTGATTGTCTTGGCCAGGATCACAGTTGGGCCGCCTTTGTGTTCCAGCGCCCGCTTGTAAGCGTTGTAAACCTTCTGCGGGTCCAGTCCGCCGCGCTGCAAGTGCCAGATCTCGTCGTCGCTCATGTTCTCCACGAGCTTGGCGGTTTCAGGGTATTTCCCGAAAAATTCCTTGCGCACGAACGCGCCGTCTTTGGCTTTGAAGGCTTGATACTCGCCGTCCACGCATTCTTCCATGCGCTTGGCCAACATGCCAGTGATGTCACGCCGCAGGAGCGGGTCCCAGTTGGATCCCCAGATCACCTTGATTACGTTCCAGCCTGCGCCTTTGAACGCGGCCTCCAGCTCCTGGATGATCTTGCCGTTGCCGCGCACTGGCCCGTCGAGCCGTTGCAGGTTGCAGTTCACAACAAAGATCAGGTTGTCCAGTTTCTCGCGCGCAGCCAGCGTGATCGAGCCCAGCGCTTCCGGCTCGTCCGTTTCGCCATCGCCAAGGAACGCCCACACTTTGCGCCCGGTTTCCGGAATCAGCCCGCGATGTTCCAGATATTTCATGAACCGCGCCTGGTAAATGGCATTGATGGGTCCCAGTCCCATCGAGACGGTGGGGAAACTCCAGAAGTCTTTCATCAGCCACGGGTGCGGATAGGACGACAGCCCCGGCTTGTCTCTCAGCTCGTGGCGAAAGTTTCCCACCTGTTCCTGGCTGATGCGCCCTTCAAGAAACGCGCGTGAGTAAACGCCTGGTGAAGCGTGTCCCTGGAAATAGACAAAGTCGCCCGGCTGGTCGCCGTAACTGGCATGAAAAAAGTGATTAAAGCCGACCTCGAACAAAGTCGCAACCGATGAAAAGGTAGAAATGTGACCGCCGATTCCGGGATCTTTCTTGTTTTGCCGGTGGACCATGGCCATCGCGTTCCAACGAATCAGGCTCTTGATGCGCCGCTCCAGCGCGCGATCTCCGGGATATGCGACTTCCTCGTCCGCCGGGATGGTATTCACATACGGCGTATTCAACTGGACCGGCAGGTCCACGCCGGACTCCTGGGCTCTGCGTGTGAGGGCCTCCAATACGCGGGCGCCCTGGCTTACGCCCTCTTCGGCCACAATCTGGTCAAATGCCTCAATCCACTCGGAAAGCTCCTGGATATCCGGCTGCTCCAATGCAAATTTGGGTTTTGCGTGCATGTTACTAGTATGGCATCCCCATGCTGATTATCGCTAGACGTCGCAGGGGTTCCGTTCGTGCTCGACCGCCCGATGGGATCGCGCGAACAATCCCTGCCGGCGCGAACAGGGCCACCTGCAGCTCGGCCAGCAGTTCTCTCGCGCCTTTTACATCCAGCCTGTCATCGATCAACGCCTGCATCGCCTCGTTCAGCGCCAACTGCACTCCGTGCCGGCTCAAAAATACGTCTTCGATCGCGCATTGCGTTCCGGTATCAGCTGAAATCTTCTCCGCCGCCCTCTGCATCACCGCCACTTGCTGCGTGCGCCGCCTCTGCGCTGTCTCCCTCTGTTCCGAATGATTGCGGCAGATCTCCGCGCCCTTCATGGCCGGACAGCGGCATTGCGCGCCATTCCGCATCACCAACTGGCAGCGCCGGTAATACGCATACCGCGCCTCCAGCGGCTGACCCGATTCGGACATGTGCTCACTGCCCTTCACGCTTCAGGACCTCTTTTACGTTTTGCCTCGCTCGCCCCAATTCCGGCGATTTTTGGCAATCTCGGCGTTTCTGGCACTCCCCCCGGGCGAGGGTCACTAGCATTCCAAAGGACTTAGAGCTTTCCATCCCGCACTCACCCCAGGAATTAACGTTGGTCCCACGATCATTTCTCCGCCGGCTTCCCCCTTTCTCGATCTCCGCTGTGCGCAACTGATCACCCATTTCCAGCAAGAAAGGTCAAATCA
>DATNDP010000143.1:0-5204 GCA_035553195.1 Candidatus Acidiferrales bacterium
GCCATCGATTGCATGTACGGTTCCGGACGCAATGTGCTGGCCGATATCTTCAGAGAGCGCGGCATACCGCACGTCCAGATCAGAAGCGAGGTCAACCCGCTGTTTCCCGGAATTAATCCCGAGCCCATTGAGCCGCACGTCCGCATGCTGCAGGAAACCGTGGTAAAGGAAAAATGTCACGCCGGTTTCGCAACTGATGGCGATGCCGATCGCATCGGCGCCGCTGCAGAGGACGGCAGCTTTGTGGACTCGCACAAAATCTACTCCATCCTGTTGCAATGGCTTCTAAAGCGTCATCCTGACTGGCCTGGCGACGTGGTGCGAGCGTTCAACACCACTCGAATGCTCGATCGTATTGCCGCCAGGCACTCGCGCAAGCTCGTCGAGTGCGGCATCGGCTTTAAGTTTATCTGTGATCTCATGATGGAGCGTCAGGTGCTGATCGGGGGCGAGGAGTCCGGGGGCATCGGCATGCAGCGCCATCTGCCGGAGCGTGATGGCATCCTGAACGCGCTCTTGCTGGCCAATGTGATGGCTGATGAGGGCAAAAGCCTGGGACAACTCGTAGCCGCTCTGCAATCCGAGTACGGCCCGCACTTTTATGCCCGGCGCGACCTGCACATCCCCAACGACGTTAAAAACGCCGCAATCGTTCGCGCTGCAGCAAGCGACACAACTACGCTCGGTCGCTTCAAGGTTCTGCGCAAAGAAAACCTCGACGGCATCAAGTTTTTTCTCGACGCGCCGATCTACGACAAAGGCGCCGAATCCTGGGTGCTTCTGCGCTCCTCCGGTACGGAGCCGCTGATGCGAATTTACGCGGAAGCGTCATCACCGGCGCTGGTTCAGGAGATTCTGGAAGAATCCGTGGCCTTCGTGGACGCCAAAGTTCCGGTGGCATCGCATTCGTAAGCACTTTCGTTACTTCTTTTCCGGATGACATCAGCCACGCTGTTTGCTTAAATGTGCGCTATGCGTCCTTTGCGTTTTGCCTTGCTATTGGTGTCTCTTATTCTGCCTGCGCTCGCCCAACAGGCTGCAGACCCGCCACCCGACATCCTGCAGATTTATGTGGATGCCGTGAAGCCGGGCAAAATGGCGGAATACATCAAAATTGAGGCTGAAGCAGCCTCGGCGTGCGCGCGCAACAGCACCTGGCCTTACATGGCTATGGAAGCCAAAACGGGGCCGCAGGAAGTTTGGTTCCTTTCAGGCTTTGACTCCTATGCCGCTATGGAAAGCAGTGATCAGCCATTTGTGCGCAATGCTGCTCTTTCAGCGGACCTCAACCGCCTTATGGAAGGCAAAACGAACCTGGTCTCCGATCCTCACACAATTTTTCTGCGCTACCGTGGAGATCTTTCCCGGAATCGCGGCTTGGTTCCTGCGCAAACCCGCTTCTATATTGTCAGCGTAGTCAAAGTTCATCCGGGACACGAGCAGGAGTACGAAGAAAGCCAGCTTCTGCTTCGCAGCGCGCGAGAGCGCGCCGGCACGGTCGACAATAGGCTCGTGTACCAGGCGATATCAGGAATTCCAGATGATACGTACATCACGTTCCTGCCGCATCGGAGTTTTCGGTCGGCAGCGAGTACGCTCGATAGCCTGCTTGATTATGACGATCTGGATGACAGTATTCGCGGCCATCTAAGGGAATTGCAGGCTGCATCCATTGTCAGCACTGAAACATTCGTCTTCTCGATTAACCCGTCCATCAGTAATCCCGAAGGAGAATGGATTGCAGATGACCCTGATTTCTGGAAAGCATCGCCGCCTTTGCAGAGACAGGGCGGGAAAAAGTAGTCCTGTCTGCTTAGCTCGGACTAGGATGCGCGGCCGAGGCGAGCTGGATTTTTGCAACCCGCCAGCTCTGTCCAACACCCAATAGATAGATGCTATTGTCCGGGGTTTCTGCCAAAGCTGCGCGTGTGCTTGCGCTCGTCTTCTTTCTGACCACATTGGCGCTGGGTGGTACTCTGGCCTGGGGTTACCTTTTTGTTCGCAAGCTTGCACTGGTTCCCATTGAAGAACCTGCGCTCCCCGCCAAGATGAAGCCTGCGAGCTCTCCGGCTTCGCCGCTGCAAGTACATTACGAGCTCAATCTCCCGGGGCGAGGCGAAATCTTCCCCGCTCTGTCCGGTGGCAGGGCGACGGATTACTGGCCCGTGGCTGTTTTGAGCATCTCCAACACCGCAGCCAAGCCGGTGATGCAGATTATTACCGCGCAGCTACGGGGCTGGAGCGGTGAGCTGCGACAAACAGCAATCATCGGTCCGCACGAAGTACGCACATTCGATCTGAACCCTGAGCTCCTTGCTAATGCCTATCAGAACGGCGAAATACGCCGTGCCGTCCTCGACGTAGAAGTCAGGGATCCCGGCAGCGGCCACACCTTCGCCCAGCAGCGGCCGGTCTTCATCCACGCATCTTCCGATCTGTATTGGGGGCGCAAATTCTCCAACGCGCAACTGCTGGCGCGATGGGTTACGCCGCATGATGATTCAGTACTGCAACTGGTCGCGCGAGCACAGAAACTGATGCCTGGCGGCAGGCTGCGCGGATATAATCGCGTGCCCGGCCGGAATCTTGAGCGAGACGTTCGCACCCAGGCACGTGCCGTGTTCAACGCGCTGAAGCAATCTCGCCTCAGCTACGTAAGCAGCATTTACACCTTCGGCAATTATCCCGGAGAAACTGAACGCATTCGCCTGCCCCGAGAAACACTCAACCTCAATAATGCCAACTGCATCGACGTGAGCGTAGTATTTGCTTCTGCCATGGAAAATCTGGGAATGCAGCCGTTGATCGTGGTTGTACCCGGCCACGCTTTCGTAGGAGTTAAGCTCGGCCCAGGTTCACAGCACATTCTCTATCTCGATTTGACTGTCCTTCCTGAGGGCACATTCACAGCGGCAACCCGCCGCGCTCAAGGCTGGCTAGCCAAGACACCGCAAAACGAAGTGCTCACGGTGGATATCGGCGCCGCTCGTTCACTTGGTATTTATCCCCTGCCTACATCTTCAGAGGCAAACCAGGTCACAGCCTCGCTTCGTAATGACCAGTAGGCCGGACGTTCTGGTGATTGGAGCAGGCGCTGCAGGTCTGACGGCTGCGCGTGAGCTCTCGGCTGCAGGGCTCAAAACCGTGGTTCCGGAAGCACGTGACCGCGTGGGCGGCCGGATCTTCACTGATCACAGCCTCGGATTCCCGGTGGAACTCGGCGCCGAGTTCGTCCACGGCCGCTCGCGAGATATGTTTGAGCTGATCAAGGCGAAGCGGCTCGACATTGCTGAGGTCGCCGGTGAGATGCGTCGGAAGCGAAACGGTGTTTGGGGTGACTCCGGCTCGGTGATGGCCGAGGTCAATCATCTGTTTGAAAACATGCCTCACGATGGGCCTGACCAGTCGTTCCAGCAATACATTGACGCGTCCCGCTATGGTCCGGAAACAAAGCAACTCGCGTTGGATTTTGTGGAAGGCTTTCATGCAGCCAATCCTGAGCGCGTGAGCGTGCACTGGCTAGTCAAAACCACCTCGGCTGAAGAAGAGATCGATGGGGAGACTTCATTCCGTGTAAAGCACGGCTATAGCGGGCTCGTGGATGCAATTCTGGAACAGGCTGAGCCGCCCAACTGCGAACTCCTGCCGAATTCTGCAGTGACCGAAATTCAGTGGCAGGAAGGCAGAGTAACCGTGAAAACCCGCGTAGGGGCATTGCAAGCGCCCCGCGCGATCATCACACTGCCGCTGGGCGTGCTTCAATCGGGCGCGGTGCACTTCAGTCCACCATTACCTCTGGAAAAGCAACGCGCTTTTGCTTCGCTTGAAATGGGGCGTGTAATCCGCGTAAGCCTCTGTTTTCGCGACCAGTTCTGGGAAACGCTGCCGGAGATGCGGAATCTCAGTTTCCTGTTCACAGATGACCCGCAGTTCCCCACGTGGTGGAGTCCCAATCCGCTACCCTATCCGATTCTAACCGGATGGGCTGCCGGCAGATATGCGCGAGCGCTCGCCGGCAAGAACCCCGACGAACTCATCCGCTATGCGATGGAATCGCTGGGGCGCATCCTGGAAATAGATAAGGTGGCCCTCGGCTCACATCTCCAGCGCGGTTTTGTTCACGACTGGCAAGCAGATCCCTTTTCACGAGGTGCTTACAGCTACGTGCTCCAAGGGGGATTGACTGCTCCGCTGGATCTGGAGGTGCCCCTTGAAGAAACGCTCTTCTTCGCAGGTGAAGCCGCGAGTATTGAAGGACACAATGGCACGGTTCACGGCGCAATGGGCTCGGGGAAGAAAGCGGCAGCGGAGATTTTGCGCGCTGCTGGCGTGCGACCAACGGAATAGGAAGCTTCGGTGGCCAGCGGAGCAGCGGTTCAGAATACGTCCTCCGGCAATTACAATCGTTGCGATGCGGCTAAACGGGAAAGCGGCAATTGTCACAGGCGGCGGCAGCGGGATCGGCAAAGCTATAGCGCAGGCCTTCGTTCGCGAAGGCGCCCGAGTTGCGATCTGCGGCCGCGATCACGGGAAGCTGGAACGCGCAGCTACCGAGATCGGTCCATCATGTCTGGCCGTAGCCGCAGATGTTTCTGACCACGACACGCCGGAAACGCTGGTGGCGCGAACGCTGGAGAGATTCGGCCGAATCGACACGCTGGTCAATAACGCCGCGGTGCTTCTTCCCGGCACGGCGGAATCGCTCAGCGATTCGCAATGGGAGCAAACGTACAGTGTCAATGTGCGCGCGGTATGGCAGCTTTCGCGCGCAGTGCTTCCGCACCTGCGGGCTGCCGGCGGTGGCTCCATCATTAACATTGGGTCTGTGCTGAGTTCCCTTGGAGCCCGCAACCGTGTGGCATATGCCGCCTCAAAGGGCGCCGTGCTCGCCATGACGCGCGCCATGGCGCTGGATCATGCCACTGAAAATATCCGGATTAACTGCATCTGCCCCGGAATTGTAGAAACGGAACTAGTAGCCGCTTTCAATCTGGACGAGAAGGCGCGCCAGCAGCGGATCGCGGCGCACCCGATGGGTCGCTTCGGCCAGCCAGCCGAAATTGCTGGATTGGCCGTTTTCCTCGCGAGCGATGAGGCGGCATGGATTACGGGGTCGGCTTTCCCGGTGGACGGCGGCTATAGCGCTCAATAGTGCGGGATCTTGGAGAGGAAATGCTAAAAAAAGCCAAACGTACACGTTCAAC
>DATNDP010000144.1:0-5006 GCA_035553195.1 Candidatus Acidiferrales bacterium
GCATGACCATCACGATTACCTGAATCAGGATCAGAGTAGAGCCCGAGTTTCTTGCTGATGAGATCAATATCGGCCTGCTTGCCGGTTAGAAAAAGCCATCCCGGGCCAACGTGATATTTTTCTGCATAGGCCTTCAGCACCTCGGGAGTATCACGCTTAGGATCGATGGTAATGGAATAGAAAGATATGTCCTTACCCACCCGGTCTCCCAGAACCTTCTGGGCTTGGACCAGCCGCGCTGTTTCCAGCGGACAGGAATCAAAGCAGTGGGTGTAAATCAATTCAATGGCTACGGTTTTGCCCTTCAGCAAGTCGTCATAAAAACGCACGGTCTTGCCGTCCTGGGTGATGAGAGGAACGTTGGGGAAATAGTCGGCGCCCCAGTGCGGGCCGCTGGCTGCTGCTTCCCGTCCCCCGAACAGGAAAAACAGGCAGGCTGAAGCCAGCACGGCGGAAACGAGAATACTTGTTAAACCTCTTCGAAACATGACCTACTCCTGACATCGAGAGAAACCAACCAGGGAGCGGGTATCCTTCCGGAATATGCGCTTGAGCGAGGAGTGCACGCATGGAAGGCAGCCCGCCACCACTGGTTACGTTCAAAGCTCCTTCATCACTGCCTTAGAAAGCGGTGGGAAGGATTTCATCCGGGTTCTCGAAAGTAACGCCCTGCGGGCTTGGAATTGGCGTCGGCAAGGGATCCAGGAACGGAGTTCCCGCCTTGCTGATGTCCCAACGCAAGAGCATGGCGTTGTCTTCATGTACCGTGTTGTGGCAGTGCTCCATGAACATTCCACCGAAATCACGAAATTGAATGGTCAAAGTGACGCTGCCGCCGGGACGAAGACGATACACGTCCTTGCGGCCTTTCTCCCAGGCCGGAACATTGCTTGCGCTCCCGTTCCGTGCGAGAACCTGGCCTTCTTCAAAGTGGATGTGAATGGGGTGATCCCATCCGCCGCCGCCATTTTTGAGGGTCCAGACCTCGCGTGTACCGAACTTTGGCGCCGCAGAGATGCGGCCGTAATCGGCGTTGGCCATCAGCCCCTCATTGTCCGTTTTGATACCCCACGGACCGAAGAACGTGGTGACCGGATCGTTCAGGTTCTGGTTACCTCCGCTGCCGAACTCGAATGTCCGCTCCCGTGCAACCGGAATACTGGAGAGATCGGGATTCGGAATCATGACAGCAGGAACCTGGCTCTGATCGGGCTGCGCCGGATCCCGCACAATGCGGAATTCCAGGAATTTCCCCACGCAGGGATCGGCGGAATTGCCGGATAATGCCTCCGCCAACGTCAGATCGTCTTGCGGCCGCTTGCCGTCCTGGTGTTCGGCCAGGTTGACCATCCAGAGCTTGTCACCGATGTTGTACTTGGAGAAGTCAAACACGATGTCATAGCGTTCGGCGATCCCCTGCTCATCGAGTTGCGTGAGGAGAACGGGGCTGGGCATGAGGTTGCCGTCGTTGGCGATGAAGATCATCGGCTGGGCATTGCCGGAAGCATCGGCAATGGCGACCTTGAAAAAGCGCGAGACCGCGCCGTTCAGTATGCGGAAACGGTACTTGCGCCGCTCCACTTCGAAGAACGGCTTGTAGACCAGGTTCACCGTCATGGCATCACCGAGGAACCCGTCGAAGTCAAAGATATCGAAGAAGAGCTGCCCATCCGCGTCCCATGCCTTGTCGGCCAGCATGAGGTTGATGTCATACTCCAGATTGCCCCACGATTTCGCAGTGCCCGAGGGCAGGCGCAGGTTCACGCCGTCATTCAATCCCTCATTCCCGCGATCGAGGGCGCTGTAAATGTTGAACATTCCTGCCATGCCCTTGTACACGTTCTGCGAGGTGAAACTGAACATGTGATCGTGGAACCAGTGGGTGGACATGGTTTCATGCCAGTCGCCGGCGATCTTGTTGATCCCGCCCGCATCATTCGGACCGCCTGCGCGAGGATCGGTGGCGTCGGTGTTGATGGTATTCCGTCCCGCGAGAACGACCGGGTAGTGATAATCGTAAAACTCACCGGGGAAGAAATAGGCGCCGGTGAAGCCGTCATTCTCTGCGCCATGGTGCCCGTTGTGCTCGTGCGTGGTGGTGGTGATGCGCCCGAAACCGCCGTTCTGAGAAAAATCGGGCGGCAACTTGTTGCTGAGACGGAATAGAACCGCGTCACCTCCGTAGCGCACCTGCATCAGCTTGGGCGGAAATGTTCCCTGGTAGGTCCAGAATGCTAACGGACCCTGATCAGGCAAATCCGGATGGAAGCGCGGCGGGAAAGGGGCCGACGCATCAATGCCCGAGTTGAAGTCAGAGGTGACGCCTGGGTTGTAAACCGTGTTGACCTTGGCGCCTTCCATGGTGGCCGAAATTGCCACCTGAGGCGGAAGCAGATCGAATTGCTGGTGCGCCCACACTGGTCCCGGAGGACGTCCTTCAATCGGCCCCATGCCGCCGCCCAGGCTTTCAGGAACGGGTTGTTGGGTCTGGTTCGATTCCGCCTGCGGCGCCGGATTGAGCGAGGAGACCGGATCGCGCGGGAGTACATCGAACCGAGGCATGGGTTGCGTGAAGGCTTGCACGCCGAACAGCGGACTGGGCGGCGCGCCTGTGGGAATGCTGCTCCCGCCATCAGCGTAGACGCTGGGTGCAAACGGGCTCAAACCGGAAACAGGAGCCAGGATGCCAGCCGACGTGATCAATCCCCACTTCATCAGATCCCGGCGGCTCACCTTGCCCTGGGAAAAAGCTTTAATGATTTCGGCACGATTTTCTCTTGCGTTTTCGGCTTCCCGCAAACGCGCTTTGGACGCACTGCGGGCGAGAAAGAAATAGTCTTTCATAGCTGCGCTCCTTGTCTTTCTTGGGAACAACTTCCAGGAACTCCTCCAAACGTTCGGCACGGAAGAGCGCCCGGAACTCTGCGTCCGGCCTGCCTCTGCGGAGAAGAAGTCCGGAAATGCCGCCAAATTGATACGTCCCACGTCAGTTTAATATCGCGAAACGATAATATCGTGAGACGACATACAAGCCGGAACATACTATATACCCGGAGCATTGAGAGAACAAGAACATTAGAAGAAATTAATTTCCGGGTCGGGGCGCAAACGTGGCTTAAGGCAGGGTTCGGGGAGCCGGATCATGCTGCTGCCGGCGGGGAATCCAATTGTCAGGTTCAGACTGCTCTGTCCCTCTCCGCGCTCTTCCTGCTCATCTCCCACGCCTTCGCGTACTTCCAACTGACGTAGGCCGCATGGTTCATGAGCACCAGCAGGCCTTCCTTGCCGTCCAGGAATCCAAGACGAAAAAAGTAGCCGTAGATGAAGCGCACGAGGGGGCGGAGAACAATATTGACGACGCTGAAGCCGACCTTTCGCTCGGCAACTACCATGCCCGCGCCAAGAGATGAATAGCGGTTGGCATGGTCGATGAAGCTTTCGAGCGTGGGGTAGGCATGGTGGATGAGGTCACCGCGCAGGTGTCCTTTGGGCGCCGACATCTTCATGTCTTCATGTACGGCGCGCAGCTCGAATTGGGCGGCGCCGCGACGAATGAGGCGCAGCTTGGGATCAGGATAGTAGCCGCAACGCCGGATCCATTTGCCGAAATAGAGGTTGCGCCGGTTCACGGTGTAACCATCGAAGCGCGACGGTGTGGGTGACTTGACCACCGCGGCAATGCTGGCGGCCAGTTCAGGGCTGACCTCTTCATCGGCATCGAGAGAGAGAATCCAATCGCATGTTGCCTTGGCCAGAGCGGAATTTTTTTGTGGAGCAAATCCCTTCCATGTTTCCACGAAAACTTTAGCGCCTCTTGTCTGGGCGAGAGCAACCGTCGCGTCAGTACTGCCGGAATCAACGATGATCACTTCGTCGGCAATCCGTTGAACGCTCTCAAGCGTGCGCACGATGTTGGCTTCTTCGTTGAAGGTGATGATGCAGACGGAGAGAGTCATGGGCCAGAGGATATCAGGCAGGCAGTGTAAAATACGAAACATTCCAGCCGCGATCTCATGGATTACAAGAAACAGCAAGCCTATTTAAAAGCCAGCCGCATCCGCGGCGCAGTTGCTGTTCTCATTCTGCTTGTCCTGGCCGCCACTTGCGTCTTGCTTACCAGCCCTTCCAATGCTCGCGTCCTCACTGCCTTAGCCCTGGTCGCGCTGGCGTTGGCCGGCTCGCTCTACTACACGCCCGACTATCTTCACCTGACTGTCGTTCCCGATAAGGGCCAGCGCTGGCAAGTAAGGATCCGCTGGAGAATTGTCGCCGCAGTGCTGGTGTTGGGACTTGCGCTGAGCTCTACGAATGCTGATCGTGGTGTGGTGCTGATTGCCGCAGCATGGTTGTGCATCTGCACGCTCGGAATTAAGAAATTCGTGCCGTTGCGCATCTACGCCGCGTTTTTCTGGTTCACTGATTTCATCTTGCTGATCGCCATCATGCTTGGTGGCTGGAGCAGTTTATTGTTGGGCTCTATGCTTGTAGCGGCAGCGGCACATCTAGCGCTTGTCACTGCAGCGCCTGTGCGGCTGTTCACGGTCCGTGTGCTGGCGATTGGCGTGATTCTGGTTGTTTTTGCCCCGGCGGTCCCAAAGCCGGGTTTTGCGCTCATTTTAGCGTGCAGCTCACTAGTGGCAGCGTCTTGCCTGCTGACGGCATGGCTGGTGAACGCAGCGGACAAGCTACACCGTGAGAACATTGCGGACGCGACGAGCGAGCTGGTTGAATTCAGCGGCTATCCGCCGGAGCGCATCCGACAGCTCTGGGAAACGAGCAATCAGCAACTCGCCGCCAACTGGGAAAAGGCTGCGATTCCACAGGACGATCGTGATCGCATGGCCGAATGGTACCGGCAGAACTCCGAGCTCTACCTTTTTGCCATCTCTGCCTACAATCTCGAATACAAGCGGATCAAATCCAACCTGAAGGTGATTCGCTTCGCGCGCGGATCGTGCCTCGATTACGGGGCAGGGAACGGCGAAATACTTCTGGAACTGGCCCGG
>DATNDP010000145.1:0-27214 GCA_035553195.1 Candidatus Acidiferrales bacterium
GGCGCCTACATCAGGGACTTCATACACCTTGAGCCAGTACACGCGACCGGTATTGGTGAAGATCAACAAGTACGAATGCGTCGACGCCGCGAACAGATATTCAACAAAGTCCTCCTCGCGCGTCTTCATTCCGGTCCGGCCCGTGCCACCGCGCCGCTGCTGTCGGTACGTCGAAAGCGGCGTGCGTTTGAGATAGCCGCTGTGCGAGACCGTCACAATCACCTGTTCATCCGCGATGAGGTCCTCAAGCGTAATTTCCGTAGACTCGTCGGTGATCTGCGTCCGCCGTTCGTCTCCAAACTCTTTCTTTACTTCCTCGAGTTCCTTCACGATTACGCCGCGCAATTTCTTGTCGGAGGCAAGGATGGATTCTAATTCGGCAATCTTTTCGCGGATCTCTTCCAGCTCTTTCAGGATTTCTTCAGTTGAAAGCCGGGTGAGGCGGTAGAGCTGCAGTTCCAGAATCGCATCCGCCTGGCGCGGAGAGAGACGGCCTTCGGCGCCGCCGATCCTCTTCTGCATCTCTTTGTCCACAATCTTGAACTTTGCCGCCAGCAAAGCCTCTTTCGCTTCCTGCCGCGAAGCCGATCCGCGAATCAGCTTGATAACCGCATCGAGGTTGTCGAGCGCCATCTTGTAGCCTTCCAGGATGTGCTCGCGTTCGCGCGCCTTGGCCAGGAGGTAAACCGTGCGACGCCGGACCACGTCAATCCGGTGATCGATGAAGTACTGGATGGCCTGCACCAGGCCCATCTCCTTCGGCTGGCCATTTACCACGGCGAGAAAGATCATGCTGAAGTTCATCTGCATGTCTGTATGTTTGTAGAGCTGGTTCAGGATGATCTGCGCCTCAGCTCCGCGTTTAAGTTCAATCACAATGCGCATTCCATCCCGATCAGACGATTCGTCACGAACGTCCGAAACATCGTCGAGGACCTTGTCGTTCACCAGAGCAGCAATGCGCTTGATGAGTGCTGCCTTGTTCACCTGATAGGGAATTTCCGTGACGACAACGGCCTTGCGTCCCTGCGTAAGGTCTTCAATCCCCGCCTTCGCACGCATGACAAAGCGGCCACGACCTGTCTTGTATGCGCTCTCAATTCCGCCGCGACCGTAGATGTACGCGCCAGTCGGGAAGTCCGGCCCTTTCACCACCTTCAGAATTTCCTTCAGTGTAGTCGCCGGGTTGTTCACCAGCATAATGGCCGCTTCGACGATTTCTGTGAGGTTGTGCGGGGGGATCTTCGTCGCCATGCCCACCGCGATGCCTTCTGCTCCGTTCACCAACAGGTTCGGGATGCGCGTTGGCAACACCGTAGGCTCGACCGTAGACTCGTCATAGTTCGGAACGAAGTCTACGGTTTCTTTATCGATATCTTCCATTAGCGCGCCGGCAATGCGCATCAAGCGACACTCCGTGTATCGCATTGCGGCCGGTGGATCGTCGTCAACGGATCCAAAATTTCCCTGCCCATCTACCAGCGGGTAGCGCAACGAGAAATTTTGCGCCATGCGCACTAGCGTGTCGTAAATCGCTGCATCACCATGGGGATGAAACTGGCCCATGGCCTGGCCCACAACCTTGGCGCACTTTGTGTGCTTCTTGTTGTAGTGCAGCCCCATGTCCTGCATGGTGTAGAGCACACGCCGATGCACCGGCTTTAGTCCGTCGCGCACATCGGGCAACGCACGCCCTATGATCACTGACATTGAGTAATCGAGATACGATCGCCGCATCTCCTCTTCAATGTTGATCGGTTGCACGTTGGCTGCGCCCGGTCCGCCGTCATTACCGCCCGGAGGGTTCAATGGAAGCTGGGGATTTTGATCATCTGCCATAAAAGTTTCTCACTCTTGGTTCCACGGAAGCGCACAAAAGAGGCACACCATAAGCGCCTGTGACGGACCTGCAAGAGCCGCCGAAATTTCCGCTAAATGCTTGCATTTACAGGTGCTTATGTGCCAGAGAACTACTCGTAATTATAGCACAGCGAGCAACACCCGGCGCGTGGGCGGAGGCGCTCGTTTGGAGGATTCAGTACTGGGTATTGCGTGACCGGATAATCGAGGAATCTCGCAAGCTGCCGATGAACGACCGTGGCTCTGCGTGAATGAAAATCACCCGCTCACTAACTTAAGCATTAACTCAACTTCTACGGCAGCTTTACTGTGATCCCGCGATCGTCGTTTGCTTTGATGGTTTTGTCCTTGTCCAGATCGCCGAGTTGAACTTTCTTCAGAATGCTTTCTGAGAAATCGTAGAGCGTGTCGCCCATGATTGCGAAGTTCTTCGTCTCGATTTGATGTCCGTCTTTGAAGATGAAAACAGTGGCAGGCCCGTTATCTTCTTTGGCCGGAGCTGGCGCTGTTTGTTCACTGTCTGCTGTTGTGGTCCGATCCGGTGCCTTATGAGACGCAGATGAACGCTCCCGGGAGTCAAGGTAATGCTCTCCATAGCGGCCGCTGTCGCGTTCTTTTCTCAGCGTATCCTGGAGTGCGTCTCGAGCGCCCTGGAGATATGCCTGGCGTAGCTGATCGTCGCTGCTTGGAGCCTCTGCCTGCTCACGGCTAGAGGCTGACGAGTTGTCGGAGGCGTTGTCAGCCGATTGCTGGTCCGAAGGCGCTTGAACGAATGGGTCGGCGGGATAACCGGGCTCGCCGTATCCATAAATCGGAAAGAAAATCGGTACGGGAACCACTCTACGGCGATCATGCGGGTTCCCAAAGCGGTGAAGCGGGCCATGGAAGCTGAACCTGCGCAGTGAAGGCACATTGACCCCCGGTACGTTAACGCCCGCCGGTATCGGAGTAGGCGATTGCACATTGGACGGAATTCCGTGCTGCCTCCCATCCGGTTCCGGAGAGGTTGCGCCTGCGGGTATACCATGGCTGAACATCTGGGCGTGCGCTTGGACAACGAAAAGCAGGAAAACGGAAAAAACCGCCAGTCGCGACATAATGATCACCTGCCCACCTTCGCCTTCTCTACCTATGATAACTCTGGATTCGCCCGGGTTTCATTAAGGATTGTGAACCCATGTCCCAAGACCCCATACCCCAAGAACGGCTCGGAGCAGAAAACCCGCAACCAAAATAGCGGTCACTAACACCCGAAAATCCGTTTCCAATAGGTCCGCTGCGATCCCTCCAATGAATACGAACACAAATACCAGTCCTAAAGTTGCAATCCATATGTGAATTGCCGGCACCAGGGCAAAAAGAAGCACTGCAGCGAAAGCGATGAGCAACGGCGCCGTGTTGCCAAAGTACTGGGCGCGGCGCCAGCTCCCATAGGCCGTCACGGCTGCGAGAAAGAAAGCCACAAAAAGGAAGCTGTCCGGGTTCGTATACCCATCCGCGAAGACGAACTTAAGATTTCGCACCGGTTCCAGGGAAAGATGCGGTGTAATCAGGCTGTGCGTGGCTACCCAGTGCGCGCCCGTTAATCCCACGAAGAACACATACATTCCTATCCCAATCGCGGACGATCCCAGGATTACCCGGACCGCAGCCCCTCGTCTGCCCGGCGCCAGGTAAAGCATGAAGGCCAGAGCCAGAAGCACCACTGTGAACGACCAGAGCGCGATACTAAAACTAAAGCCGATGGCAAGGCCGAGGATAACAATCCGAGGAAACCATTTGCGCGGAGGTGCGTATAGCGTGTGCGCGACTCCAATGGCTGTATACATCAGGCCGAAAATGCTCCAGGCAAGAAGGATTTCAGGCCCAATGTTGCTGGCGATCATGACCATGGCAGGCGACGAACAATACAGCGCGAGGGCGACATACCCTCCGGCGTCGTCGAATAACCGTCGCGCTACCCACCACAATGCAGCTCCGAGCCAAAGACCAAAAATGATGAACGGTAAGCGCGCGATCCACGCCTTAGGCACCACCCATTGCTCGCTGACAATAGTTCCCGCTGCCTTGCGGGCTATTTTGAAAGGCAGCGCGCCTACCCACCCTGTGAACGGGGAAGTGATGCGATATTCCTGTCCCGGACGGGGCGGAAATCCTGAAGCTACGTATTCCTCCTCCAGCGGAGACAGCTTGCGGCTCGAGGAAACCCACGCGCACTGCGCCAAAAAGGCCAGCAGCATCAGCCCGGCAAGGATCTGCGGCCGGCCAACCTTGAACTCTTTCAGCGATTGCAGCATGAACTGACATTTGTATCATGCGTATCACCACGAGAGTCGCAAGGTCGCCTCACCCGGCAATCTTCTGCTAGAGTTCTTTGCATGGAACGTGCCCTGCGACTGATTTTTTTCAATGCGCGCGGCCTTCGCGCAGGGTGGCGACTGGTGATTTTTGTCGCGATCTTTTTTTGCCTTGCACTGCCGGTAGCAATTCCACTGCAGTCCATCTCCCGGAAACAGTCGGCTTCCGGTGCTCTCCTGCCCGGACTGCAGATCGCCGGAGACGGGCTTACCTTTGTCATCCTCCTGATTGCGTGCTGGATTATGAGCCGTATCGAGAAGCGTCCCATGGCCGTGTACGGTTTGCCGCTGCAACACGCACCTGTTCTGCCCCGGTTCATCGTGGGATACGTGTTTTGGGGATTTGTTCCGCTTTCGATCTGCCTCTTCGTGCTGCGCGTCTTGCATGTATTCGACTTCGGTAACTTCGCTATAGGTGGCGCAGCAATCGTGACGTGGGGAGCAAAGTGGTTCATAGGCTTTCTGCTGGTAGGGCTCGCCGAAGAATATTTGCTGCGCGGGTATGCGCTTTACACGCTTGCCGATGGGATCGGCTTCTGGCCGGCTACGATTGTCCTTGCAGTCCTTTTCGGTTTGGGGCACGCCCCCAACCCTGGGGAAACGCGAATTGGCGTCCTCGCCACGGTTGTGTTTGCCGTCTTCGCTTCAATTACATTGCGTGTGACTGGAAGTTTGTGGCTGGCTGTAGGGGCGCACGCTGGCTGGGATTGGGGCCAGTCGTTTTTCTATGGCGTGAGTGACAGCGGGCTTACCGCCCAGGGACACCTCCTCAGCCCCAGCTTCCACGGCCCCATCTGGCTCACAGGAGGAAGCGTCGGTCCCGAAGGCAGCATCGTGACACTGATCCTCTGGAGCGTCATGATGCTGATTGTTTACCTTGTGTACCGAAAGCCACGAAAGCATGCCCTCGTATTGACTCCGGCAGGTTAGTGTCCCGTCCTGCCGTCGAGCAAATCTATGATATGGCCGAGCAGGCTAATGACTGCGCTTAGTGACTCAGTCGCTCCGGCGGGACTGCCGGGCAGGTTCAGAATCAGCGTCTTTCCACGAATGCCGCAAAGGCCTCGACTCAAAGCCGCGTAGGGTGTCTTCTTCAGTCCTTCGGTCCTCATGCGCTCAGGGATTCCCTCAATCGTTTTTTCCAGGATGGGTCTGGTTGCTTCCGGAGTCACGTCGCGTACCGCTATGCCCGTTCCCCCCGTTGTGACCACAAGCCGCGTGAGTTCGCAGCATTCAAGCAGCCGCGCCTGGATCTGGTCTTTTTCATCGGGCAAAATGGACCGATGCACCACGGTGAAGCCCGCTGCTTCCAACTGCTTCGCAACGGCCGGTCCTGAAAGGTCTTCTCGTTCCTTGCGGAAAGATGAATCGCTGATGGTAAGGACTGCCGCGGCTTTCACTTGTGTCACAATCAGGCTTCCAGCACGTTTTCTTCAGTGTCGCGGTTGGACTCATCCAGCAGCCGCAGCCCCTCCAGCAGCAACCCTTGGGTCGACTGGGTCGTGGTTTGTTCGTTGCTACTGCCTTTGAAATTGATCTCGAAGTTGCCGCCGGTCCATTTCAGCACTTTGTAAACCGCTTCATCGCCCTTGAGCTTGCCGTATTGAGCGTGATTGATCTGGCCGTCAGTGAAGAACAGCTTGCATTCGTCTCCGTTGTTGGTCAGGATGAGAGCACAGGTCTTGCGTCCCATATCGAGCGACTGCAACAGGTCAAGCACATTCATTTGCATCAGGCTGCCCCGCAAGACTGAATCATCCGGCGCTTCGCGGGCCATTTTCTCAAGCGAAATCTTGTCCACAACCTTCTTGATTTTGGCCGCAGCTTCCTTGATGAAGAAAGGCTTCTCCAGAAAATCTTCCACTGTGTCCTGCACCGGCTTGAGCTTCTCATTGATGTCAGCCTTGCTCGCCATGAGAATTACGGGAATGGCAGCAGTATTGGGACGCGCTTTGATTTTTTGCAGAAGCTGCAGACCTTCCACTCCCGGTAGAGTCTGGTCGGCAATGATCAGATCCGGCTTCTCATCAATCGCCTTCAGCATGGCGTCGGCCCCGTCACGCATCGTCTGGACGCTCGAGAACTGCGCCAAAGCGTGGCGCAGCAGTTCCAGCACCATGGGATTATCGTCAACAAGCAGGACCTTGATATTACTGGGCATGAAACTGTTATTTTAAGGCTGTTTTGCGGCCGGGTGACGCTGGTACTCTCCGCTTTTGCCGCCTGATTTGCGCTCCAGGACCACCTCGCGTATGAACATCCCTTTATCCAGGGCCTTGCACATGTCATACACCGTGAGAGCGGCCACGCTGGCCGCCACCAGCGCTTCCATTTCCACCCCAGTCTGGGCCTTTGTAATTGCGCGGGAATGGATCTGAACGCCATTCTCGCACACACGGGTGGTCACATCAATGAAAGAGAGCGGCAACTGATGGCACATAGGTATCAGTTCCGCCGTGCGCTTTGCTGCAGAAATACCCGCAAATCTGGCAATTTCGAGTGGGTTCCCCTTTGGATTCGAGGGCAAGGACGCGAGCACCTGTGGCGACATTTCGACGAAAGCTGAGGCCTCAGCCTCCCGCCGCGTCTCGGCCTTGGCGGAAACGTCCACCATGGTAGCATTTCCGGCAGAGTCGTAATGAGAGAGTGCGCGGGAAACAGCGTCTGTTTTCTTTTTTGTAGTCTTAGGCATTAACGTAATACAACCGTGACCAGTTCACCCTCGGGAATCAGCTCTCGATCCGGCGCAACCACCAAATAGCAGTTCGCCTTTGCCGCCGCAACCAGATCGCCCGATCCCTGCCAGGGCACAAGCTCTACCACGGGATCATACAGCCCTCCGCTCAGGATCGCAGGCAGAAACCGGGTAAGTCCAGTCTTAGTCTTGAACGCCTTATTCAGGCGAGCTCTGCCTCCCCGCAATGGTCGCGGCGCCGCACCTGAAAGCCCATCAACCACAGGCCGAACGAAAAGATCAAACGTTGTCATTACCGACACGGGGTTTCCAGGCAGCCCAAAAAATGGAATGGTGCGCGAGTTCTTTCTGATTTCGCCAAAAACTACAGGACGTCCCGGCTGGATCAGCGCTCCAGTGAAGAAGAATTGTGCACCAAGCCGGGAAAGCGCCTGTTCAACCAAATCGTACTTACCCATGGAAACACCGCCGGAAAGCAGGAGCAGATCAGCGCCATTCAGGCCCGCATGGATGAGTGTGGTAAGTTTGCGCTCTTCGTCGGGAGCAACCGGAAGTTGGACAGGCTCGCCGCCACTCTCAGTAACCTGTGCGCAAAGGGAGTAGCTGTTCGTGTTGCGAATTTGGTGAGGAGCTGGGACCTCAGAAACATCGACGAGTTCGTCACCCGTGGCCAGAACGGCGACTCGCGCCTTCCGGTAGACCGCGACTTCGGCACGGCCCACGGCGGCAGCCAACGCGATCTGCGCCGGGCTGATGCGCGTACCCGAAGCAAGAAGCACGTCACCAGCATTCGCTTCAGACGCGGCAGCAACCAGATTGTCCCCAGCCTTAAGACCGCGCTGGATCTCGACGTGATTCACAGTAGGCGATGTGTACTCGACCATGACAACGGCATCGGCTCCCGGCGGCACAGGAGCGCCGGTCATGATCTCGACTGCCTCTCCAGAATTGACGGCTCCCTTGAATGTTCCTCCCGCCTTGACCTGTCCAATCACGCGTAATTTTGCCGGCAATGACTGGAGATCGGCCGCGCGCAGAGCGTAGCCGTCACGCGTGGCGCGAGGAAATGGAGGAAAATCGCGGTCCGCAGTGATTGGCTCCGCAAGCACCCGTCCTAAGGCACTATGGAGGGCAACGGTTTCCGTATGAGGCAAGCCGAAATTACGGCAATAGCCGGCCACGGTCTCAATGGCCTGCTCAAACGTGACCACACCCGCCGTGGATGCTCCCGTCGTCATGACTGATCGATTCTAGCGCCTCCCGTGGCGCTCACGCTTAGATGCCAGCCCAATTGACACATGCGATTTCAAAAAGGGGGTTCGCTTGCCCCGATTCCGCAAATAAGAGATCATGCAGTATCGTCATCCGAGGTTTTTGCCGGTTCCATGTTGAAACCGAACCAGTGGCACGTTCTTTCTGTCCTCTTTTTCGTAGTTGTTGTGTCCGCCGTGGGTTTTGGCTTTGACCAGCTTCTGGTGTGGGAGGGTGTTTCGAGCATGGGTGTCATGCTGCTCAGCAACATTCTCACCGGAGTGGTAGCCGGCCTTCTGTTTCTCCAGAACAGGTTGCGCGCCGAGGATAGACAAAAGCTGCTGGAACACCGCCTGGCGAAGGTGGCGGAAATGAATCACCACGTCAGAAATGCGCTTCAGGTGGTCTCATTCTACCGGCACCAGATAAGCGATCCTGAGGCGGGACGCCTTCTGCAGGAATCGATCCGGCGTATCGAATGGACCCTTGAAGAAGTCCTCCCCCGGGGCTGGAACATCAATGGGGCGTCTTTGTCTTCCCGTGCAGTCTCGGCCGAGGAAGAAGGCCCCGGGCCAAAGAGTCACTGACCGGCAAACCTGCACCAGGGGTGGATGTCAGCACAGAGACTCGCCTTCATCCGGAGCGCACCTGGGTTCCTACCAGATATTCCACCGCTTGCCGAAGATCGTCCGTGCTGGCACTGGTGTCCACCAGCGCATCAGCCAGCTCCGCGTGATCAATTCTGGAGGCATAAAGGACCAGCACCCGCGTACCGCCATTGTTTTTCTTTGCCGCTGCTGCTAGCGCATTTCGTTGTTGCTGCGGTATGGCATGCCCCAAAACGACAACGTCGAATCTGCTCGACTGAATTGAGCGCAACCCCTGGGCAAAGGCTTGCGCACAGGTTACGGTGTGTCCGGCAGCAAGCAATCCGCGCTGCCGACCTTGAAGCCAATCTCGTTCGTATCCAATTAACAGAATTTTCGCCATCCATCTCCTCCCCGGAATTTGTACAGAAGTGGGCGGAGATGAGAATCAGCAGCGGAATGAGATGAGTGGAGCCTCAGCGCAAAACATAGAACACATGCACGATCGAAGCACGCCGAGGGAAGAACGCGCCCGGTGAAGAGAACGGCACACGCGCCAGACCGTGAGCGACACAAACGTGCTCGCCAGCCAGCTCATGAAGATCACCAGCAGGCACGCAGCCCATTCCAGTCGCGGCGCAGCCGGGGCCAAGTCCACTCTAGGAGCAATCAGGACCACGGCTATAATAAGCGCGAGTAAAAGAATGATCGCCTTGGCGGCAATTGGTCGCACAACGACATTCATCTTACTACAGAAAAAACCGGCTGTGGATAGTTGCTTCTCAATGAAAATCGCTTTTATACTTCTCGGTTTGCCTTTTATCTCGATGGAGCACAGATGAAAACCTTATCTCTGGAACATGAGCTGAACCCGTGGGAAGCCCAGGCAGCTCGCTTTGACTTTGCCGCCCAGAAGCTAAACCTCGACGACGGGCTGTGGAAGATTCTCCGCTATCCTAACCGTGAAATCATCGTTCATATCCCTGTCGCCATGGACGATGGCCGTATCGAAGTCTTCACCGGCTTCCGGGTCCAGCACTCGATTGCTCGCGGTCCAGCCAAAGGCGGGGTACGCTACTCCCCGGACGTTACGCTGGACGAGGTACGCGCGCTTGCAAGCTGGATGACCTGGAAATGCGCGGTGGTAAACATACCTTTTGGCGGCGCTAAAGGTGGCATTATTGTTGATCCCAAGAAACTTACGTCCACCGAACTGGAAAGGCTCACGCGCCGCTATACCGCCGAATTGATCGAGTTTCTCGGCCCAGAGAAGGACGTTCCCGCTCCTGACATGAACACGAATGAACAGACCATGGCCTGGATGATGGATACCTATTCCATGCACATGCGCCAGACTGTTACGGCGGTGGTAACCGGAAAGCCTATTAATGTCGGCGGATCAAGAGGCCGCCGCGAAGCTACCGGACGCGGCGTGATGATCAACTGTGACGAAGCCATTCGCAAGTTCAATATGTCGCGCGAAGGCTGCCGGATCATTGTTCAAGGATTTGGTAATGTCGGCTCGAACGCAGCCAAGCTGATGTCGGACGCCGGCTATAAGGTCATCGGCATCGCCGAGTACAATGGCGGGCTCTACAATTCGAAAGGCATTAACATTGATGCCCTGCTCGAGTACCGTGATCGCAACAAAGGGATCGTCGGATTTAATGGCGCTGAGGCCGTGGATTCGAAAGAACTCCTGGTGACGGACTGCGACATCCTGATTCCCGCCGCTACTGAGAATGTAATCACCAGCCAAAATGCCGCTGCCATCAAAGCCAGGATCATTTGCGAGGGCGCGAACGGTCCTACCACCGCCGCCGCGGACGAGATCCTTGCCGACAAAAGAGTGTTCGTGATTCCTGACATTCTCGCAAATGCCGGCGGCGTAACCGCGTCCTATTTTGAGTGGGTGCAGGACCGCCAGGGTTACTTCTGGAAGGAATCCGCCGTGAACGAACAGCTGGAGTTCATTCTCAAAGAGGCGTTTGAGAGCGTGGTTCAATTCTCTGAAACGCACAAGGTCAACAATCGCATTGCGGCTTACATGCTCGCTATCAGTCGCGTTGCCCACACCATCAAGCTGCGCGGAATTTACGCCTGATTTTTCGCGTTTTGAGCTTCACAGGGGCAGCAGGCGCTGCCCCTCTTCATTTTTTGCGAACAGATGTACGCTGCCGGATTTCTCGCAAGTGCTTCGGGAATCACCAGAGGCTCACGAAAGCGGGCATCAACACAAAGCAAAAGGCCGCCACGCGACGGCCTTTCGATTTGAAAACGTCTGTTAGCGACGGCGACTCTTCTTCTTGCTGCCGCCCTTCTTCTTGCTGCTGCTCTTTTTACTGCTGCTCTTTTTCTTGCTGGCTTTTTTGGCTGCTTTCTTCGCAGGGCGTTTTTTGCTGGCCTTCTTAGCGCTCTTCTTCTTGCCTGCTGATTTCTTCTTTGCCGCCTTCTTTGCTGGACGCGGACGAGCCGGAGCTCTACGGGCCGGCGCGGGTTCCGGCGCTTCTTCCGCCATGCCTCCGCCTACTTCTTCGTTATCGCCTCCGCTTTCGGCTCCGATTGATTCTTCTTCCTCCTCCTCATAATCCTCTTCGATGGAACCACCGCCGAAACTGCCCGCGTCGCCGTAATCATCATCCATATCGTCCTCATGTCTTGCTCTGAGGGTCTCATCGTAAAAGCTCATAGTTCCTCCAGAAAATTAGGGCCGCGACTTCTCCACTGTCAACCACCGCTGCAGGCGCGGATTATAACAAGCCGCACGAATCAGGTGTCAACTGTCGCGCATCACAGTGTGCAACGCGCTCGCGGAATAATCAAGTTATCGGGTACTCTCGGCTACTGTTCCGGTTGATTTTGGCTTGGCTGCCTTCTTGATTGCGCGCTTACCACTCTGTTGTGCAGATTTCCTGACATGCCGGGGCGCTCGGTCCACCTCTCCGGGAGCCAACGGCTTATAGACGACCAGGACACGGCCGCGACGTAAGCTGTTTCCTTTCAGATGGTTCCAGCGTCTCAGCCGCTCGGGAGGCACACCAAAATCTTCAGCAATGGAAAGCACACTATCACCGGAATGTACTCTGTACCGGCTGGGATGACGCGAATAACTAATCCTGCCATTTACAGCCGCGCTGACCGGGATGATCAGTTTTGAATCGGCAAGCAGTTGATCGCCCTGCAAACTATTCACCTGGACAATGGCACGCTCGGTGGTGTGATACTTCCTGGCAATCCCCGCCAAGGTCTCACCGCTCTGGACTTTGTGATACCGCCACGCTACGCGCTTACCTTCCGGGATAGACGCAATGGCCGTCTCATACTTGTCCTTTGTTCCGGGCGGCAGATGCAGGTCGAATGGCTGGTCCTTGGGCGTAATTCGGCGAAGCAGGCTGGGATTCAGGTCAACGAGTTCGTCCACAGGTACATCGACGCATTCGGCCACCAAACGCAGATCCACTGGATAGTTCACACGTTCGACGTCATACTTCACCGCCGGCTCTGGCTTCACGTCGTCGAGCCCATAGCGCGCGGGGTTCTTTGACATGATGGTCATGGCAAGGATGATCGGCACGTAGTTTTTCGTCTCAGCGGGAAGTACGTTGCGCTTGTAGAGTTCCCAGAAATCCGCGTACCCGGTACGCCTAACCGCCTGCTGCACATTTCCGGGCCCCGAGTTGTAGGCCGCCATCGCCAGATACCAATCGCCAAACTCGTTGTATAGGTCCTTCAAATGCCGGGCGGCCGCTCGTGTCGCCTTTTCCGGATCCTGGCGATCATCTACCCACCAGTTGCGGTGCAATCCATACCCGTCCCCGCGGCTGGCCATGAATTGCCACATGCCCCGCGCGCGCGCACGTGAAAGCGCCAGAGGCTTGAATCCGGATTCGGCCTGAGCGAGGTAGATAAGATCCTGCGGAATGCCTTCTTCCTTGAAGATGCGCCGGATCATCTCGCTGTACTTGCCGGAACGCGCCAGAGCACTCTCGAACGTCGTGCGGCCACGCGTGGAAAAGTAGTTAATGTAGCTGGCCACGTAGTCGTTGATCATCAGCGGCAGGTCGGACTGCAACGTCGGCAAGTCTGCCTCCGCCTTTGCCTTCATGTTCGGATCAACCGGGAACGTCACTGAGTTCGCCTCGTCAATGGGCGCGGGCTCCGAATTCTGCTCAGTAAAGCCATCTCCCTCCTTGAACGCAGTCATTTCCAGCTTGTTGATCTCTTCTGTGACCTTGTCAAACTCATTCTGCAGCCGCTCGTCGGATTTGATATCCACAGGGCCTTGCATCAGAACGTCCACAGCCTGATTGAAATCCTGCTTGGCGGAATCAAGATGTCCGGCTTTATAGTCATCAAGCCCCGCGTTATAAGCCTTTTCCGCTTCTGCAATGGTGGCCGCTGCCGGATCAGAAGCTTCCGGCTTCGCCTGGATCGCTTCCTGCTGTGTTGGCTGCGAAGGCTGGACCGGGCTTGGTGATGCTTCTGCCATAGGTGTCTGCTGCGCAACAGGAGCCACAGCTTGCGGCAATGGCTGAGCGGTCTTCTTTGCCGAGTTGCCGCCGCAGGAGGCCAGGATCAACACGACCGAGCTTAACATCACGCCCAGTAACCGTTTGCGGATTAACGAGTTCAAAGGCTGCATTCCCCTCATCATACCCTGTCTTAGACGAGAATTTCTCCTGAATGGCAACGCGGAATCATCTGTTTTACACTCCCGCAAAGGCTTAGAAAAGAAGCAGATAGGAAAGGAAAGGCCCCGAAGCCGACCTCGGGGCCTGATTACTTTCGGCCCTTTACTACCAGCTCAACCGCATACCGAACTGGAACTGCCGAGGGTCAAACGCCGCCGTCGCCTGACCGGCTTCGGTATAGAGCGAGTTCACATCGGCCACGTTGAACCGGTTGATGAAGTTGAACATATCCATAGACCCTTGCAGCTTCATACGCTCACCTAAGTTGATCGTCTTCGCCAAGCGCATATCGGTGAAGATGGTCATTGGGCGCGTGCCCGCGTTGCGTCCCAGGTTCCCATCAAGCGATCCCGTGAAGACACCATCCAGGGGATTGGAATCGACGAAGCAAGGAATCTGGAAAGCGCCGGTTGGTGACGCGTTGGAGGCGACGGTGGGGAAGCCGCAAGCGTTGGCCGCTGTTCCAGGAGTCACCGCATTCGGACGATCTGTGGAAGTGCTGAAATTAAAGTTCTGGTCTGTGGCCGTGACAATATTGAATGGCCGTCCGGAACTGAACTCGACGATTGGCGCCACGGTCCAATCGCTGAATAACTTTCTTAGAAAGCCGTCTCCTCCCAACTTGCCATTCTGGTAGACGCCGCTAAATACAAAACGGTGCCGCTGATCGAAGGTGGAGTTGGCCCGTTCAAGGTCTGGGCGCAGATCATTTTGCGGCGAAAGCAGCGTCTGCAGGTCCGTGGAGTCATCGATGGAGTGCGACCACGTGTAAGAGCCGAGGAACTCAAAATGGTTGCTCATGCGCTTACGCAGGTTCGCCGTTAGGCCGTGGTAAACCGAGCTGCCGTTGGAGAAGTTGGCCACCATGTCACTGAACGGTACTGGAACTCCCACGCCGAGGTTGTATTGCGTCGAGATCGCACTCACGATGGGTGCGCAAGCGGCCAGGATCTGGGCAAATGAAGGATTGGCGCCGGATTTGCGGAAGAAACTGAGCGCCGCCGGCGTAATCCACGCTCCAGCCGGGCCTGCTGCACAGGGTACTGTCGGCGTTCCCACAGCGAGCGGATTGCTGATGGTCGGCTGACTGTTGGCGATCGCCCAGGCATTGAATTTCTCCCAGTTCTCAATCAGCGCCTGTGGGTTGGTGGGATTCGCGTTGATCGGCCGATTCAGGTGGTGGCCACCGGTGTAGTTATAGGCGAGGCTGACAGCAAAATCGTGCCCCAGATCGTGCTCGATGGAAAAGCTTCCCTGCTCCGCGTATCCGTATTGAAAGTTCTTTCCCGTAGGAAAACCAAACGGCTGCGAAATCAGCGGGATCGGTGTCCCGCCCGGTCCGGCTGTTAGATACGCCTGATTGTTGAGAATTGAGCTTGCATTGGGTGTGGCGTCAAAGCGCTGCTGCGAGTCAATGAAGTTGAACGCCTGCGCCAGGCCCGGTGGCAGGCAATTGGGCGTGCCCAACAGGCCCTGAAAAGCGTTTGTCGCATTCAGATTGAGGACTGACGGGCTGGAGCACGGCGAGCCTCCAAACAGAATGAACTGTGGCGCCTGACTTCCATCGGCCACGTCGGAGTCGAAAGCCAGCGCCAGGAGCGGGTGATCATAAAACATGCCGTACGAGCCGCGAATTACGGTCTTGCCGTCGGCTTTAGGATCATAGGCAAAGCCCACGCGCGGCGCCACATTGTTGTTGTCACGCGGAATTCCCTGCGTAATGTTCAGAGCGTCCTGTGCCGTCTGCGACAGCGAGTTCACTGCCGGGAAGGTTGGGCTAAGTTCGTAGTCATAGCGAACGCCGTAGTTCAGTGTCAGGTGAGAATTCATCTGCCACGAATCCTGCAGGAAAAATCCCATGGTGTTGGTAGTGAAGGAGTCGTGCGGGTTCCCGATGCCCTGAATGAAGACCTGGGGAATGCCCAGACCATAAGCCTGCACCGCAGAGAAGTTGGGGAATCCGCTGAAAGCCCCGTTAAGCTGGGATCCCGTTAACTCACTGAAATTGTAGATGCCGCCGAAATTCACCGTGAAATCGGCTTCTACGGGCAGGTGGTTGTAGTCTTCGCCGAATTTAATGTTATGCCGGCCGTGTACCCAGGAGAAATTGTCGCTGAGCTGATGGCGCTGCTCTACCCGGTCGACAAACGAAAATGGCTCGCGTCCGAAGAAAGCAAATCCAGGGATGTTGACGGCCACATCGCCGCCACCGGGACCGCGAGAGAAGTTGTAGAGCAGCCCGCGCCGCGAATACTGATACCGCAGATCGTTGATCTTGTTGGGGCCGACGATCCATGTGTCCTGCCCGCCGATGCTGCCGTCATGGTAATTCTGGGTTGAAGTACGCGAAAACGCGTTCTGCCCGAAATCCTGGTTCTGCGCGTTCACCTGAATGCCGGTCACGTCACTCGGACTCAATCCGGCCCGAATCATGAGCTGGTTGCTGTCATTGAACTTGTGGTCCAGGCGCAGGGAATACACGTCCGTCGCCTCGGAAACCGGATAGTTGCCAACCTGGCTTAAGAGGTTGTGGAAGGACGCCGGTAACGGCGCGTTTGTGATTGGGAAATTGCCCAGCAGCGGGCTTCCCTGGGTGCCGGCCAGAGCGATGCCGGAACCGAAGACTGCCAGTTGCGCATAAGGTACCGTGGCGGGATTCGGCCCCACTGCGGAGAGAAATGCCGCCTGATCCGGTGTTACAAGCGGAGTAAAGCCAGGCACCGCGGGAATCCCAAACGCGGCTGCATTCGCCAGCGGTACCAGTCCGAAGTTGTTTTGGCCGATGGTGGAAAACCCGGTCTCCTGACGACGCGTGGTCTCAAAAGAGAAATAGTAGTAGGTGCGGTCTTTTTTGATCGGTCCGCCGAAGGCAAGCCCCGCCTGCACGCGCGTGTACGCGGGATCTGGCGTGTTGCTGAATGGATTCACCGCCTGAATGTTGCGGTTGCGCAGGTAACCAAATGCCGCTCCGTGAAAATCGTTTGTGCCCGATTTCGTGATGATGTTGATCACGCCGCCAGACGCCCGCCCATATTCGGCTTCATAGCCGTTGGTGAGGATCTGAAATTCCTGAACACCCTCCTGCGAGATGGTGGAGCGGATCCCGTTCACAGAGTTGTCTACTGCATCCATGCCGTCAACATTTACGGCGTTGGAGCGCGCGCGTTGGCCGCCGAAGTTCAGACCTGAGGTCGGCGCCGCGCCGATGCTGGGAGCCACATCGCGCTGCAACTGGGAATTCGTCAGCGAGAAATTCACATAGTTGCGTCCGTTGATCGGCAGGTTCTCAATGCGCCGCTGCCCAATGGTGGTGCTGGTTGAGCTCTTGGATGTCTCAATCAACTGCGGTTCGCCGGTGACGGTAATTTCGGTCTCGGCCGCGGCCAGCTGCATGGTTACCGGATACTGGGCTGACTGTCCCACGTTCAACGTAAGCTGCTTGACCACCACTTTGGCGAAGCCGCCGGCCGTAACCGTCAAGGTGTACTGGCCGGGCGGAACCGAAAGCAGGTTATATTCGCCCGCATCGTTCGTCTCTGCAGATCGGGTGATGTTCTTGGCTTCATCGCGCAGGTTGATGCTGGCGCCGTGGATCACGGCCCCATTCGGGTCCTTCACCACGCCGTGCAACTCGGCAGTAGCAGCGGTCTGGGCCCAGGCAGATACCGCGAGCACGATGATGGACAGCAAAAGTGGCACGCGCTGAATAATTTTCATTTAAATGTCGCTCCCTCACCCCATGTGGTTCCAGGCAGGCTATTTTTCAAGAGATAGGTGAATGGTGGGCTTTTTATCATTGACCAGCAGCAAAGGCAAGCCGCATTTCACTGTAGGGATAACGATTGTGGCACTAGCCTGTGCCTTCCTCTGTCAATGGTCAGTACAGGACGCAAAAACCTTTTACCGACCAAAATCGCCTCAATCTAAACTGCCGCTGAAACCAAAAAGCAATGAGCACGTCAGCCGACCTTTTCCCGGAGGAGCAATTTCTCTTCTCTCTTCAAATAGCTTTTCTTACGAAACCACTCCTCCATTGCCCTTTGCAGCCGATCCAACGGCACCCGGGATCCGACTTCCATCAGGCCGTCCGAAACAGGGAGCGTGTCGTCAAAGATGGCATCATTCGTGAAATTCCGCATGGAGAAATTGTCCAGCCACTTTAGGGGACAGGGGTGCTTCGCGCTGGTACCCCCGTAATGCACGCTGATTTGTCTGGCAAACACGTTAGTTGCTCCCATTGAGGCCGCGAAATCGGCCTAACTTTCCCACTTTGGGATGAAAATTCGCTAATTTTCGGGGTCATGGTCTTCGGTAACCAGCAAAACAGCAACGCATGCTGCATCCTAATCACCATATAGAAGTACAAAGAGGCTTTGACCCGATAATGGAAATCGAGAACCAAACCGGCACTCCTAGGGATATCGGCGAGTTGGTAAACCATCTGAAAGAATTGACGACCGAACTCACGGCTGTTCACAATGAACTTTATTGGCTCGCCATGCAAACCCAGGATGCGAGGGGTCAGAATACTCCCGCCGACCTCAATGTAAATCTGCTCGCCGAACTCAAGGGCGCTGTAGATAATATGCGCCTCCTCCTGTGGAAGTACATTGAAACTGCTTCGGTTTTGGATCCTGAGATGGTGCGCGAAGGTTTGGAAGCACAACGGCTCCGCCGCGTGACTGAATTCCTGCAGTTGCTGCGCGACCGGCTTGGACATATGCCCGACGAGCAACCTCAATCCTTTATTGAGCGCATCAGCGCAGCCGTCAGGGAAAAGATCAAGGATCCAAGAGCAGCCTAGAAAGCGTGCGGACAGCATGCTGAAATCCAGATTTTAGAGGAACACCCTTCGGGGCACAATTTCAAACACAATGGAAAGCCCTGTTGCTCAGCAACAGGGCTTAACAAACGTCCAGACGATTGGGGATCTTACTCGGCTGGGTCTATTTCCTTCCGGGACCCGCAGCCCGTAGGCTTTCCGGCACCTCGAATTTTTCAAAGTTCTTGGCGAAGCGGGCAGACAGCTCGGCGGCAGCCTTGTCATAAGCAGCCTTGTCCTTCCAGGCGTCGCGTGCGTGCAGAAACTCCGGTGGCACGCCTGGAACTGACTTGGGAACACTCAGCCCGAACGCCGGATCAGGTTGAAATTCCACGTTATTGAGCTTCCCCTCAATGGCGGCATTCACCATGGCACGCGTGTAAGGCAGTTTCATGCGAGAACCTACGCCATACGGGCCACCAAACCATCCGGTGTTTACCAGCCAGCATTGTGTGTTGTGCTCTTTCAAACGACGACCCAGCATCTCCGCATAGACCTTGGGCCGCAGCGGCAGGAACGGCGCCCCGAATCCGGTGGAGAAATTGGGCGTCGGCTCTTTCAACCCAGCTTCAGTTCCCGCCACTTTTGCAGTGTAACCGGAGAGGAAGTGATACATTGCCTGTTCATTATTCAACCTGGAGATCGGCGGCAGGACCCCGAATGCATCCGCAGTAAGGAAAATGATGTTTTTCGGGTGGCCGCCTACGCTCGGGATCACCGCATTATCGATGTATTCGATAGGGTAGGCGCAGCGGCCGTTTTCGGTGTAGCGCGCATCATCGTAGTCCGGAACACGCGTCTCCGGATCAATGACAACGTTTTCCAGCAGGGACCCAAACCGGATGGCATTCCAGATCTGCGGCTCGTTTTCCTTCGAAAGCCGTATGGTTTTGGCGTAACATCCGCCCTCAAAGTTGAAAATCCCTGTCGGGCTCCAACCATGCTCATCGTCCCCTATCAGGCCCCGGTTGGGATCGGCGGAAATGGTGGTTTTGCCAGTTCCAGAAAGACCAAAAAACAACGCCGTCACGCCGTCCCTGCCTACGTTTGCTGAGCAGTGCATGGGAAAAACATTGCGCTCCGGGAGGAGGAAGTTCATGGCGGCAAAAATGGATTTCTTCATTTCGCCGGCATAGCCGCTACCGCAGACCACCACCAGCTTGCGCGAGAAATTTACCGCGATGAAGGCTTCCGACCTGGTGCCGTCGCGTTTGGGATCAGTAAATAAGTTGGGGACGCCGACGACCGTGAATTCCGGCTTATGATTTCTAAGCTCTTCTTTGGTCGGACGTACAAACATTGCGCGCACAAAAAGATCTTGCCAGGCCAGCTCATTGATCACCCGGATGGGCATTCGATACCGCGGATCGGCGCCGCAATAGAGGTCCTGCACAAAGAGCTCTTTGCCACGCAAGTACTCGAGCACCCGCTCAAAGATGGCGTCGAACTTTTCCGGATCCAGCGGCTGGTTGATTTCACCCCACGCCACTTTGTCGGCCGTGATGGAGTCTTTCACCGTAAACCGATCTTTTGGAGTGCGTCCCGTGAATTTACCGGTGATCGCGGAAAGGGCGCCGTTATCGGCAATTTGAGCTTCCCCACGCCGAATCGAGTGTTCCACCAGGGGACCGGAGTGCAGGTTGAAATGGACTTTATTGGTCTTAAGAAGAGTATCAAGTGCTGTGGAATCAATGGCTGGAAGAGTCTGTGACATTTAAAGGTCTCCTGTTTCCCAAAACCTGGAGCGCGCCCGAAATGGTAGCGGGCAAAAGAGCGAAAACCGGGTTTCAGACTGATTGGTACGGCGTCACGCCGTTTTCACCAGCGCGTCTTGCGGCGCTCCGGCGTCTTTCAGGACCGCATTCAGATGTTCGAGGGCTTCATCCACTGTCAGGGTGTACATCTCACGGCCGTGCTCGTAGGCCCCGTTCTCGATCGCCGTTTTAAGGAAATGCCCCGCGACCTGAATGGCCAGAGGATCGGTTATGACTCGCCCGGTGCGCTTCTTGTACTCCACCCATGTTGGATGCGGCAACGCTACCCACACGGGACGGCCGCTGGCAAGAAATTTCACATCCACCGCATCGGCGTGGCGAGTGGCAATCGCCACAATCAGCGCCTGATAAACACAGTGAAGCCGTTCTCCCGTCCAGCGGTCAACTGCGTGAAAGTCCTCGTACATACTTTAGAACTATATCGGACACCTTAAAGACAAGCAATGATAACAAAGTGTCATTGCACCATTATGTGATTGACAGCACAGTACAATCTGTTGTGCGGAAAAGGAATTGCCCTTAGTCGTTGCCACTGCGGCATGCGGTTAGCCAGGGCAGGGAGCTACGATCGTTGAATCTGAGGAAATCACGAACATCATGAAAGCCGTATGGATTGCCGCTTTTGGCGGCCCTGAAGTGCTTAAAATCCGGGAGGTTCCCAGCCCCATTCCGGGCCGCGAAGACATATTGGTCCGCGTACGCGCCTCTGCCCTGAACCGCGCCGACCTGCTGCAGCGCCAAGGCAAGTATCCGCCGCCCGCCGGCTATCCGGTCGAGATTCCCGGCATTGAGTTCGCGGGCGAAATCGCCGAAACCGGAGACGGAGTTCGTCGGTGGAAACCAGGCCAACGAGTCTTCGGCCTTATCGGCGGCGCAGCTCATGCCGAGTATGTCACCACGCATCAGGACCTTGTGGCTGAGATCCCGGAAAACCTCGATTGGACCGGGGCGGCAGCCATCCCAGAAGCCTTCATCACCGCTCACGACGCCCTTTGGATCCAAGCCGCGCTCCGTCCGGGTGAAACCGTCCTGATCAACGCCGCAGGCAGCGGAGTGGGGCTGGCGGCTGTCCAACTCGTGCGCGCCATGCAGGCCATTCCTTATGGCACCTCGCGCACCGCGACAAAGCTCGATCAGGCAAAGCAATACGGAATGCAGGACGGTCTGGTGGTGCGCGACAACTTTGACGATCTCCTGGCTGCCATGGAACAACTCACGAGCGGCGAAGGGGTAAATGTGATGCTTGATCTGGTTGGCGGCCCTTACGTTAAAACCGGCCAGAAACTTATGTCGCTCAAGGGACGGATGGTTCTGGTGGGGACGGTTGGCGGCGGCAGTTACGAGTTGGAATCACGCTATGTGATGAGCAAGCGACTCCAGATTCGCGGGACAGTATTGCGAGCCCGCAGTTTGGAGGAAAAGATTCACGCTACGCAGGCCTTCGCCTCGGAAGTGGTTCCGCTCCTGGCCAACGGGATATTGCGACCGACCATTGACAGCACATTCCCACTGAATCAAATCGCCGAGGCGCATCGCAGACTGGAATCAAACCAGAGCACGGGCAAAGTTGTGATTCAAATTTGAACCCTTTAGCCGCCAGTCACGATGGTCCATGGTGGTCATCACCCGCGTTTACTCAGTCGGCGGCAGCGGCAGTGATTCTGCGGCAGTAGAAGAGCCGCGCAGGCAGGATATTCAGGAGCTCAAACTCCTGGTCGATATGATCAAAATGGCTCTTGAGATACGGCAGGACCGCGCGGGTGAACTGATAAACAAGCACCGAACCACCGGGCTTCAAAGCGCGGCGGGACTCCCGCATGATTTTTTCGCGTAGTTGTACCGGCATGGTTGTGAACGGGATGCCGGAAATGATGTAGTCAGCCCCGTCCAGTTTAAGATGCTCAAGTTCCTTTTGGACCCGCTCTGCTGATCCGTGGATCACGTGCAGCCGGTTGTCAGGGAAAGCGCGCTTCAGATAACTGACAAAATCCTCATTCATCTCAAAGACGATCAGCCGTGTGTTGGGCGACATGCGCTGCAGGATGCGGCCTGTAATGGTACCCACGCCGGGGCCGTACTCAACAATGGTCCGTGCACGTCTCCAATCCACCTTGCTTAGGAGCCGGTCCACCAGAAAACGCGAGCTTGGAATCAATGATCCAAGCATTCGCGGATGCTGAAGAAAGTTCTTGGCAAACAGCAGTGTTTCCTCGCCGCGCGAGGGCTTCATTTGCATTTTCCTGATCACACAAAGGATCTATGAATTGTGCAGCGTTTCGGGGACGCGATAACCATACGCGCCCGGTCTTTGAGATGTAAAGAGAAGGAAAAGAGATCACTCTCGAGGGCAAAAAACCAGTCCCGCCAACCTGGTCTGCAGATTCAGCAGTGGGGTCCCGGCCCTGACGAAACAATTTCTTCACACCTGAATTTGTCCCTTTGCCGCAGCCGATTTCCAGAATAAAATCACATTGAGCTTGCCCAACCAGGAATCCCATTTGAATTTAGTGCGTGCCATCTATCCGGGCTCGTTTGACCCGCTCACTAATGGCCATCTTGACCTGATTGAGCGCGGCAGCAAAATCTTTGACGAACTGATTGTCGGCATCCTTCGCAACGCTGAAAAGGACCCGGTGTTTACGGTCACTGAACGCCTGGACATGCTGAATCAGATGGTCAGGCGTTTTGACAATGTGCGCGTGGAGAGCTTTGAAGGCTTGCTGGTTGATTATGCCATGCAAAAAAATGCAAAAGCCGTGCTGCGCGGAATTCGCGCCATCAGCGATTATGAATATGAGTTGCAAATGGCGCTCATGAATCGCAAGCTCCAGCCACAATTAGAAACCGTTTTTATGATGCCTGCTGAGGCATACTCATACCTGAGTTCGCGTCTGGTAAAGGAAGTTTTCCGGCTGGGCGGCTCTGTACGCGGCCTTGTTCCTGAACTGGTGGAGGAACGGCTGCGCGAGAAATTTCACGGCACCACCGCAATCAGATGAAGTGAGGATTCCATGGCCACGTTGCCAGCACTAAAGCAATTCACTGACCGCGTTAACCGGATTGAGATCTCGGCCACCATGGCCGTGGTGGCGGAAGCCTCCAAGCTGAAGGCCGGGGGAGCTGACCTGGTAGAGTTCGGCGCCGGAGAGCCGCATTTTCCTACGCCTCAGCACATCAAAGATGCAGCCATCGCTGCCATTCAGCAGAATTTCACGCGCTATACTGCCGTATCCGGAATGCCCGAACTGCGCTCTGCCATTGTGCAACGCCATGCCTCAGATTTCGGTTCCGATTACAAGCCGGATGAAGCCATCGCCTCCACCGGCGGCAAGCTTGCGCTGTTTAACGCGGTACAGGTTCTTGTTGACCACGGCGACGAAGTGATTCTGCCGGTGCCGTACTGGGTTTCCTTCAAGGACATCATCGAATACGGCGGGGGAAAGTGCGTCTATGTCGAGACGGATGAAAATGAAGGCTTCCGCCTGACAGCCGAGATGATCGAACGCCGCGTCACGCCCCGCACCCGCGCCATTATCATCAACAGCCCCAATAATCCGAGCGGCGCGGTAATTGACCCCGAGGATTTCACCGCAATCCTGCGCATGGCCCATAAACGATGCATCTACGTGATTGCTGACGAATGCTACGTCTACCTGAACTACACCGGCAGGACCTTTTCCGCCGGATCAGTCCGGGACGCGAAGGAGCATCTGGTCATAGCAGGCTCCCTTTCGAAGACTTACTCGATGACTGGCTGGCGCCTTGGATACGCGCTGGCCCCGGCGCCAATCATCAGCGCCATGACCAAGCTGCAGAGCCAGAGCACGTCCAGTTCCGCGCACATGATCCAGAAGGCAGCAGTCGCCGCGCTCTCCGGGCCGCAGCAATGCGTCGCCGATATGAAGGCCGAATACATCCGCCTGCGCGACCAGACGCTCGCGCTGCTCGGCAAGATTCCTGGTATCACGTGCGTCGAACCCCAAGGCGCCTTCTATGTCTATCCAAACGTTTCGGCGTACTTTGGGAAGAGCGGCATCCATTCGGGTGGTGATGTGGCCAAGCGGCTCCTGCACGAAGCCCATGTGGTCACGGTTCCAGGAGAGGCTTTCGGGACGCGGGAGCACATCCGGCTGTCCTACGCCACGTCATCCCACGAAATCCAACGCGGGCTTGAGCGGATGCAGGCCTGGTTCGGCAAATTGTGAGATAACGCATTGGAGCAACGAACGTTAAGAAGGCGTAGTAGGTGCTCTGGACAACGCCTCTCAATTTCTTCGACTCTAAACTTATCGAATCCGCGGCCCGAATCGCCCAGCCGTGAGCCTTTAGATCCGAATGCCTGAGCTCTATCCATTATTGATGCGGCCGCAGTTTCACGAGCGCGTGTGGGGCGCTCGCAGCCTGGCGCCTATATATCCTGATCTTGCAACCTCAGAGCCCATCGGCGAAGCGTGGCTCACCGGCGACGATTGTAAGGTCGCCAATGGCCCGCTTGCCGGCCGCACACTGGCGGAGCTCAGCCATGAGTTCGGACAAGAGCTTATCGGAGATGCCTCGCCCAGTCCTTCGCGCTTTCCTTTGTTAATCAAATTTCTATTCCCGCGGGACAAGCTCTCTGTGCAGGTCCACCCGGATGATGACGGGGCGCGAGATCTGGGCCAGCCGTGCGGGAAGACCGAATGCTGGTATGTGGTGGATGCGGAACTCGGAGCGCAGATCGGTCTCGGCCTGAAGCCGGGAACGACCAAGAAAGAGGTCGAACACGCGATCCATAATGTTCGTATGGAGCAATTGCTCAACTGGATCGATGTTCGCCGCGGCGACATGATTTATGTGGATGCCGGCACAGTGCATGCCATCGGGCCGGGGTCGATCATCGTGGAAACGCAGCAGAATTCCGATACCACTTTCAGGCTATATGACTACGGGCGTCCGCGCGAACTGCACATTGAACAGGGATTGCGCGCAACCAAGGAACAAACGCGCGCCGGCAAAGTTCCGCCGGGCCGTAGCGTCAGCGACAAAGGGAAAACGCAGCGCAACCTGCTCAGCTCGCCCTGTTTTGTCGTGGACAAATTTGGGTTAAAGCAACCCTGGCAATTTCAGCGCCAGGGCCATGCCCGCCAGAGCGTCTGGTGCCTGGTGGCCACCGGGGGCTGCGGAGTGGTGGAGCACGAAGGGAGCGCGCCGGTGACACTTGCGGCGGGCGAAGCTGTGGTTATACCAGCATGTGTGGAAACGTTTGTTCTGCGTCCGCAATGGGAGCTGGATCTTCTCTGCTCCTCATTGCCTGCGGAAGAAGTTGAGCACCCCAGGACGGTGCTTTTTGAAGTTGGCGCAACCTCAAGATGAGCCTTCAGCGATAGGCTAAGGCCTTAAACTGCTGATTTGCTTTCTATGCCCCATTTCTATCCAGTGATATTGGCAGGCGGGAGTGGCACACGGTTCTGGCCGCGCAGCCGCCGCCGTCTGGCCAAGCAAGTGCTCGCCCTGGATGGAAAAGATACGATGATCCAAAAGACCGTACAGCGCCTTGTGCCGCTGGGTAAAGAACAGGATTTCTGGATCATTACCAACAATTTCGTCAACAATGAGATCGTCCGTCAACTCCCGGGGATTCCGCCCGAGCATGTGGTTGTCGAGCCGGAACCAAGAAATACTGCGCCCGCCATCGGCCTTGCCGCTTTTCTGCTCAATAGGCTCGATCCTGAAGCGATCATCGGCATGTTTCCCGCCGATCATGTAATCGCCAACGAGCAACGTTTTTGCCTGGTTCTTGAACGCGCCATCCGTATTGCCTCTGAAGGCGAGAACATTGTCGTGATGGGCGTCCAGCCCACCCGCGCCGAAACCGGTTATGGCTACATTGAAACCGGCGATCAGCTTGATCCTGAGCTGTTCCGCGTGCGCCGCTTTACGGAGAAACCCAATCAGGCCAAAGCGGATGAGTTCTTTGTCGCCGGGAATTACTATTGGAACAGCGGTATGTTTGTCTGGAGCGCGGGCACCCTTACCACTGCCCTGCGGGAGCATTTCTCTGAGTCGGCCCCCCACCTTGAGAAAATTGCCGATGCCTGGGGCAGCAAGAACTTCCCCCATGTTTTTGCGGAACTGTATCCGCAATGCGAAAACATCAGCATTGATTACGCAGTGCTGGAACCGCGTTCCGCGAAAGGGGAGCATTCGTCGAACCTGCTCTGCCTGCGCGCTGACTTCGGCTGGAACGATCTTGGCTCCTGGGCTGCCTTGTACGAGCACCATGCTTTGCATTACAAAACCGAAGATCAGAATGTGGTGGAGAGCAAGGATATCTACGCCGTGAATGCAACCGGCAACTACATTTACGCACCCGAGAAGTTCGTGGCCGCCGTAGGCGTGGACAATCTGGTGGTAGTGGAAACGGAAGATGCAATCCTGATTACCACGCGCGAGCACTCGCAGGATGTGGGCAAGATCGTGAAGTACCTGAAGGAAAAAAAAATGACGGAACTGGTGTGATACATGTCCGCTGACGAAATTAAATTCGGTACCGACGGCTGGCGGGGTGTAATTGCCGAAGATTACACATTCGAAAACGTTCGCCGCGTTGCCGGCGCAATCGCCGCCTATGTCCTGAAGAAGGAGGATCCACGAAGCGGGCTGGTCCTCGGATACGACACACGCTTTGGTTCGCGCCGCTTTGCTCAGGCTGCCGCCGAGGTGATCGCTCAGGCCGGCATTCCCGTTAAAATTTCGAATGACTATACCCCCACGCCCGCTTTGTCATACGCGGTGAAACACTTTGGCACGGCCGGCGGTGTGATGATTACCTCCAGCCACAATCCCTGGAGCTGGAACGGCGTCAAGTTCAAGGCGAATTATGGAGGCTCCGCCACCCCGGCCATCATCGCCCAGATTGAGGCCGAGGTCCGGGCCGGCGCCATGCCAAAAGCCATGGCCGCAAAAGTTGAGGAGACAGACTTCAAGACGCCTTACGTCGCCGCAATTACGAAGTTCGCTGATCTCGACAAGATCGCAAAGGCCAATTTCAAGGTCGCCATCGATTGCATGTACGGTTCCGGACGCAATGTGCTGGCCGATATCTTCAGAGAGCGCGGCATACCGCACGTCCAGATCAGAAGCGAGGTCAACCCGCTGTTTCCCGGAATTAATCCCGAGCCCATTGAGCCGCACGTC
>DATNDP010000146.1:0-3779 GCA_035553195.1 Candidatus Acidiferrales bacterium
TCTTTATATCCGGCGCTTCATCGTATGGAGCAGCAGGGCTGGATCAAGGCTGAATGGAAGACGTCAGAAAACAACCGTCGCGCACGTTATTACTCGCTCACCAGAGAAGGACGAAAGCAGCTCGAAGCCCAGGAACAGACATGGGAGACCGTGACCCGGGCCGTTGCCGCTGTGCTGAAGTTCAGTTGAGGGATTTGTATGTCGATAGTCAGGCGCCTGGTTGCAACGTTTCGTAAACGCAAGCTGGAAGAGGAGATCACAGAAGAGCTCCGCTTCCACCTGGATGCTCGAACCCAACTCAACATGGAGGCTGGTCAAACGGCGGAACAGGCGCGCGCGGCAGCGCTGCGGCAGTTCGGCAATCCTACGCAGCAGCGCGAAGCAGCCTTGCAGGCGGATGTCGCCGGCTGGGCGGAAAGCACAGGAAAGGATCTGCGGTTCGCTGCTCGCACGCTGCGTAAGAATCCGATATTCAGCGTTTTCGCCCTGCTGACGATCGGGCTGGGAATCGGCGCCACCACCTTGATGTTCAGCGTAGTGAATTCCTTGCTGCTGCAGCCGCTCCCGTACAAAGATGCCAACCATCTTTACATGCTCTGGAACAAGATTCCGCATGAAGAACGGATTTCTTTCTCACCCCGCGAGTTCCTCGCCTACACCGGGCAAAGCCAGGTATTCGACAAACTGGCTGCCTTTACTGGCAATGGGTTTGTGATTTCCGATCAGGGTGAACCGCAACTGATGTTTGGACAATTGGTGACTCCTTCGTTCTTCGAGATCCTGGGCGCGGCCCCTGAGATGGGAAGAGGCTTCTTCGAATCTGAAGGAGAGCCTGGCCATGATCGCGAAATTGTTCTCAGCCACTCTTTGTGGAAGGAACTCTTCTCCGGCCGGAAGGACGCGCTCGGCCAGACGATCATGATGAACGGCAGCGCTTACACCATCGTAGGAGTGATGCCGGGGAGCTTTGAATTTCCCGGTCCAACCACCAGGCTATGGGTTCCTGCGGCGCTGAGAGGATCGGTTTTTCAGCAACATCCGAATGCTCATTTCCTGCGCGTGCTCGCTCATTTGAAGCCGGGAGTCAGCGTCGCAAAGGCGCAGGCTGAAGTCGCCCTGCTGAATAAGCGTTTAGATCCAGACGACGCCGAGCGCAAATTCTTTTCAGTAAGCCTGACAGAGATGATCGCCGGCGATATGCGCCGCCCCTTGCTGGTGCTTCTCTGTGCCGTCGGTTTGTTGCTCATTATTGCTTGCGCAAATGTTTCCAACATGATGCTGGCAAGGGCAACGGCCCGGCAGAGAGAGATGGCAGTCCGGGCGGCGCTGGGCGCGAGCCGCACGCGTCTGATCAGGCAATTGCTCGCGGAGACCACGCTGCTTTCCCTGATCGGCGGCGGCGTTGGAGTGCTGATGGCAGCTCTGGGGCTCGCACTCCTTGAGAGTGCGGGGAGCAAGAACATGCCGGAGCTCACGCGCGTGCACCTTGATTTCACCGTCCTGATGTTCGTGATTATCGTGTCATCGCTTGCTGGAATTGTTTTTGGGATGGCGCCTGCCGTCAATGGATCGAAAGCAGATTTGCAAAGCACACTGCGGCAAGGGACGCAGTCGTCATCCAACAGGTCAGCAGAACGCACTCGCAGCCTGCTGGTTTTTGCCGAGATCGCACTTTCCTGCCTGCTGCTGGTCTGCTCCGGGCTGATGTTGCGCAGTTTTGTCCGCCTCATCCGTCAGGACCCGGGCTTTGCTCCTGAGGGCCTGATCTCAGCCCAGGCAGCGCTCATGCAGAATCGTTATCCCGATCCGGCCGGCCTGGTGCGGTTCTACCGCAATACTTCTGAACGTCTGAAGGAAATTCCCGGCGTTGCCGTCGTCGGCATGACGGCGTATCTGCCGTTTGGCGGTAACAGTTGGGGCAACAGTTTTGAAGTGGAAGGCAAGCCCATTCGTGAAGGGGAGGGCAGCAGCGCGCAGATACGTCCTGTAACCGCAGGCTACTTCCACGCCATGTCCATCCCTCTGATACGCGGGCGCGAGTTCGCTGAGAGCGACACGGAAACAGCGCCGCGGGTCGCGATGATTAATCAGGTATTAGCGCGGCGTTTCTGGCCGAATGAGGATCCTATCGGCAAGCGCATTCGTTTTGCTTCCGACTGGCTCACCATTGTTGGTGTATGCGGAGAGGTCAAACACATCCGCCTGGATGAAGAAACCCAACCGGAAATTTACGCGCCCTATGTGCAAGTGCCAGCGTCGATGCTGGACATGGGAGGACGTGACCAGAATTACGTGATACGAATGGCGGGGCCAAGCGGAAACATCGCAGACGATGTTCGTAAAGTCATCCACAGCGAGGACCCGGAGATTGTGGTAACGCTCAACGATATGCAGGCGCTGATAGATGACACCACGGCGCAACCACGCTTTCGGACAGGTCTGATTGCAATCTTCTCCAGCCTTGCTCTACTGCTGGCAGCCATGGGAGTCTACGCGGTACTGACCTACTCGGTGACGCAGCGCTTTAAGGAGCTGGGGATTCGGATTGCGCTCGGAGCGCAGCCGTGGCAGATCCGCAGGCTTGTTTTGGGGCAGGCATTCAGGCTGGCCGCCCTTGGCATCGGTTCAGGATGGCTGGCAGCTTTCCTGGTTTCCCGTTTCCTGCGTTCGCTGCTTTTTGGGATAGCTGTGCATGATTGGCTCACCTTTACTACGGTGCCGATGTTCATGCTCGCGGTAGTTCTGCTCGCCGGTTACTGGCCTGCGCGACGAGCCGCCAGTGTGAGCCCCATGACGTCACTACGGCAGGAGTAATGATTACTCGTAACGCAAAGCCACCAGTGGGTCCACTTTCATGGCGCGGCGCGCGGGGATGTAGCAGCAGGCTGCCAAAGCGACAAGCATCAGCAAAATTGCCACGGCCACAAACGTTGCCGGATCGGTAGGGCTTGTATGGTAGAGCAAGCTCGCTAATACGCGCGTGAGCGCGAGTGCCGCGCCTCCCCCAAGCGCGTCACGAGCGTATTACGCCAGTAACGTTGTGCAGCGGGGCGTTCGGCAATAAAGTGCGCTGGGAGGAGAAGCTAAGTGAGGAAATTTTTGGCAGTCGCATTGCTCCTGACCTCAATGACCGCTGTTGCGCAGACAGGCCGGCCGTCGGTTTATATTGAGCCGCAGAACGGATTCGAAACCTATCTGGCCGCGGCCATAGCCAAGAAGCACGTTCCGGTGGACGTGGTCACGGATGCGAAAAAAGCAACCTACGTGCTCAAGGCGGCGCCCGTGGAAATCAAGCAGGAATCCACCGGCGGCAAGATAGCCCGCTGCCTGTTTGCCTATTGCGCCGGCATTGAAGATAAAGGAAGCGTCTCCGTTCAGCTCATTGAAGTGGACTCCACCAAGATGATGTGGGCCTACTCGGTCAACAAGCAACGAGGCGGCGACAAGAACCAGCAGTCCATGGCGGAAGCCGTGGCCAAGCACCTGAAGGGATTTCTAGAACACAAATAAAAAAGCTTTCGCTTTGCGGAGCCCTGGCGAGCCAGGGCTCTGTTTTGTTTGCGCGGGACTGGGACTGACGCCCGCGTCCGCCCTCGCAAATTTAGACTACCCGGATGGCTGCTGACGGTGTCTAATACGCCCTAGTAACAAACCGCCGGCCTGTGCTCACCGATCCTCATCGAAGGCCCGACTTCAGGAGCAAAGCTGGCTGGGAAGTATTTCCCGGAGAGAAGCTCCCCTTCTGCACAGCCTTGAAGGCTGTGTCACACGTATTTTTC
>DATNDP010000147.1:0-3603 GCA_035553195.1 Candidatus Acidiferrales bacterium
CTGCTGCTCAACGATATGCGTCAACCGCTTCTGCATGACATGCTCGCGAGTTGGTTCGGCGTCGTATCAACCCCGCAGAACCTGCCCGTCGATCTCCACCATGTTCCGCGGGCCGATCTGATGGCCAATGCAGTCCCTGGATATGACCCCGAAGCTGCGACCGTGATTGCTCTTCCGACGCGAGAGCACAAAAATATACCGGCAAGACGAGAACAGGAGAATAAGACCCCCAAGGAACGTCTTGTAGACGATCTTCAAGATCTCCATGATTACACGCGAGTACCGGAATCGGTTGTCCAAAAGCTTGCTTCCGAGGTTACGATTTGAACGCTGAGGAATTTGTCCACATCATCAAGCTGCGAACGAGCGACGCAGCGGTAAAGAATACATTAACTATCTTGGAAAACCCGTCAGGAAGATCTCCATCACCAGGAGTTATTGCATTATCGCGTTGGTACCATGGATTATCGGACTCAGATCGCAACATGCTTCGGCGGGCGCTCGAAGAATCGGCCGCATCAGCAATCTTTGGGTTTTTCTGTATTCTGGATGGTGTCCGCGTAATTGAAGATACGCCTGAAAAGGGAGAGCTAGAACTGTACTTTGTAAAGGGAGCTGAAAAAAATCTTTTGAATAGTTCACATCAAGAGGAGCTACACAACCTGTTCAATGCCCTTCGGGAGAATGACACGCATGTTTAAGAACATCGGCTGCTGGCCCGTTCTCGGGCAATCTCACCAATAAGACCATCACCAAAGTGCGGCGCAGAGTTGCTGAATGCTCCAGCGCTTGTGAACAATCAGCTCTCCGGCTATGGCTACGATGCAGCCGGAAACATGATTTCCGATCCCACGGATAATGTCACCGCCACCTATGACGCTGAAAACCGTATTGCCAGCGCTTCCACCGCCTCCGGAACTTTCAACTACGCCTATGACGCCGACGGCAGTCGCGTGGAAAATCCGGCGGCGGCTCAGGCACGCTCTACTGGTATATGACGCCCGGCATCGTCGCCGAATCCGATCTCATCGGCAATTTGAAATCAGAATATGTCTTCTTCAACGGCGAAGGCGTTGCGCGCCGTGACTTCGGCACACCGGGTCCCCACTTATTACCCCTTCGCAATAGCCACGCCAATTTATAATCCAATCGATGCTCCCCAGATCTCGCACGGTGAAGGCGCTGTTGCTCTGCGTGGCGTTGGCGTTCACGACACTGCTCTCTGCGGAGCCCATCAAGAAGCTCCAGCCCACGGGCTACGTCGATGATTTTGCCCATGTGATGGATCCCGCCTCGCGCCAGGCGATTGAACAACTCGCCAGCCAGATTGACCACAAGACCGGCGCGCAGATTGCCGTGGTCACTATCCGCTCGCTCGATGGTGCCGACATTGAAAGCTACGCCTCCGATCTTTACAAGCAATGGGGCATCGGGCCCAAGTCGAGCAATCGCGGTGTGCTGATTTTGCTGGCGGTGAATGACCATCGCTATCGCACCGAGGTTGGCTACGGGTTGGAGCCAATCCTGCCCGATGGCAAAGTCGGCGGCTTTGGACGTGAGGCAGTTCCATTTCTCCGGCAACGCGAGTATGGCGCGGCATTGCGCCTTATGACGCAGCGCGTCGCGCAAGTCATCGCGGACGATGCTCACGTGACCCTCACCGGCACACAAGCCCCCACACCGCAGCCGCAAGCTTCTGACGGGGGCAATTTCCCCTGGATACTGATTCCCATTCTCATCGTGATTGTGATTGCGGTTTTCGGCGCCATCGTGCGCGCCATTACACGCGGCGGACGCGGCGGCTGGCGAGGTGGAGGATGGGGCGGAGGAGGTTATGGCGGTTCCGGTCTTGGTTCAGCCATCTTCTGGGCCGGACTGGGTGGGCTCAGCCGAGGCGGATGGAGCTCTGGCCGCGGAGGCTGGAGTTCCGGTGGAGGATGGGGCGGTGGTGGAGGCTTTGGCGGCGGTGGCGGCTTCGGCGGCTTTGGTGGAGGCAGCTCCGGCGGCGGAGGCGCTAGCGGAAGCTGGTAATTTGGGAGAATTCGGCACAGCGCCAGCGGAACCTGATAATTTGGGCGCGGTTTGCACGGCGCCAACGGAACCTGGTAAGCCGGCCAACTTTGTAACGCTCGCGATAGGTGCGAGCTGGTAAGCCACACAAACCGGGATTCATCAACGCAAGAAGGAAACTCAGATCGAGGAAAAGTTCGAATGAAGCTGGAAGAACATCTCAGCGGTCTCATACGGCGTCTGAGTAGCGCAGCCGGGCAGAACCTTATCTCACTAGTCCTGCACGGCTCCGCGGCGGCAGACGATTTTCAGCCGGAATTTTCTGACGTGAATGTTCTGGCCGTAGTGAATGAGCTCAGCGTTCCTGTCATGCAGTTGCTCGCGCCCGTTCTCGCCTGGTGGACAGGGCTTGGCTATCCCGCGCCATTATTCTTCACCCAGAGCGAACTCCAGGCGGTGGCGGACGTATTTCCTATTGAGATGTTTGACATTAAGCATCGTCACCGGATCTTGCATGGCACAGATCCCTTCCAGGATCTTGACGTTCCAATGGCGCTGCATCGGGTGCAACTGGAGCATGAGATCAGGACCAAGCTCCTCCTGCTTCGCCAGCACTATCTCTCAGTGCTGGGAGATGACGCCAAACTTCGCCATCTAATGCTCGACTCTGTCTCCAATTTTCTTGCGCTGTTCCGGCATACGCTGATCGCCATGGGAGAAGCGCCTCCGCAACACAAAGCTGAAGTGGCGCAACGCATTGCCGCGAAGCTGAGCTTTGACCCGCAGCCGCTGCAACAATTGCTCGGCGTGAGACAACACAAGTTAAAAGCGGAAACACTGGACGTAAACAAAGTTTTTGCCGGCTACCTGCGGGCCATTGAAGTTGTTGTTGAAGCGGTAGACAAGTTGTAATCACACGCATTCTGTTTCAGGAGATTGGAATGAAAGCCTTGATCATCGTTCTTGTGATTATTGCGGTCGTCGTGGTCGCCTGCTTTGGCAGTTACGTGAGCGCAAAGAACCAGATGGTGGCCAAGAATGAGGCCGTGAAATCTACCTGGTCGCAGGTGGATATCGTGCTGCAACGGCGCGCTGATCTGATTCCCAACCTGGTGGAGACGGTGAAAGGCTTCGCCGTCCAGGAGCAGACTGTGTTTGGCGATATTGCCAGGGCCCGCTCGCAACTGCTTTCCGCCAACACGCCGCAGGATAAGATTGCCGCCAACCGGCAACTGGACGGCGCTCTCGGGCGATTGCTGGTAGTGGTAGAAAACTATCCCCAGTTGCGCTCCAATGAAAACTTTCTGCGACTTCAGGATGAGCTGGCAGGCACGGAGAACCGCATCGCCGTGGAGCGCAAGCGTTATAACGATACCTTGCAGGATTACAACACGTTCATCGGCCAGTTTCCCACCAGCTTTTGGGCCGGGATTGCAGGTTTCCATCGCAATGACGCATACTTCGCCGCCAGTGAAGGCTCGCGTCAGGCGCCCAAGGTTGATTTCGGAGGCGTCCGTCCCACGCCCACGCCGTCACCGCAGCCGGCCCGCTAAAATTGGCAGCCGCATTATGCGCTCATAGTCCGTCATAGCG
>DATNDP010000148.1:0-12102 GCA_035553195.1 Candidatus Acidiferrales bacterium
CATGCACTTTACCCGCTTACGCCGAGCGTTCTGGCAGTCGTTTATGCACGGCCAGTTCTCCATTGCCAAAGCTGCGGCGTACTCGTCGATTCTCACGTTGTTTCCGGCCTTCCTGGTGGTTACATCCATCCTCGAGGCATCGCACAGCACGGCGGGATTCCTGACGCAGATCTCGGAAACGGTGCACTGGGTGCTTCCGCCGGGGCCAAGATCGGCGGCGCTGGCGTTCTTCCAGACCAAACAACATCACGCGACTCGCATTCTGATTTCGGCATCCACGGTGACGCTGCTGGCGGCCTCGGGCGTGATGATTTCGTGGATGGAAGGATTCCGCAAAGCGTATAACCTGCCAAACACCTGGGGTTTCTGGAAGGAACGGGCAGTGGCTTTTTATCTGGTGTGCCTGGCGCTGGTCCCGCTGGGGTTCGCCACCATCCTGGTGGTGTTCGGGAACCAGATTGAAGATTGGGTCCAAACGGCAACCATGCACCTGTTCAAGCCCCTGGTGATCCTGCTGTGGGATGGCGTGCGCTGGGCAATTGCCATGCTCACCAGCATCGCGGTGATCAGCCTGATCTACCACCATGGGCTGCCCAAGACACAATCATGGCGAAGAGTGTTGCCGGGCGCCGTGATGGCAACTCTGCTCTGGTTTGCGGCCACTATGTTCTTTGGCTGGTACGTGACTCATTACGCCACGTACACCGTAGTCTACGGTTCGCTCAGCGCAGCCATCGCGCTGCTGGTATGGTTGTATATCGTCTCCGTGATTGTGCTGATGGGGGCGGAGTTGAACGCGCAAATTTATCCCAAGATCGTGGCCCACGGGCCGGTGACAAAAGACGAAACCATGGAAAAGGTATAGGCCGGAATGAGTGGAGTAAAACCCCAGGAAATCACAGGTGCAGGCGGACACCGCAAAACCAAAATTGTTTGTACGCTGGGACCGGCCAGCAATTCTGAGCCGGTGCTGCGGGACATGATGCGGCTGGGCATGGATGTGGCCCGGCTTAATTTTTCGCACGGCACGCACGAGGAACATGCCCGCACAATCGAACGCGTGCGCAAGGTGGCGGAAAAGGAAGGACGCACCATCTGCATTCTGCAGGACCTGCAAGGTCCGAAAATCCGCACGGGGAGGCTCAAGTACCGGACGCCGGTGGCGCTGAAGAGCGGCTCTCACCTGACCATCACGCCGCGCGACATAGCCGGAACGGCGGCTCTGGTAGCGACTACTTTCAAGACGCTTGCTCAGGAAGTGGAGGCGGGCTCGCGCATACTGCTCTCTGACGGATTAATCGAACTGCTGGTGCTGGCAGTGCGCGGCGAAGACGTGGAGTGCGAGGTCATCAATGGCGGAATGCTGGGCGAGCATAAGGGCATCAACCTGCCCGGTACGGTAGTAAGCGTTCCCTCGCTCACGGAAAAAGACGAGAAAGACCTGGAATTCGGCATCAAGCATGGCGTGGACATGATTGCGGCTTCATTTGTCCGCACGGCGGATGACGTGCGTATTGTCAAGCGGCTGCTGCACGCACGGCAGTGCGATGCGTGGGTGATTGCCAAGCTGGAAAAACCGCAGGCAGTGGAAGACAGCAATCTGGATGAAATCCTGGACGTAGCCGACGGCGTAATGGTGGCGCGCGGCGATTTGGGCGTGGAGATGCCTGCCGAAAAGGTTCCGGTCATTCAGAAGCGGATCATTCGCCGGGCGGCGGACTGGCGCAAGCCAGTGATTACAGCCACGCAGATGCTGGAGTCGATGGTCGAGAACCCAAGGCCCACCCGCGCCGAAACCAGTGACGTGGCCAATGCCATTCTGGACGGCACGGATGCGATCATGCTCTCAGCGGAGAGCGCCCGCGGGAAGTATCCGCGCGAATCTATCGCCATGATGGCCAAGATTGCCATGGAGGCGGAGTCCAACATGGAGATCATTCCGCGCCGCCGGTCGAACCGTCATCTTTCAATCTCCGAGACGATTTGTGAATCCGTGGCGCACGCGGCGCAGGACCTGGACATGAAAGCCATCGCCGTGTACACGGAGACTGGGACCACGGCGCGGCTGATCTCCAAATACCGACCGAAAGCTGCTATTTACGCCTTTGCGGCGAATCCCTCTGTTTGCGCGCGCCTGAACCTGATGTGGGGCGTGCAGCCGGTGTGGTGTGACATGGGCATCAACACGGAGGAAATGGTGAGCACTGCCGAACGCATGATGCTGAAGCAGCACGCGGTGCAGCCAGGGGACGTGATTGCCATCGTTGCAGGAACGCGTACCGCTAGCGGCTCAACCAACTTCATGCGCCTGCATGTGGTCGGCGCGGGCGAAGTGCATGAGCTTGGACGTCCAGAGCGGCGGAGGGAGGAGAGGCTGCGGCCGGCGGGAAGAAGAAGCAAGTAGCAGATGGGAATTAGCAGTTGGCAATTAGCAAATGGCGACTAGCCAACCTTGATGATCGTAGAACTTCGGTCAGACACCCTCTTTGCTTCGCCAGATCACACGGTTCCGGAACCGGATGCGGACGATTCGGAAACTAGGGACCAGGGCATACACCAGCAACGAAATACCTGCAATCCCCAAAATGAAAATCAACTGCTTCATGACGTTTCCAGAATAGACCCTTTAATACAGGGCCGCGGAATGGTCAATCTTCGTTACTTGGCCTTCCGAATTGAGATGCATAGATCCTTCGACTCGCCCTCATGTCGCTGACGCGGCATTCGGGCATCGCTCAGGATGACAAGATGCAAGCAGCGTTGATAGCAGCAGGCGTTGTTCAGGAGCGGAAAGGCACTGTTAAAAAAAGAGCGTTGATGGACGTAAGTGACTGCGTCGCGACGGCTCCGCGTGGAACAATTTACCCGAGTCAAGAAACATCTTCGTGTCTCGGAAAGCATCCATTGCAGAGGCCAATTGCTAATTGACAGTTGCTCTAATTCACCCACCCACCCGGACCGCGGTCCTTTTTGTCTCTGTCGTCAGGCGGTTTGAAGTTACCGTATTCATCAAAATACTGTTTGGGATCGTGCTCATGCTTGCGCATGTAGACTTCGAACTTGCGCGCGGCACGACGGCGCTTCCAGCGGTAGTAACTGTTCCGGAACCCGACCACTTGATCAGCCATGGTTCCGGCGATGCTGCGACGCCACATAAACCGGTACCAGAGATAGCCCGAGCCCAGGCCAAACAATTGCACGAGATAAAAGAAGGAAAAGCCGCTCAGGATGAAGTAGGCGCCTTCAATTCCGCCGATACCAACCACCACCCAGAGTACAGGAATCTGGAATGGCAGAGGGAACAGCATGATGGAGGTGCCGCGGTTCATCATGTAAAAGACCATCAGAATGGCGTCCGCCGCGCAGCCGGCGCCGTATGCGGGCCCTGGGGTCCGCCCGCTCATCGCGACCAGCACTCCAACGCCCCCGGCGATGATCGAAGAAACCAGATAGAGCTCCAGGAAGGCCCGAGAACGAATCCTCTCCTGAACCGGTCCCCCGATGAAGTACACGCCCACCAAAGCGAACAGCACATGGGTGGGATCAAGGTGGATAAAGGGATAGGTCAGCAACTGCCACACAGCGCCGTGCACAAATGCTGCGGGGTTTAGCTGACCAAAGGCGATAATAGCTGCAGCCAGAGGCTTGTCCACGGCCCAGGCGAGAATGATCACGACCCAAATTCCAAGCGTGACCAGGATGATCCCGCGCAGAGCGCCATCAAAGCGCGGCAAGCCGAATTGGAACGTTGTATCTCGACGCATATTACCGTTGCGGTTCGGGAACTTCGATCACGCTTCTGTGTCCTTTGGCATCGACCGAGCGTACGCCAAAGATCACGTTATCTTTTGATTCAGGCATGTCGATGCTGGTGCTGTCGGTTTTGGTGACGTTCTCAGCCGGGAAAAAAGCATCTGTGGTTTTGCGCCACAAAACTTCGTAAGCAATGGCTCCAGGAGCCGCTCCCCATTCAAGTTTGGAGTCGTTTTCGAGTTCATGCGTGAGCACACGAGGCTTGACCGGAGGCGCGGGACCCAGCGCCAGCGAGGCCAGCGTGGCCGCATTCAAACGGGCGACATTGGCGATGTAGTTGTAATCGAGAAACCTCGGCAAATCTCCATATTCGATGCCGTTTTCCGTTCTCGGATCTTCGTGCTGATGATGAAAATCTTCGCGATACTCGGTCAGGCGGATTGCGGCAATGCCTTTTTCACTGAAGGAAATGTGGTCTCCGCCGCGCAGGTAGCGGTCGCGACGGAAAATCAGGTCAGGAGTGAACTGGCCAAAGCTGCTGGCGTACGTGCGCGCGACTTCGGCAACGTAACGTGCCAGTTCGCGCGAGGGCGAGTCATTCTCGCCTCCGGTAGCCTCGATTGCTTTCAGTTGTTCCGCATTAGCTGTGGCAGGGATGCCTTCAGAAAAGACGCGCACCAGGTTGTTGTTCTGCAGTTTGTCGCCGGGTGTGCGATTGCCACCCACAATGTCATTGTTCAGCACACCCTGAAGGCCAAGCCCAAGTTCACTGACACGTTTGGCAAAGTGGCCGCTTCCCAGCAGACCCTGCTCTTCACCGGCCACTGTGAGAAAAATGATTGTGGCGGGAAACCTGTGTTTGCTCATTACACGCGCGCACTCGAGGGAAACAGCAGTCCCGCTGGCATCATCGTTGGCGCCCGGAGCCGGATCGGTGGAGTTCATCACATCCTTGCGGCGCGAATCGTAGTGCCCGGTGACCAGATAAATCCGATTTTGCAGGGCAGGGTCCGTCCCGCGCAGAATGGCCCACACGTTTTGAACGTTCGTGGGACCTTTGAGTCGCGTGCGCGGTCCTTCAGGCATCAGGACACGCTCGTCAGTTTTCACTTCCAGGCAGCCGCCGCAAGCATCAGAGTAGCGTTGCAATTCTGACTTGATCCACTTGTAGGCAGCCACAATGCCTTGATCCGATGTTGCAGCATCAGGGTTATTGACGGAAAGCGTGTTGCGGGTTCCAAAGCTTACCAGCTTTTCAATGTCCTTTTGAATTTGTTGCGGGGAAACATCATGGATGATTTGTTCAACCGTCTGATCCTTGGCGCCGGCGGAAATATCTTTTTCGCCATTCTCTTCTGCTCGCGCAGATGAGGCTGCTTTGTGCGACTTTGTTGGCCGCGATCGCGACGCGGTTTTCTGGGCAACGGCATGCGAGACGCAAAGCATCTCTAGGCCAAACAAGAACAGCAAGGTAACTCTGCTAAAGGAACGGAAGAAGATCAAAGATTTAGACCTCATCGGGAAACTTGACGATAATACGTGAAGATTCTAAATATAATCATGCGGTCCCTGCCAGCTTTGTTGCGGCCCGCCGGAGGAAGAGATGGCGATTTGCCCCGAATGTGAAACGGATCTGGATTTGGATGAAGAAGAACTCGAGGAAGGGGAAATTGTCTCCTGTCCCGAGTGCGGAACCGATTTCGAAGTCATCACCAAGAGTCCCCTCGAACTGAACCCGGTTGACGAATACGAGGATGACGAGGAGGATGATGATATGGAAGAGGAAGACGAAGACAGTGATTATTAGACGGCCATGCTGCGCAATAAGCGTGGCCCTCTGCGTCAGTCTCGCCTTGTTGATCTCCTCCGGTACGGCTCAAGAAAACTCAGACCTGCGCAAACACTATGGATTGATCTCGGGGACGGCCTATGGGCCGGACGACCATCCAATGTACGGCGTCCGGATTACCATCCATCGTGAGGGAAAGAAACATCCCAGTTGGGACCTCATTTCTGACCATCGCGGTGAGTTTGCCCAGCGCGTGCCTCCCGGTCCTGGCGATTACGTTGTTTCCGGGCGGGCCGAAGTCGCTCCAGTCGAAAACGGTGTGCCCAATATCCACAAGAAAATGAAACTTACGGGCGAAACCAAGGTTCATATTAATAAAGAAGAGATCCAGGACATCAGCCTGCATATGAACGATGCTTCGGGACACCGTTAACGGAACAGATCGGAGTTATTGGTGCGAGTGAAATTTGCTATCGGCCTTGTGATTGTATTATCGACCGCGCTTGCCTGCGCCGCGCAGAGCGAAGGAGCTTTGCGCACGGTGAGCGGACACGTGGTGAGCGCTCACGGCCAGCCTCTGCTCAAGGCGGTGGTCCATTTGAAGAATACGCGCACGCTCGCCATCAAAACGTACATCACTGAAGCTGACGGCGCTTACCGGTTTAGCGCGCTCTCTCCCAACGTTGATTACGAAATTTACGCCGAATATGAAGGGGCTCGCAGTGACACCAAAACGCTGAGCGCCTTTGACAGCCGCAAGCAGGCGACCATCAACCTGAAAGTGAAGACGTCAAAATAGCTGGTTTCGTCCGTTCGGCCCGACCACTCACCGTGTTGACATGCAAAAAGGCCGCCTAACTCGGCGGCCTTCCGATTTGAATGTGATTCCGTTAGTCCTGGTCGTTGCCGGCGCGCTTCCAGTTGATGATGTCGCCCAGCGTGGTGGTCGCGCTCGAAGCCGGATGCTTGTACGACTCTACCTCGGCGCGGCTGGCTTCCTCGCCTACCGCACGCAGGCTGAGCCCGACTTTCTTTTCTTCCTGGTTCATCTTGATGATCTTGAAGTCGTGCTCCTGTCCACCTTCCAGCTTTACCGGGGTGCCGTTGGAATCGGTGGCTTCTGAGTTGTGGCAGAGGCCTTCCACGCCTTCGGCAATCTCAACGAAGGCACCGAACTGCGCCATCCGCAACACCTTGCCGTGTACCACGTCGCCAATGCGATGCGTGCTGAAGAACGTCTCCCATGCGTCGGGCTGAAGCTGCTTCACGCCCAGCGAAAGACGCCGCTGCTCCGGCTCAATACCGAGTACCGCGGCCTTCACCTTCTCGCCCTTCTTGAGGACCTCTGAAGGATGCTTCACGCGCTTGGTCCAGCTCAGATTGCTTACGTGCACCAGGCCGTCAATGCCGTCTTCGATCTCGATGAACGCGCCGAAGTCGGTCAGGTTTCGTACGCGACCTTCAACGGTTGATCCGATCGGATATTTCTCGTGCAGGCGCTCCCACGGGTTCGACTCGAGCTGCTTCAGGCCCAGAGAGATACGGCGCTCGGTTGGATTCACATTCAGCACCACGCTCTCAAGCTCCTGGCCAACGTTCACGAGCTTGGAAGGATGCTTCATCCGCTTGGACCACGACATCTCGCTCACGTGGACCAGCCCTTCAATGCCCTGCTCCAGCTCAACGAAGGCGCCGTAATCGGTCACGCTCAGCACGCGACCGCGAACGCGCGCGCCAATTGGGTAGCGCTCCGCCGCATCCAGCCAGGGATCGGGCGTGAGCTGCTTAAACCCGAGCGAGACGCGCAGCTTATCGGGATCGAACTTCAGAACTTTTACCTGGATCTGGTCGCCCACGTGGACGAGGTCACGAGGATGCGTCAGCCGGCCCCAGGACATATCGGTAATATGCAGCAGGCCGTCAATGCCGCCCATATCCACAAAAGCGCCGTAGTCGGTCAGGTTTTTTACCGTGCCGGTGAGCACCGCGCCCTCGTGCAAATTTTCCAGCGTCTTTCCGCGCTTGCTGGCGATCTCTTCATCCAGAATCGCCTTGCGTGAGACCACAATGTTGCCGCGTTTCTTGTTCAGCTTGATTACCCGGACTTCAATTTCCTGGCCCTTCAGTGTGTCCAGGTTGCGAATAGGGTGTACATCGACCTGCGAGCCCGGCATGAATGCCTTCACGCCGATATCCACGGAAACCCCGCCTTTCACCCGCTCAACAATCGTTCCCTTGACGGCTTCCTTCGCGTGGTAAGCCTTCTCAATGTTCTCCCACACCCGGACACGTTGCGCGCGCTCGTGTGAAAGAAGGACCGCCCCTTCTTCGTTCTCGCCGCGCTGCACCATCACTTCAATGGGATCGCCCGACTGGAACTTCACATTGCCGTGCGCGTCCGTAACTTCGGCGATCGGGACCAGGCCTTCGGATTTAAATCCGATGTCCACGACAACGTGCGTGGGAGTGATCTTGATCACGGTGCCTTTGAAGACGTTGTCTTCGCTCGGCGCCGGCTCGGTTTCAAGGGTGTACGATTCAAGAGCTGCGGCGAAATCGTCCATGTGGGTTTCTTCTTTTTGAGCTGTGCCCGCGGCGGGCTGCTCAGTGGATTCGAGTTGAGTGTTTTGACCGGACATATTTGTAGGTTGTGTACGCAGGACTTCTTGCGGGCCGGAGGAACTCGTCTCTCCAGCGTCCGGGTCGGGAGGTAATTTTCTGGCAGTCTGCTCGACGGACATTCCTTTTCCCTTACCGGACCTTAAACACGCCGGGACTCATCGCAGAGAATCAATGACGTGCTGAAGGTTGGACTGGCGTGACTGGCTCCCGAATGTGCCCTGTGGAAGCTTCAAAACCAGCGGCCGGATCTTACGGCAGTCCTGATGGTGCCATAAGACTCTTTCGACTATAGCAACGTGCTAAACCACTGTCAAACCCTTGTCTGGGGCTCAAAAACGCGCTATTGACCTTCAGTGATCTGGTATCTTCATCGGGCATGGATTTCCTGTTTACCCCCTGGCGATACGCTTACGTGACAGGCGCCGACAAGGCCGTTGAATGCATATTTTGCGCGGCTTTGCAGGCCGGCGACGATCGCCGGGCCGGCATCGTCCACCGCGGCCGCCACTGCTTCATTATTCTCAACAGCTTCCCCTATACCTCTGGGCACGTAATGGTGGTTCCATTTCGGCACACTGACCAGTTGCAGAAACTCGAGCCCGAAGCCGCGCAGGAGATGATCGCCCTGGCCCAGCGCCTTGAAGTTATTTTGCGTGAACTCTACCACCCGGACGGGCTGAACATGGGCATCAACCTCGGCAAGGCCGCCGGAGCGGGCGTGGCCGCCCACATTCACATGCACGTGCTGCCGCGCTGGGTGGCGGACGCCAACTTTATGTCTGTCGTAGGCGAAACGCGCGTGCTGCCCGAAGACCTGGAGACGACGTACCAGCGAATTCGCGAGCGCTTCGCCTAGAACTCCAAACTTCAGATATCGTATTTGGAACTGATGCAATCGGCTGTGCCACATCATTCAAGCTGAGTACACAACCTGGCCAGTAAAAAACTGGATGGAAGGACATCTTCAAAGACACGATACTTTCGTCCCCTGAGTGCACAGGGTTCATTAACGTAATGTCTTCGATTTTTGCGAGCGCGAGCAGCACTCCTTTCAGGACTGCTCTCCGCCTTCCCCGCGCATCATAATTTTCAAAGACGAGATTCAATTCTGGGGGAGCTCACATGGCCCATTACGGCATCCTGCATGACATCAAATTTGAAGACGCGGAAGACATCCGCGGCGCCGAGGTTTATGGCGTCAACGACGAGAAGCTGGGAAAAATCGACGACGTAATTTTCGATCATTCCACCGGCGACATACATTACGTAGTGGTGGACACCGGCGGCTGGCTCACCAGCAAGAAGTTCCTCGTCCCCGCCAACCGCATACAGCCCTACGGCCACCATGAAGACAAGTTTTATGCCGAGCTGGACAAGGAACGCATCCAGATGCTGCCGGAGTACGACGAAAAGAAGCTTGGCTCTGAGGGCGACTGGTCAAACTACGAGAAACAGTTTGAAGATCGCTGGAAGGAGGGCACGGTCATGTACAACGAGCGCACCAACCGCGTGATCACGCCTCCGGCCGACCAGGTGAAAGGCACGCGCACCTCCGCCTTGAGCGAGGAGGGCCGGCAAAGCCTGCAGCGCGACTTCACGCCAGAGAAGCGCGGCCAGCGTGACGACCTTTGGGGCGTGGCCTCCAGCGGCGGCGACGTCACTCTTCGTCCCAACAAGCCGTCCATCGCCGGACGGGAAGATGCGATCAAGGCCGAGCGTGAACAGCAGCAGCGGCAGCAGTCGCAAGTCAGCAGCCGCATTCCTGAGGAAACCGGCACGTTTAAGGAGAGCAGTCGCCCTCCAAGTGTGAGCAGCGGTACAGGGGAGAGCGTCCCTGGGCCCGACGCTGAAACGCTTAAAGATCCGCGGGTGTACCGCGTTGAAGAGCGTCCGGAAGCGCCTGCGCGCGAGCCGGTGGAAGCCGACTCAGGTCCGCGCTATCTGAGCTTCCAAAGGAGATTGCGGCAAGACCGTGATCGCGTCGTCAGCAACTGTCCTCTTTGCGGCAGCCAGAAAAAGGTGGCATAGAGAGTTTGCGGTTTCAGACAACAGGCCGCTTGAGGACAGGCGGCCTTTCTTGTGCTTTTAGGGTGTAGGCCCCGGCCTTTACTCGGGGACCCCGGCAGACCCGCTTTTGGGCTGCTGGGGCGGCTCGCCGGGGTACAGGCTGTAATAGAATTTGCGCTTTAGCGCTGGTGTTCTTTACATCACCTTGGAGGGAATCCCATGGCGCAAACAGACATACGACAATACGACGTCCAAGCCGCATCAACGTCCGTCTTCGGCCGTGTGATGTGTGGTGCGCGCAATCATCATCTTGTTGTAGACGGGCCGGAACAGAACGGCTGCCCCGGAGAAGAAGTCACGCCCGCGGAGCTGTTCCTTGCCGGCGTGGCCTGCTGCGGCGTGGAACTGATGCAGGTTCTGGCTAAAGCATCGGAGATCCCGCTCAAAGCAATTCACGTGAGCATTCGCGGTAGCATGGATCGGTCTAAGCCCGTGCGTCCGGATGTGTCGCTGTTCAACTCCGTGCGGCTGAACTTCAGAATGGCGGGAGTGAACGATCAGCAGGCAAAGCAGCTCGTCGAGTCCTTCAAAGGCAGGTGACCACTCTACGGCACGGTCGCGGTCGCGACCCCGGAAGTGGTGGTGGAGTACGCGCTGGAAGAAAACCTGTAGGGCCCAGGACAAGAGGGTCAAGCGCATCAGGGTGGCGGATGTGGCCAAGCCTTTCGACGGCGTTGCGGAACAGTCGCTGATATTTGCGAGACCGGCGCTGGGGCATCGAAGAACATAGCAGTGAAAGAAAACGGTGTTACTGTCGGCGCCCGCAAGAGGCGCCACTAAACATCTACCGCTGCGCGGAAGATTCCGTTCCTGTTGCCGAAAGCGTCTTCGTGACCGTACCTGATCGCTCGACCGCCGGTTGTGGCGTCGCGCTGGCGAGCGCGAAGATGGCTCCCGTAAACAGCAGCGTGTCAAAAAAGTAGTTGATCCCTTCCACCTTGGTACCGATCGCCGGCTGCAACAGCGCAGTGATCATAACCGGCAGGTAGATGATCAGGAGCATAAGCAAAAGCCACGCGCCGAGACACGTTGTCACCGTGCGCCCTTTGCTCCTCAGCACAACACTTCCCGCGGCGGCAAGAAGAGCTGCCCCCGTCAGATAATCAATGACCACGCGCCCGGGAATCCACAGGGCCAATTGCTTCTGCAGCGGGACTCCGGGAAGGCCGGTAGGGTAGAGAAAGTGCAGAACACCAAAAACAATCACAGCCAGCGTGACACAAACACGGCCCACACTGACCAGCGTGCTTTTGCGTCCCGCGCGCCACGCGTTCATAGCAGTTCCGGCAAGGATCCAGCCCGCGCCGCCGAATGACGTCTCGCGGAACACGATGGTCCAGGTAATTCGGGCGTGCAAATGGCGCAGCCCTGAAGGCAAATAGAGCATCGCGACAAACGAAAACATCATGATTCCCACCAGCAGGCCGGACCAGCGCACAGCAATCCTGGTGGCGATGCTGAGAGACGCGGCGATCAATGCGCAGCCAACGAAATAAACCCAGAACATGCGGCCTGGCATGTATGGCGGCACCAGGTCTTTGACGAATTGCGGGCCGAAGAAATGCAACGCGCCAAAGACCGCCAGCGGCGCAGCAAAACACACATTCTTCAAGGCTACGATCTTGTCCAGGCCACGGGCCTCGGCGATATCTTTTTTTGCCGCCCATGCTCCGATCAGCAAAACCACGCCGCCCGCGGTGCACATCGCGACCCCGGTGCGAGAGCTTTCGAGGAACATGGCGATGATGGGCGGGTGCATAGCTTTCCCGTTTCGGTACGGAGCGTGGAGATTCTACTACGAAGTAGCTATTTCTCAGGTTGGATGGCGAGGAAGAGCGCTAACCTGCTGCGCCCGCGCGCTAACCTGCTGC
>DATNDP010000149.1:0-9709 GCA_035553195.1 Candidatus Acidiferrales bacterium
GGTCCAGGTCTTCATTGCGGAACACGAGTTCCCCGGCAGAGGCGCGCGCCCGCTGGTAGGCCACCCAGAAGGTGCGCGCGTGTCCCAAGTGCAGGTATCCGGTTGGAGAAGGCGCCAGGCGGCCGCGGTACGAGGGCATCACGCGCCTTCAGCGCCGGGAGAGTCAAGCACCGCTCTGGCAAATTGCTGCAAACGAGTGCGCTGCGAGTAAAGCTCTTCAGTGCGGCTCCGCAACTCAGCAGGAGAATGGTCGGGCAATCGTCCTGATAAATAGGCATGAAGCAGGTCGGCAATGGCGCCTTCATCCGCCGAAGTCGCGAGCCATTCTTTTTCAAAGTTGGAGACCACTTCTGGTATGGCAGCCACGGGTGTAGCCAGAACTGGCCGCCCGCAGGCCAGGGCTTCCAGCGCGATCAACCCGAAACATTCAAGCCCGGCCGTGGGCAGGACAAACGCATCGCAGGCGCCATACATGGTGGGAAGGTCCGCGTCGGGCACACGTCCCAAAAAATGAATGGAACTGCTCAGGTTCAACGAACTCGCAAGGTGCTCCAGTTCCTGACGCAGCGGACCCGTTCCTCCAATCACCAGATGCAGCTTCTGGCCGCGATCGCGAAGGATACCAACAGCGCGCACCAGCCGATCGAGCCCCATGCGAGGAACGAGGCGGCGCAGAGTAAAAAACACAGGAACGTCCAGCGGCCAGCCAAGCGCCCGCTTGGCGGCTGTGCGGTCGGAAACAATCTGGAACCGTTCAAGGTCCACCCACCCGGGAATCACATGGATTCGCCCGCCCAGTTCCGCCCCATGTATCCGGATCATCTGCCGGCGAGTAAATTCCGACAAGGCAGTCAGCAGTGTCGATTGCTCAAGGCAGTGTCGCTCCATGCGCTTCAGCAGCGGCAGTCCGAATAACCGGCGTACTTTCTCTTTGAGAGTGGCGCTGCCCCAGCCTATCTCCATTTCCATGGTCGCCGGTGAGTGGATGGTAAAAGCCGCGCGTGCTTGCCGGCCAAAGACATTGAGCGCGGCAAGATAAGGAAGCGGCGCGTGTCCGTGAACGATGTCCACTGGATTTTTCACGTGCCGGCGCATCACTTCGCACGCGGCGTTCTGGTGCGCGGAAGCGCGACGCGGATCTGCTGCATGGAAGTCGCGCAACCGGTAACGCAAAAGACAGATGTTTCCGTGATATTCCACCTCAGGAGCGTCTGAATTCAATGCATCCGCGACGGCGGTGACTTGATGCCCGGCGGTTGCAAGGTACAGCGCTTCATCCCATGCGAGCCTGGGTGCGCCGCCGGGCCGGTCCACGTAGTGATCAAGATTTGCAATGAGGATGTGCAAAGGTAATTCTTAGTTTCACTGCGGCGGCGCGAAATTGCAACGGACGGCGCAAGATTCTGCGGGTGGTCAGCGGACTCAGCGTTGCGGATAAGCCATTTACCTCATTTTCTTCAATCGCGTACTAAGCAGTGTACCTTCTTGTCTGGTTCGCGCTTCTACGATACCTTTAATTCAAGTGCCATTAACATTCTGCGGCGTACTTCCCTTCCTGGACTCATAGTGATAGAGAGTCCAATTCCACTACAATTCACGCGGGGAAACGCGGAGGCACGAGAGAGGAGCGATATTCCCTAAATGAAAGCTGTGATCCTGGCCGGAGGATTGGGAACTCGGATCTCAGAAGAGAGCACCGTTAAACCCAAACCGATGATCGAAATCGGTGGACGGCCGATTCTGTGGCACATCATGAAGATGTATTCGGCTTACGACATCAGCGACTTCATTATTTGCTGTGGCTACAAGGGGCACGTGATCAAGGAGTACTTCGCCAACTACTTCCTTCATGTATGCGATGTAACTTTTGATATCGCGCGGAACAAAGTGGAAGTCCACCAGAATGGGGCCGAACCGTGGAAGGTCACCGTGGTGGATACTGGCCTTGAAACCATGACCGGCGGCAGGCTGAAACGAGTTGCCCGGTACCTTGATGGTGAGAATTTCTGCCTTACCTATGGCGACGGCGTGGCCGATGTAAATCTTAAAGAGCTGCTGGCGTTTCACTGCAAGCAGAAGACACTCGCGACGGTTACGGCCGTTCGTCCGGCTGGTCGTTTTGGTGCGTTAGTGACGGAAGGCGCAAAGGTCGTGAATTTTCAGGAGAAGCCCGAAGGCGCCGGTTGGATTAATGGCGGCTTTTTCGTCCTGTCGCCGCGAGTGATCGAATATATTCAAGGCGACGATACTGTTTGGGAGCGCGAACCGCTGGAGCGCCTGGCGCATGAAGGCCAGCTCAGCGCGTTCCCGCATGACGGGTTCTGGCATCCCATGGACACTCTGCGCGACAAGAACCAGTTGGAAGCGTTATGGAGTTCGGGTCATGCGCCCTGGAAAGTGTGGCAATGAATCCGCAGTTCTGGCGAAATAAGAAGGTTCTGCTCACCGGGCACACCGGCTTCAAAGGGAGCTGGCTTTCACTCTGGTTACAATCGCTTGGGGCAGACGTTCTCGGCTTCTCTCTTCCTCCACCAACAGACCCCAGCCTGTATGTTCTCGCCGGCGTTGAGCGTGGTATGCGCTGCGTGGAAGGAGATATTCGCGACCTCCAGCATATCGGGAAAGTAACGCGGGAATTTCAGCCGGAAATCGTCTTCCATCTCGCCGCGCAGTCCCTGGTACGCCACTCGTACTCGGATCCCATCGGCACCTACGCGACGAATGTTTTGGGAACGGCACATGTGCTTGAGGCCGCTCGGGAAGTTTCATCCATTCGCGCCATTGTGGTGGTAACCACCGACAAGTGCTACGAAAACCAGGAGGACGGCCGCGCCTACCGGGAAACTGATCCGCTCGGCGGATTCGATCCTTATTCGAGCAGCAAGGCGTCCGCGGAACTGGTGACGGCGGCATATCGTAATTCGTTTCTTGCAGGACGCGCAGGAGTGGCATCCGCTCGCGCCGGCAACGTAATCGGTGGCGGAGATTGGGCTCTCGATCGTCTCATTCCGGACGTGGTGCGTGGTGTATTTGAAAATCACGAGGTTTTGATTCGCAACCCGCACTCAATCCGGCCATGGCAGCATGTTCTGGAACCTCTGCAAGGTTATCTGCTGCTGGCGGAAAAGCTTTATGACGATCCATCCAGGTTTTCACAGGGATGGAACTTTGGCCCTGACGAATCGGACAGCGTGCCGGTGGCTCTGCTGCTGGAAAAGCTGGGCCAATGTTGGGGTACGGGCATGACATGGCGCATCGACAACGGTCAGCACCATCATGAGGCAAAATACCTCAGACTGGATTCTTCAAAAGCTCGAACAACACTGGGATGGCGCCCGCGATGGAAACTGGATGAGGCGCTGGAGGCAACGGCTCAATGGTACAAAGCTCTACAATTACAGAAGAACGCGGCATCATTCACTCTGGAGCAGATTCGCGCTTATCAGAGCGCGCTGCTTCAGCCGGCCACACTGCATCCATGAATCTTCCGCGCTGCCGGTTCTGCGGTTCTCCATTGGAGAATTCTTTTGTAGACCTGGGCCTCTCGCCTCTGTCGAATTCGTATGTGCGCGCCGAACAGTTGAACCAGATGGAACCGTTCTATCCGCTGCACGCGCGCGTATGCAGCTCATGTTTTCTGGTACAGGTGGAGGAGTTTGAGCGGCCGGAAAACATCTTCGGAAACTACTCATATTTTTCCTCCTACTCATCAACCTGGCTGCAACACGCAAGCGATTTTGCCGCCAAAGCGATTCGCCGGTTTAATCTGAACGGCTCCAGCCGCGTGATCGAGATTGCGAGTAATGACGGTTATTTGCTGCAATACTTCCGGCAACGAGATATTAAGGTTCTGGGCATCGAACCGGCGGAGAACGTGGCGGTTGCAGCCAGGAAAAAAGGCATTGAGACGCTTACAAAGTTCTTTGGCGTTGCAACGGCGCAAGAGCTGGTTAACTCAGCTATCCGAGGCGATCTGGTAATCGGCAACAATGTGTTCGCGCACGTTCCCGACCTGAATGATTTTGTTGCCGGGCTCAAGCGGGTGCTCAAACCGGGTGGAACCATTTCTCTTGAATTCCCGCATCTTCTCCGCCTGATTCAGGAAAACCAGTTTGACACCATCTATCACGAACACTTTTCGTATTTCTCATTCTGGACGGCCGAGAAGATCCTTGCGCACCACGGATTGAAGATCTACGACGTGGAAGAGCTTTTTACACATGGCGGCTCGCTGCGCATCTATGCCGCTCATTCGGAAGACGGGAAATCACCGAGTTCGCGCGTGGCAGAGCTGCGGGAACGCGAAATCGAAGCCGGCATTTGCACCGTTGATACTTACACCCGCTTCGCCGAGCAGGTACGCGAAACCAAGCGCGCATTACTCGAATTCCTGATTCAGGCAAAAAAGCAATGCAAGAAAATTGTGGGATACGGCGCGCCGGCCAAGGGCAACACGCTGCTCAATTACTGCGGTATCGGACGTGATTTCCTGGACTTCACCGCGGACATCAGCCCGCACAAGCAGAATCATTTTCTTCCCGGCACACATATCCCGATTTTCCATCCTGACATGATCCGGCAGGCGCGCCCTGATTTTGTCCTCATCCTGCCGTGGAACTTGCGGGAAGAGATTACGCAGCAACTCGCCTACATTCGCGAATGGGGCGGGCGCTTTGTGGTGCCAATTCCAAGGGTCGAAGTCATCGAATGAGATTCGTGAGCACCCCTTTGGCCGGGGCCTACGTCATCCTACTGGAACCTGCGTTCGACGAACGCGGATTTTTCGCGCGTACGTGGTGCCGTGACGAGTTCGCCGCACACGGGCTCAATTCCAGCCTTTCACAATGCAGCCTTTCCTGGAACAAGCAAAAAGGCACACTTCGCGGAATGCACTACCAGGATGCGCCCCACCAGGAAGCGAAGCTGGTGCGCTGCTCATCCGGTAGCATCTACGACGTGATTCTTGATTTGCGCCCTGAATCCGCCACTTTCAAGCAGTGGTTTGGCGTGGAACTCAGCGCTGCGAACCACAAGATGCTTTACGTCCCGGAGCGATTCGCGCACGGCTTTCAGGCGCTTGAAGATAACAGCGCCGTCTTCTATCAGATCACTGAAGCTTATCGCCCGGAATTTGCGCGAGGGGTTCGGTGGAACGATCCGCAATTCCAGATCCGCTGGCCCATCTCCCAACCGATTCTCTCGCCAAGAGATGCTGCTTTCCCGGACTACGCGTTATGAAAAAAGTCCTGGTCACCGGCGCGAGCGGCTTCATCGGGAGGTATTGCCTGCCCCTTCTGGTGCAGCAAGGATATGAAATCCACGCCGTCGCCCGCCAAAAGCCGCAAGAGACCATAGAGCAGGATGTTCGGTGGCATGAGTGCGATCTGTTGCAGCCAGGCAGCGCGTCGAGCTTAGTGCAGCAAACACGTCCCACCCATCTCCTGCATCTGGCCTGGTACGCTGTGCCGCAAAAGTTCTGGACGGCCCCGGCAAATCTGGACTGGGTTCGCGCCAGCCTTGATCTGCTGCGCTCCTTTACTGAAAGCGGCGGTGAGCGGATTGTGGCCGCAGGCACCTGCGCGGAATACGCGTGGGACTCCGGAGAATGTCTTGAGGCGCAAACGGCCCTGCTCCCGCATACCTTGTACGGCAGTTGCAAGCTCGCCTTCGGCCAGATTCTGGATTCCTGGGGCCGGCAAACCGGCTTGAGTTCGGCCTGGGGACGTGTATTTTTTCTGTATGGCCCTCAGGAACATCCATCGCGCGTGGTGGCTTACGTAACGCAATCACTTCTAGAGGGCAAAGAAGCGCTGTGCTCGGATGGAACACAGATGCGGGACTTCCTCCATGTGGAGGATGTGGCTTCAGCGTTCGTCTCCATGCTGGGCAGCGACGTTGACGGTCCGGTAAACATAGGTTCTGGAAAAGCAGTGACGCTCAGAGACGTCCTCATGACGATCGGGGAGTTGACAGGCCGGCCGGAACTGCTCCGCTTTGGCGCGCGAGGCTCAGCCGGAGAAGCTCCTGCGTTTTGGGCGAACAATCAAAAGCTGCTGCAAAGCGGATGGTCGCCCCGTTACAACCTGACGCGGGGTCTTGCGGAAACGGTGGAGTGGTGGCGCAACTCAGCAAAGGTGCCGCCAATGACCGCGCCACGGCAAGGGTGAGCTCGCTCCTGGGCTTTCCAGTGTGCTTGAAATCTACTGCTTATCCTTGGAAGCCCCGACAGCGCTGGCCTGATTGCTGTCTGAGCCGGCCGCGCTGGCTAACGTATCGCCTTGCGCATTAGGAAAGTTGAGAAGCATATCCTCTGAGTATTTGGGGCCAAGGCCGAGCTTGATGAGGGCGCGTGAATCAGGCGTGACCTTCGATTGCCAGCCGTTGTCACTCTGGTAGCGCTCCATGGCAGCCTGAGTGCGCGTGTCCCAATCACCCGTGGGATCGCCGGTCAGGTAATGCTCGCGAATCAGCGCTTCCTGGATTTCCCGTGCGCGGTCTGAGTCAATCCGCTGCTGACCATGCCGCTTCCATGATGTCTTTCTCGCCCGGTGATGGCGGCGTGAGCGGGCGTGATGTTTGCTTCCAGCCTTATGGGCGGTCTTTTTGGCGACGGGTTGGGCGCTGCTGAACCCTGCGCAAAACACCAGCAACGCAGTAACGAAACACAGATTCCTGAAGGTCAGACGCAAAACAACACCTCAAGGGTCTAATGAAGTGGCAGTGACTATGATGTCATGGTTGGATGCCGCCATTCCACAACAATGTTGGCCAGCTCTGTTACTGAAGAGTCTTAAGGAAGCAGGCCCATCGTCACCGGGTAAACCACGTAGGAACAAAGAGTTGCGCCGGAACATGCTGACTGTGCCGGCGCTCGAAAATCAAAGGAGCCTACGGCAAGGTACCGGAAAGGAAGGTATTCCCACCCCGGCCGGCTCGGACCAGGAAGACCACGTCTTCACCGCTCTTGAGCTGGGCGGTGATCTTGCGGAAATCTTCCTCGCTGTTAACCGGATGGCGATTGACCTTCAAGATGATGTAGCCGGGCTGCATCTGAATGTCGTCGCCAAAGGAGTCGGGCCTGACCTCCGTCACCTGCACGCCCCGGTTGTTCTCGTCGAGTCCGAGGCGGTCCATCATGTCCTGCGTCACATTGCGAACGGTAATGCCCAGCTTGCTGGGCGAAGGCTCATTCGTATCCGAGTTGTCTTCCGATGAGTCGCCGCCCCGGTCGGCAAACATCTTCGCCCGGTCGCCCACGATTACGGAGGCCTGCTTCTGCTGGCCGTTGCGGACGTACTCGAGAGAAACCTTGGTTCCCGGCTTAATGGCGGAAATCACGTTGACCAGGTCGTCACCATTCTTGACCGGCTTTCCATTCACGGAGGTAATGGTATCTTCCGCCCTCAGACCGGCTTTTTCTGCTGCCTGGCCGGGTGTGACGCCGGAAATGGTAACGCCCTGCTTCACGCCATAAACTCGGGCCAACGCCGGCGTTTGCGGATTGAAGGTGACGCCGATCGAACCGCGCGCGACACGGTGCTCGGCGCTGGTCAATTGGTCATAAACTTCGCGCACTGTATTCGACGGCATGGCGAAACCGACGCCCTGATAACCGAATGACTGGGTATAAATCGCCGTGTTGATGCCAATGACTTCGCCACGCATATTGACCAATGGCCCCCCTGAGTTCCCGGGATTGATGGCTGCATCAGTCTGAATGAAGGACTGGAACTGGCGCGCAGGATTGATGTTCCGGCCGCGTGCGGAAACGATGCCTGCCGTGACCGTGTTTTCCAGCCCAAACGGGCTGCCCATGGCAAGCACCCAGTCGCCGATGCCCATGGAATCAGAATCGCCAAGGGCCGCGGGTGTAAGCGGGTGGTCTTTAGGAGGCTCAATCTTGATGACTGCCAGATCGGTTTCGCGATCAATACCTATGATTTTGGCATCATGCTGGATACCAACCGGATCGTCCTTCAGCCGGACGCGAATGCGGTCTGCTCCATCAACCACGTGGAAGTTGGTGATGATGTACCCATTCGCGTTCAGAATGACTCCCGAACCAAGGGAGCGTGAGCGTCCGCCACCGGGCCCCTCGCCAAAGGGATTCTGCTCATCATCACCGCCGCCCTGTCCGCCCTGTCCCTGGCCACCGAAGAAGCGATTGAAGAAATCCTGAAGGTCGTCGCCCTGATCGTTGTTTCCCTGTCCGCGATTGAAACGACGCCGTGGCTTGGGGTTGGATTCCGTATTGATATTGACGACGGCAGGCTCAACTTTTTTGGATACCTGACCAAAAGTTGTGCTGAGCTGCTGCGGAGTCTGCATGGGCAGCAGGCTTGCGTCGGGTGAAGAATTGCCTTTTACGCCGCTCCGGCTCAGCACTGTGCCGATCAAAATCCCAACCGTCAAGGTCAGCAGGATGACCAGCGTTGAAAGCACCCGCTGGGCCTTGATCTGTGCGAGCAAAGCGGAAAACCGCGAGTTCATAGGGGAAACAACCTCCGGACTATTGCGACCCTAAGATTATAGAATGGAAAGCCTTCTACAAGGGCAGGCTGCGCCCGCTCCGAGGGGACGCACACCATTAGACGCCCAAACAGCCATACACGTTATCCGGCAGGACTGGCTTGTTCCCGGGCTTCCGCCACTTCTTCCTCGCCCCGAGACACGCTCCCCAGCAATTCAGAAAGCAAAATGCCCGTCAAAATCAAAAAAGCGCCAAAACCGGCCCGCAGTCCCAGCCGTTCGCCGCTATAGACAAAAGATGTTAGCCAGGCAAATACCGGTTCCAGCGTGAAGATAAGCGCGGCGTGGGTTGGCGGAGTAAATTGCTGCGCCCATGCCTGAACCGTGAACGCGACGGCCGTCCCGAGCACCCCGGTGATGAGAGTTGCCAGAACCACCGTTTCACTCAGCTTGAATTGGGGATGCTCCAGAACGGGGGCAGCCATGGCCGTCAGCACGGCCGCGACCGCGACCTGCAGAACGGCCATCTGCTCAAAAGGAAAGCGCCGGCTGCCTCGGCCCAGAACGACGATCTGGAACGCGAACGCGAGAGCGCAAGCTATGGTCAAAACGTCACCAGCGTTAATCTTGGCGAAGTCGGCCAGCCCCTGCTCTCCCGCCGGCACGGTCATCAGGAACAGGCCAACAAAGGCCAGTGCAATCCCCACCGCGCGCCAGATTGGAATCCTGGTCCTCCATAAGCCGAGCATCACCAGTGGCACAAGCACTGTGGATCCGCCGGTGAGAAACGCGGACTTGGAAGGCGTGGTCAGCCTCAGGCCGGTCGTCTGGAAGGCATAGCCGAGGAAAAGAAAAACGCCGATGCTCGACCCCATGACCATCGCCGGCCTCCTCATGCCTGACAGGTGCTTGCGATAATAGAGTCCAAGCAGGACCGCAGCCAATATCATGCGAGCGGCATTCAGCATGAGCGGCGAAGAGTCGCGAAGCGCCGCTTTGACGAGTACAAAGGTGCTGCCCCATATGAATGTGACGATCACGAGGAGGAGATGAGCTTTGAGTGAGCGGGGCACTAAGCTATTGTAACGGTGTAATCGTAACGCGAGAGTCGATCAGGAAACGCGCCGCTTCGCCGTTTGGCGCGCAGAGGTGGAACGGCTCCGCTTAGCAGATTTGGCGGGCATGACTCTTACCTTCGTCGCACCGGCCTTTGCAGCTTTCCTGGAAATCGGATTGGTGG
>DATNDP010000150.1:0-18052 GCA_035553195.1 Candidatus Acidiferrales bacterium
ATTCCCTTTCGGGTGAGATCTGAAGGCGGGAAAATGACAAGTGTTCCTTTTCCCGCTTGCCTAATCTGCTCGACAACTCGTTGCAAATCTGCGTCTGCTAATTGGATTTGATCGGCGCTGGTGACCGGGGGCAGAATGGCCAGCCGGATGTCAGGCGCTTTGAAAAACTTCAACAATGGACGCTGCAATGCCACAGCGATCGATATCAGCGCCAGGGCAACCAAAGCCAATTCGGGCGATTTCCATAGCGGCTTCCGGTCGAAAGCAGCGAGCATTTCACCCGCTTTCGGCCGCCGCTCTGGACGCCGATCCAGGCAAGGCAAAATTGCCTTGTCCCAGAGAGCCGGCAGGTTCTTGTTGGCCGTGCTCGGCGGTTCCGGCGGCGCAGTTGGTTTGCCGTCCCAGAGCTGTGAGGCCTGGAGTGACCTGGCGCCGGTGAGCATTTCATACAGGATGACTCCCAACGCATAGATATCAGAAGCTTTATCCGGTTTGTGGCCTTGCCACAACTCCGGCGCCATGTAGCGCGGAGTGCCGCCTTCAATCGGACTCTCCAGCCGCGTCTCGGCGGCCAGCCCAAAGTCGGTGATTACCGCCCGAAGTTCGTCATCTTCGTTCCGCGTCAGGATGATGTTGGCCGGCTTAAGGTCGCGATGGACGATTCCAGCCTGGTGCGCTGCCGCTAGTCCATCGCAAAGCTGGCGCGCGATTGCCAGAGCCTGTTCCGGATTCAGTTTGCCTTCCCGTGTCAGGCGCGCGGCGAGCGTTTCGCCGTCGAGGAACTCCATCGTGAGGAAGTCAATCTCGCCGGAGTCCGTTTTTGCTGTATGCGTGTCATTGACCAGGCATATGTTGGAATGGCGGACCTTGAGAGCGCCTTCGAGTTCGGGCGAAAGAAGGCGTCCGAAGCCGGGCTTGGCGCACTTGATGGCAATCCGCCGGTTGCGCTTGCGATCAATGGCCTCGTAGACCACGGCCATTCCACCCTGCCCCACTTCACGCAGGACCTCGAAACGGCCGTCGCAAAGTACATCACCCGGATGAAAAACTGAGCAGGGTGGCTCAATTTCTTCGAGGTCGATGCTTTCGATCAGTGGCTGGCACAGGAAGTCGCCCATGCGCTCTTCCCATTCCACCATGTCAAATACTTCCGCATAAAGTTCAGGCTCTCCGTTGCACTCGCGCCGGAGGAATTCAAGGCGTTCCGCAGCGGCCAGGCGCAGCGCCTTTTTGGCGAGAGTGACTACCCGTTCGTCGTTTTCTGCGCTGCTTTGCATGGCTTGTTGGTCAATCGTTGATACAGCCATTTCTTGGCTTTGTGCCATTCGCGTTCCACTGTGCGCGGGCCCATGCCCAGCTTTTCAGCGGCTTCCTCCGCGCTTAGCCCCAGATACGACATCAGCACTACAACCCCGCAGCGGCGCGGGAACTGCTTTTCAAGTTCATCAAGTTGCTCATCAACGGCAACAGCTAACTCAAGCCGGGTGCGACCCACCATCAATCCCTGGGGAAGGCCGTCCATGGACAGCAGCACGGCCTTGGGCTTGGCACGCGCGTAGTCGATCAGGAAGCGCCGCATCATCCTGGTGACTATAGCGAGAAAATGACCGCGATTCTGCCAATCAATTTTGCTGTTGTAGAGCTTAAGGAAAATCTCATTCACCACTTCGGTGCGTTGCAGGGTATGGTTCTTTCGCTCGCGACGAAGACTGCGGTCGGCGATGGCCCGAAGCTCAGGCATCAGCAGCTCGTAAATACGGGATTCGGCATCACGATCCCCGCCGCGCCATTGCTGCAGCAAAACCGTGATCTCTTCAGGATTGACCGGCACGGACTCGCAACCTCGGCCAGAGAATGATGAGGTTAAATGCGCGTCATTATAAGGCCAATTCCCAGCAATGCAAGAGTGCATAAAGACAAGTGACGCTTCAGCAGAAAGTGTTTCATTAGAACTTTCTTACTTGTCTCGAACCGGGTCGAGGCATAGCAGCGGGCGAGTGACCACGGACAATTGGCTTCTTTGTGTAGCCAACCGGCTACTGTTCCCGTATCGGCAGATGGGAACTGAAGATAAAAATGCGGGAGCGGTTCACCCGCAACCTTGAGCAAATAAAGCTGATCAGCCCAAAACGATTGTTGGCGGACTTTTCCTGTGTTCCTCGCTATCTATGGAAACGTTCTTGCCCATTCGTAAATGCCTTTTCACGGCAGTCCGGCTGGCACTGAGGGCAGCGGATGGCGAAGGAGTGGAAGATGGCTGCTGCGACACAAATTGCACTGCTGGCTTTTGATGCTGCTTATCTCAGAGCACTGCAACAGGGAGACGCGGAGACGGAACGTCAATTTTTTGAATACTTTACGCCTCTCATCCGCGCGAAGCTGAGAAAGCATTTGCGCACCCCTGAGCTGATTGAGGAAGCCACTCAAGAAACTTTTATGCGTGTTCTGTCCGCGCTGCGATCGAAAAGTGGAGTTCGTCATCCAGAACGGTTTGGCGCTTTTGTTCATGCAGTGTGCCGGAATGTGGCTCTGGAAACTTGGCGTGCGGAACGACGCTTTGTGTATCTGGAAGACACCGCCTCGCAAGACCTGGAGACCGGCGGCAAGGCTGATGGCCCGTTCCGCAGCCCGCATGCTATGGCCGAAGCGGATGAAGCTAAAGTCCAGGTAAGAGAGATCCTGGGCGAGCTCTCACAACTTGACAGGGAATTGCTGAAAGCTGTGCTCCTTGACGAAGAAGACAGAACCCAGGTCTGCCTTCGGATGGGAGTCACCAGAGGGCATTTGCGGGTATTGCTGCATCGCGCCTCTGAGCGTTTCCGGGCAGCGATTCTGCAAGAGCGCACCAGCCCGAAAAAGCGCTCAACCGGGCTTAGAAGCTCACTGGGACTGAAAAGAAAGATGCGCCAGCCGCAGAAGCAACTTTTGATTTCATTGCGTGGCGGCAAATCGCGCTCGGCCGCGCTATAGCAATCATGAGCCGCAAGCTGGGATTTCTCTGAAGCAGCTCAGGAGGTAAATCATGGCACAAATATTTTCTTTATCCCCGGAGTTGCTAACCTGTGGGCAAAGTCAACTTGGGCTGGAAGCATTCATGCGCGCTGCAAACAACCTGTTTGCGTCGGACCTGGGTAGGGCAGCAAGGCAGGTAGTTCGCGATTTGCCCAGGCGGCAGACCCGCCGTGAGGCATTACGCCGCCGCGCCTTTACCCGGCTCAGCCGTGAATACGCCCGAAAGGCTCACCAGATAGACGACTGGGTTCTTTACGCGCTGATCGAAATGGCGCTGCAAAATCACGCTGCAGACGAGCCTGAGGTGTCCGCAATGGAGTCCTTCTACCTCTAATAAATGCCTTCGACAAGTTCTACGCGAGCCTGCCCGCCATTCCACCAGGGTGATCCGGTGTCGCCGTCGCAGCACCCCCCGACGGTCACCGGATAAAATAAACTGCGCGACCAGGCACCTGGTCCCCTTCCATTGGTCCTGCTTACGCTGCCGCGTTTCGCCCGTCTGATACCTGATAAGGTCATCTTCGGGGGCACACACGCATGCTTACATTCCTCCAGGACATCCGATACGCACTACGGCAGTTGCGCAATGCGCCTGCTTTCACCATCACGGCAATTGTGACGCTGGCACTGGGAATCGGAGCGAACACTGCGGTGTTCACCATGGTGCATGAGGTGCTGCTGAAATCGCTTCCGGTCAGCGATCCCGCCGGGCTGTACCGCGTGGGCGATAAGTACAACTGCTGCGTGGAAGGCGACCTCCAGGATGACTGGACAATGTTCTCGTATCCGCTCTACGAGTACCTGCGCGACCACACGCCGGAATACGAGCAGCTTGCAGCATCGCAAACCAACCGGCCCGATCTGAGCGTGCGCCGCCAGGGCGCGAATGCGGCCGAATCCTTTTCCGGCGAGCTGGTTTCCGGTAACTACTTTTCGGTGCTGGGTCTGCATGCGGTTGCGGGGCGACTGATCTCGCCGGAAGACGACCAGCCAGGCGCGTCGCCGGTGGCGGTGATCAGCTACCGCGCATGGGAGCAGAAGTACGGTCGTGATGCCTCGATGGTCGGCAGCAATTTCACCATCAACGGCGTTCCCATGACCTTGATCGGCATTGCGCCTCCGGGTTTCTATGGCGACCGGCGCGAGGCCGACCCGCCGGACTTCTGGATGCCAATCGCAATAGAACCGGCAATGACGGGAGAGAATTCGCTGCTCCATTTGCGGACTACAGCGTGGCTGTATCTGATTGGGCGGCTTCGTCCGGGAGTACATCCGGCGCAGGTTTCCGCACACATGACAGCCGAGTTGCGGCAGTTCCTCTCTGATTCCGCAAACATTAATCCCATGGAGGACAAGAGCAAGGTTAAGAACCAGGTAATCCATGTCACGTCCGGGGCCGCCGGCGTGAACAGCATGGAAGATGCGAAAACGGGACTGTATCTGCTCATGGCCGCGGCCCTGGTAATCCTGTTGATTGCCTGCGCCAACGTCGCCAATCTCCTGCTGGCGCGCGGCGCGGCCAGCCGCGTGCGTACTTCGCTGCAACTGGCCATCGGCGCAAGCCGCCTGCGGATTATTCGAGCCGGACTTACTGAAAGCATTTTGCTGGCGCTGCTCGGCGGCGCTGCGGGAATCCTCCTCGCCTATTACGCGAGCCGGGCGATGGTGGCTCTTGCTTTTCGCGGCTCTCATTTTGTGCCAGTGTCGGCTTCTCCGTCGATTCCCGTTCTGGCATTCACCTTTGCCGTCGCGGTGCTTACGGGCATCATCTTCGGCGTGAGCCCGGCATGGATCGCTTCCCGCTCCGACCCGGCGGAGGCATTACGTGGCGCCGGCCGAACCAGCCGCGATCCGGCAGCTTTCGGGCAGAAGTCCCTGGTAATTCTTCAGGCTGCTCTTTCACTGGTCCTGCTCACGGTTGCCGGTCAATTGATGCAAAGCCTGCGCAATCTGGAGGGTCAGCAGTTCGGGTTTGAACGCCAGGGCCGCTTGTTGGTGCAGTTCAGCCCGCGTAGCGCGGGTTACACCCAGGCGCGGCTTACCGGGCTTTATCAACAAATCGACGATCGCTTCGGCCACCTGCCCGGAGTCATCAGTGAGAGTCTGGCTCTCTACACCGCGCAGCAGGGGAACAACTGGGGAGAGGGCATTTACATTGCCGGCCAGAAATCGCAAGAGCCGAAGGGTGCGTCCTGGGATCGGGTAGGGGTCCACTATTTTGAAGCTCTGGGAACACCCATTGTGCACGGCCGCGGATTTCAAGAGAGCGACACCGCGACGTCACAGCACGTGGCGGTAGTCAATGAAGCATTCGTAAAGAAGTTCTTCACTTCCGGTGAGAACCCGATCGGCCAGCACTTCGGTAAGGACGAGCCCAGCCACGCCGGCGATTACGAGATTGTGGGCGTCGCCAAAGATGCCAAGTATCAGAATGCCTCCAAACCTGCCCGGGTAATGTTCTTTATTCCCCTGAGCCAGACCATCCAATACAGCACTCCTGTGGACAACATGGTGGAAACGTCCTCGATGTACATGGGAACGCTCATCCTGCATGTCCAGGGTGATCCGCGTAACTTTGAGTCTCTGGTGCGGCAAACACTGGCAAGCATTGATCCGAACCTGCCGCCGCTCACGATGATGAGTTTTGACGACCAGATCGAGATCCGCTACAGCACAGACACGGCGATCTCCCGGCTAACGGCCGTTTTCGGGATGCTGGCGCTCTTATTAGCGTCTATTGGACTCTACGGCCTGATGGCATATCAGGTGGCGAGGCGCACAGGAGAAATCGGGATTCGCATGGCCCTCGGCGCGGACCGCTTCAATATCGTTCGTTTGGTCCTGCGGGGAGCGTTCTCACAAGTCGGCATTGGGCTGCTGATCGGGATTCCTCTGGTTTTCCTCAGCGGCAAGCTGCTGGCTAGCCAACTGTTCGGGGTCGGCAGCTTTGCACCGGCCATCCTCGCGACGGCCATAGGTGTATTGGCAACCTGCGCATTCATCGCCAGCCTGGTACCGGCGCGGCGCGCCGCGGGAGTTGATCCGATCAAGGCGCTAAGAACCGAGTGACGGCATCGGGGGATCGGGTGAGAGGCGGATTGCCAGAAATGCCAATACTGCCAAAGATCGCCGAAAATCGAAAAACCATAGTGCCTGCTGCAATACGGGTAAACAATGAGGTCGAGAGCCAGTGAATGTCGGCAATCCTGGCAATCTTTGGCAATCATGACAGTTCTGGCAATTGTCCGGCTCGGGCTTTCCCCTGAAGCGCAGAGCGGGCCCGGATTCTATATAATGAGAGCAGCCCCCACTCTATTTCTGGAGAGCTTTCCGTAACATGATTCATTTTCTGCAAAGCGGCAACAAGGTCGCGAAATATATTCTTGGCGGCCTGCTGCTGCTGCTGTCCGCCAGCATGGTCACTTACCTGATTCCCGGCTTCATGAGCGGCACTGACACGGTGCGCAGCGGCATCATCGCCAGCGTAGCCGGAGAGGACATCCATTCCGACCAGGTCCAGAAGATGGTGCAACAGCAGATGCGCGGACGGCAGGTCTCGCCGGACATGGCATCGTTCTATGCATCTTATCTGGCGCCGCAGGTGATGCGGCAGCTCATCCAGGAAAAGGAAGCGGTGTATGAGGCGCATCGGCTGGGGCTGAAAGTAACCGATGACGAACTGCGCGACGAATTGCGCAACGGGCCGGGCAAGGAGAACTTCTTCCCCAACGGCGTATGGATCGGGCAAGAGAAGTACGAGCAGCTCCTGCAGAACTTCGGCACCACGGTGGGCGAGTTTGAGTCGCAAATGCGGGACGGGCTTCTCACGCAAAAGCTCTACAGCACGGTGGCATCCAGCGTGAGCGTAGGGCCGGCTGAAGTGGAGAAGGCCTACAAAGACAAGAACACAAAAGTGAAGTTCCAGTATGCAGTGCTGGATAGGGCCTCTTTGGCCAAGCAGATCAAGCCCACAGACACGGAGCTGAAGGCTTACTACGAAGCCAACAAGGCGCGTTACGCGAATTCTGTCCCGGAAAAAAGAACGGTCCGCTATTTTGTGCTGAATGACAAAGACGCGGAAGCGAAAGTCACAGTCGACCCCTCCGCAGTGGCGCGCTACTACACCGAACACCAGGATGAATACAGGGTTCCGGAGAGAGTCCGGGTACGTCACATCCTGATCGAGACGCCGAAACCGGGTCCCGACGGAAAGGTGGACCAGAAAGCCCTCGATGCCGCGCGCACGAAAGCAGAAGGCATTCTCAAGCAAGTGAAGGCCGGCGGCAACTTTGCCGAACTGGCCAACAAGTACTCGCAGGACCCGGGGAACGCCGGCAACAAGGGCGGCGAACTGGGCTGGATCAGCAAGGGCCAGACGGTGCCGGAGTTTGAAAAGACTGCGTTCGCCCAGAACACTGGCCAGATCAGCGACCTGGTGCAAACCTCGTACGGGTTCCATATCATCCAGACGGAAGAAAAAGATACGGCGCGAGTGAAGCCGCTTTCTGAGGTGAAGGGCCAGATTGAGCAGGTGCTGAAGGCGCAGAAAGCCAGCGCATTGGTGAACCAGAACTCCTCTGATGCAGAGGACATCGCGGACAAGCAGGGGCTGGACAAGGCGGCTGCGAAATTTGGTGTGCCCGTGGTCCAGAGCAATCCCATCACACGGTCTGACGTGTTGCCCGGAGTAGGAGCGGCTCCGGAAGTAATGGCCCAGATCTTTGCCACGCCGGAAAAATCTCCGCCGCAGATTGCACGCTCCCAGCAGGCTTACGTGCTGTTCCAGGTAACCAAGATCACTCCCCCGGCCACGCCTTCATTCGCTGAGATCAAGGACAAACTGGCCGCTGATTTCACCAACCAGCGGGCCAACGATATGCTGCAGAAGAAGATCAAGGAACTCGCTGATCGCGCGCACGTTCTGCACGACTTGGCCAAAGCGGCCAAAGAGCAGGGCCTGGCGGTGAAGACCAGCGACCTGACGAGCCGCAGCGCGCAGGTGCCTGAGCTTGGCTCCATGGCAGGCCCGACCAGCGTGGCCTTCAGCATGAAGCCGGGTGAGATCAGCGGGCCGCTGAACCTGGGCGACAAGGGCGCGGTCCTTGAAGTAACCGATCGGCAGGAGCCTTCAAATAACGATCCGGCGTTTGCCAGCCAGCGCGACCAGCTCACGCAGCAGCTCATGCAACAGAAGCAGCAGCAGGCGGTCATGCTTTTCATGAGCAATCTGGACGAGCGGCTGAAAAAAGAAGGGAAACTGAAAATCAACAACGCCGAGTTGAATTCGCTGACGAAGAACCGCGGCTAAAGCGCATCATAGAAAAAGTATGTTGTGCGAACGATGCGCTGGAGCGCTGCTGCACCCCACATCTCTTCCCTCAGCCGGCGGTATTGGCGATCTGGGCCCGGAAGCATACGCATTTGCGGACTTCCTGGCCCGGAGCCGCATGGGCCTCTGGCAGGTATTGCCGCTTTCACCTCCCGGAATGGGCAACTCGCCTTACTCGTCCATCTCCGCCTTCGCGGGAAACCCCCTGCTCATCAGCCTGGAAAGACTTTCCGACCGCGGCTGGTTGGGCAAGGACCGGCTCAAAAAGCAACCTGGTTTCTCCAAGCGCGTCGATTTTGAGGAAGTTCTCGCATTCAAAATGCCGCTGCTGCGCGAAGCCGCCCAGAATTTCCTGGAGTCGCACAACGGCGGCGATCGCGCGCGCTTTGAAAGCTTCAAACGCGAGCACGCATGGTGGCTCGAGGATTTTGTTCTGTTTGACGTGATGCGCCATGTGCACAAGGGCGCAACCTGGAGTTCCTGGGATCGCGGCCTGGCACGCCGTGAGCCCGCAGCACTGCACGCATTCGGCCTCTCGTATCAGCGAGAACTGGAAGTTGAGCGCGCCATCCAGTTTGCCTTTGTTGAGCAGTGGCGTTCTCTGCGCGGCTACTGCCACCAACGCGGGATCAAGATTGTGGGAGACGTGGCGATCTTCGTCAACTATGACAGCGCGGACGTCTGGAAGAACCCGCATATTTTCCATCTGGATTCTGACCTGCAACCGACAGTAGTAGCAGGCGTGCCGCCAGATGCTTTCAGCGAAACCGGACAGCGATGGGGCAATCCGCTGTACCGCTGGGAGTCGTGCAAAGCGCAAAACTACGACTGGTGGACGCATCGCATGTCATGGGCTCTTGAAACCTGTGACATCATGCGGCTCGACCACTTCCGCGGTTTTGAAAGTTACTGGGAAATCCCGGCAAGCGAACCCACTGCGGTGCACGGACATTGGGTACAGGGACCGGGAGACGACCTGTTTCGAGTTTTGAGAGATCGCCTGGGCGACCTGCCGTTCATCGCCGAAGACCTGGGCCTGATCACGCCGGAAGTGCATGCACTTCGCGAACGGCTCGCCATACCCGGAATGAAGGTGCTGCAGTTCGGTTTTGGCGATCCCGGCGCGCACATTTATCTCCCTCACAAATACGAAGCCAATTGCGTCGTGTACACGGGCACGCACGACAATGACACAACGCCGGGCTGGTGGAAATCCGCGCGTCCCGATGAAAAGAAAGCCGCACTTGAATACTTTGGGCCGGCGCAGGACGGGATGCACTGGGCATTCATTCGCGGCGCTTTTGGTTCCGTGGCTGCGATGGCCATTGTTCCGCTGCAGGACTTTCTGGGGCTGGATAGTGACGCGCGCATGAATACGCCGTCGCGCAGCAACGGAAACTGGGGTTGGCGATTTTCTCCGGGCGCTCTGACGGCAGACCTGGCCGACAAAATCGCCGCACTGAGCACGGTCAGCGACCGCGGAGCGGCCATCTCAGCCGCTGATCAGCAGCGCAACCGGGAAGTGCGCGAAGATTTCGCGGCATAAAACCGTTCGCGCCGGCGTGACTTTGATTCTCTCGCCGGTAAACACATTTTCAACAAACTCAGCAGTGCGGGAAGGAACCGGCAGTTCGGTGGAGTCCCAGAGCTCACCCAGCGGAGGTTGCAATTTACCATTCGCCAGTGTGTAGCTCAGCCGCGGGGCGGCGATAATCGCCACTTCGGAATGGTTCTCACGGGCAAACGTGACAACGTGCTCCCGTTTGGGTCCCGTAGCCTGCAACGGCGTGTAAGTGCCCGAGTGAAACAGCTCGCGATGCTCGCGGCGCAAGCGCAGCGCCTGCATCGTGGTCCAGAGCTTGATGCGTCCGTCCTGATAGTTTTCGAGAAGCTCAGCACAGAGTGAAATGAGATCACCGGACTCGGCGCGTCGGTCAAGTTCCGTGAGCAACTTCCGGCGGCTCGTGTAATCCACCGGGCGGCGGTTGTCCGGATCCACCAGGCTGAACTCCCACAGTTCCATTCCCTGATAGATGTCCGGATTGCCAGGCGATGTGATCATCAACAGGCGTTGCGCCAACGAGTTGATGGCTCCGAAGAATGAAGTCACCGTGGTGAAGGCCTGGATTTGTTCCAGGAATACATTGGGCCGGCTGGAGCTCCCGGGCGAGAGAGTTTTCTCGATGAACTGCTGCAGCGCCTCCACGTAAGCAGGATCATCGTTAATCCAGCTCAAATTTACTTTGGCTTCATGCACCGCCTTGGTCATGTACTGCTTGATGCGTTCGGCGTAATTCTGCTGCACCTCGGCGCTGCTGCTGAAGCTGAAAGGCCAGGAGCCAACCAGCGTCTGATAGAGAAAATATTCCTCATTCGCATCAGGAACTTTCCGGCCATCGGCAAGCAGCCGCTTGCGAGTGCGATTTGTCTTGCGCCACTTGAATACCTGCGCAGCCCAGCTCTTCGGCATTTCTGAAATCACGTCCAGGCGCGCGCGAACGTCCTCACTGCGCTTGCTGTCGTGGGTGGAAGTAGCCAGCATGGAAAAGGGCCAGAGCTCCGCGCGCTTGCGGTTCCCTTCATGAAATTCCTGCACCGTGTTCCCAAACTGTTTGGGTGAGCTGCCGACCTCGTTCACCGCGATAAAGCGGCTGTACACGTAGCAGGCCGTATCCTCAAGTCCTTTGGCCATCACCGGGCCGGTCAACTGCTGGAACTTAAGCGTGAAATACAACTTCTTGCGGTAGAGCTCAGGCTCATCACGCTGGCGCAGCAAAAGGATGTCGCGTAAAAAATCAAAGCTTGCGGGCGCCTTGTCCGGATTGCGTCGTTTGGCGCGAACAATGGCCTCGTTGATATATGCCTGATCGCGTTCCGTGATTTCGCCACGCTCGTCAATGTAGGTACGGTACACAGGGAAACAAGCGATGGCTTCTCGAATGACATCGCGCAGGGCCTTACGCGTGAAATCACGGGCGTAGCGATCACTTACTGAGAGTTCATCGAGCAAGTGGGCCAGCACATTGACCTCGCTGGCGAGGGACGCGTGCATAATCAGTTTTTTGGAGTTATAGATCAACGCGTCAACATCCTGGGACGCGCCGGTAAACCGGTGATGGATATTGGTGAACAGTCGCTCGTTGTGCCGGTCAATAAAGATCCCGTTGACCAGCCCCGCGAACTCGTAACCGGAGGTGCCATCCACAGGCCACTCGCAAGGCAGGTCTTCTCCCGGTTCCAGGATTTTTTCCACCACCGTATACAGAGGCGCGCGGTCTCGCATCCAGTCATGCTGGCCAAACACCTGCTGGACTTCAACCTCGATTCCATTTTCCGCGAGCGGAGGACGCGGCGTGGCGCCGGCACACTGGCTGGCAGCAAAAAGCATCTGGAGCCGGACCAGGTACTGACGAGGATTCAGAAGCCCGTCACAATGATCAATGCGCACGCCCTGGATCAAATCGTCTGCCAGCAATGCCCGCAGCAAGTGGTGCGTGGCAGCAAAGACGCGCGGGTTCTCCATTCGAAGTCCGATCAGGTCATTGATATCAAAGAAGCGCCTGTAGTTGATCTCTTCTCCGGAAACACGCCAGTGCGCCAGACGGTAAACCTGCTGTTCCAGCAGGCGGTGGAGAGAATCGAAGCTGCGCGGCTCGCCTGCCTTGCCGTTGTGCAACTCCAGCGCCCGTTCCACCATTGCCTGGACCTCCGGCGAGGCTTGCATCAGCTTGTGCAGCGCCTCGGTGAGCGGTCCCAGAGAGCGCCGCCGCTGCCGCACCAATTCACCATCGCGCGTGTTGTGAGGAGGCAGGCTTCGCAGTCCGGCAAGAAGGTTTCGTATTTCCGGGTCAGCAAGGTCACTGCTGACCGGTTCAAAGATCAACGGGATGGTCTGCGGATCGAGCGGCAGAACTTTGTCAAAATACTCGATGCGAAATCCCTCTTCACCAAAGGCCAGCCGGATGCGTCCACGCTCCAGCTCTACGCCGTACTGGTCTCCGAGAATGGGGATGAGCAGCTTGTCTTTCAGCTCCGGCTTGATCGGCTCCCAATCAAGATCAAAAAATTCTGCGAACTCTGAGGTACGGCCATTGGCCAGCACATCGCGCCACCAGGGGTTTTCTCCCTGGCCGATGCCCATGTGATTTGGCACGAAATCCAGCACCTGGCCCATGCCGTAATCTTTGAGCTCGCGGACAAGCGCCTGCAATTCTTCATAACTGCCGAGTTCAGGATTGAGATGATTATGGTCGGTAATGTCATAGCCGTGGGGACTGCCCGGTCGGGCCCTCAAGACAGGCGAAGAATAAACGTGCGAGATGCCCAACGCGTGCAGGTATCCAACAAGCTGTCGCGCCTCGCGAAACGTGAACCCGGCATTGAATTGCAACCGGTAGGTGGAGAGCGGCCGCAGGCTGCGCTTCTGGGCTGCCAGGCGGTCCAGGCATTCCGAGATACCACTCGATTCTGCGATGAGTACGGCTGGATTTGCTCTCATGTGGGGCCGAAATGAGACACAACTCTCCGTTTGGGTTAGATGCCAAAATGAACAGCCGCGCCCGGTGCTTTACTAAACCTCGGGGACATCAGAGAATAAAAGATTCTGTTGAAGGAGCAAGCACCGCATGCCCGTGACTGGTGAACTGATCCGAATGATGAACTATGTTGACGATATTGCCGCAACCTTGCGCCGTATTCAGGCTGGAATCACAACCATGACCGAAGATGAAAAGAAGCGCCTGGCCGACTACATGCGCAAGGCCGATCCCAATTACACAAAAATGGTGGATGGCCTGGACAAAGGCTGAGGGATGGCGGAGATCCGGACGGTGGCCGTAATCGGCGCCGGCGCGGTTGGCGGAACCATTGCACAATTCGCCGCGCTCGGCTGTTATCGCACCATCCTCGAAGACATTCTTCCGGCTAGCCTGCGCAGGGCGCAAAACTCTATTCGCAGCAATCTGGATCATTCCGTCACTCTGGGCGCCATCTCAAGACCTGCCGCCGATGCTGCACTCGCACGCGTGGAATTCGCCACAACCGTGGAAGATGCTGCGCGAGAAGCCGACCTGGTGATTGAGGCCGTTCCGGACGAACTGGAATCCAAAATCGAAATTTTTACCTTGCTGGATAAAATCTCTAAACCTCAAACCATCCTGGCCTGCAACACAACATCCCTCAGCGTGACCGAAATCGCTTCCGTGACTTACCGCAGGGGGAAGATTCTTGGCTTGCGCTTCTCCACCGCGAACGGCAGGATGGAGAGAATTGAACTGGTTCGGGCGCTGGAAACCGATGATGAAACGATAGAAGCCTGCAGGGAGTTTGGACAGCGGATAGGATTGCAGGTGGAAGTGATTGAGGACGGCCACGTGGGCATCGGGCGGACGACGATTAGTAATGGCCCTCTTCCAACAAACGAATAGCTTCTCTCGGTATAGGAAAAGAAACCCTCGGACGGTCCCCGGAGGGTCAACTCGGGGACCGATCTCTGGAGGTGGTTGGGTCAGATTGAACCGAGGGGAGGAAAACCTGGGGGTTTGAAAAAATTTGGTTGCTGATTAGTTCTTAGCCTCGCCGCCTGGCGCTTCTTCTTTCAACGCATCTTTAAACTGCCGAATGCCGTCGCCCAGTCCCTTGCCCAGTCCGGCCAGCTTGGACGGACCAAAAAAGATCAGAGCGATAAGTAAAATCAGCAGCAGATGCATCGGCTGCATAACACCTTCAAACATTTTTCCTCCCGGAGTACTCTCGACTGAATCTAGCTGGTCTTAAAGCTCCCAGCGAGAGCCCGAGTATGGCAGCGCATTCTTACGCCAAGATTAGAGAAATATTAGATTTGCTAATTGCGGAGCAAGCAAACCACAAAGGACACGAAGGCGAGGGTAATTTGTGTCTCTCTCGAAATGTAACCGGGAGCCACCAAGGTCTGCCACGCACGACAGTGCAGCGCCGACAGGCGCGGCAGAAAGTAGCCCAGTCCGTTCCCGAGTCCCGCAGAGCGGGATGAGGGATAAGGGCTGGGGTAGGCTGTAAGGCAACTCCGGATCCTTACTGCCGTAGGCCGGAGCGGCGCCGAAGGCGGAGCGACACAAAAACCATCGCTCGTTAGTCGCCTTTTTCATGCTCCAATGGAAACAGTTTTTACCGCACGAGTTTGTAATTTGTCTACCGCTGGCTGCCGGCGGCTGATCGCATGGGAATGGGCAATCTGCCGTCGGCTCCGCTGGTCAGCGCCATGAAATGCTTGTCATTGATGAGCGACGCAAACACCGCATCCACACGCGCCTCCATCATCTCTTTGCTGCGCACGGCCTGATAGCGCTCGTACTCAAAGAAATGCCGGTGCAGCAGGTCGAGCGCCTTCTGCTTCTGTCCTGCCTGTGCGTAAATCGCGGCCAGATTATATGACGCGGGCAACAAGCCCTCGTATTTGCGCGCTATTTTCAGGGCTTCGTCCGGGTGTCCCGCGGCAGCGGTGAAAACAGCGGCAAAGATCAGGTTGTAGGGATCGTCAGGAGCAAGCTTTAACGCCTGCTGCGTGTAGGCCTCAGCCTTCACCTGGTCGCCTTCGCTGTTCCAGTAAACCGCGAGGTTGCGAAAGGCGAGCGCCAGCGGGAACTCGCGTACAGAAGCTTCCATCAGGTGGAGACCCTTTTTAAACTCGCCTTCATGGATGGTCATCTTGCCCAGCCCGTGCAGGGCGACGGCGCGCGACATGGGATCCGCAGGCATTGCGAGGATGGCATTGAAAGTCTGGCGCGCCTTGGCCCAGTCGCCGATGTGATGGCGGTAAAGTTCGCCGAGGAAGCGCAGCGGGGTGGGATCGGCGGGATCAAGCTGGTGCGCCGCCTTATAAAGCCGCTCTGCCTCGATGTAGTTGGCCGCGTTTTCTGCTTTCAATCCGGCGCGCATGGCCTTCTCAATCTGTGCTGAGAGCGCCGGATCGAAGCTGGGCGTGGCGGGCACTTCCGCCACTTCTACACCGAGCTTCTTGAGTTCCTTGCGCGCATCCTTGGCTTTGCCCGGGAACATGCATTTCTGGTCGTATACGGCGCGATATTCAGCGATGGCGCCCTGCGTATCACCGGCTTTGGCTTTGCTCTTGCCGCTCTCCATCTTTTCCTTGATGGCGGACTCGCGCTTTTTCATGATGCCTTCCACCAGCTTTTCCAGATCGCCAACTTTGAGCTTGCCATTCGTATTCTCGAGGCGGCCGACAATGCTTCCATTGGGCTCAGCAACTACGGCGACCGGGACTGCCGTGACGGCTAACTTTTTACCCCACTCGGTGCGTGCGTCAACCACGCGCATGTTGACACACTGCTGCGCATAAAGCTGCAAAGGGCGCGATTCCAGCAGGCTGGAATTTTTCAGCTCGTTCTCGCTGGCGGGGAACCAGTAGACATTCAGCCCCTCTTTTGGCGCCGTGTCAGTTGCGGTGAGCCCCTTCCATGGCACGAAGTAGACCTGGCTGGGGCTGCCGCCGGACATCCCGCCCAGACCGCCGCCTCCGCCACCACCGCAGGTGGCCCGCACTTGCGAGCCAAAGAAAGCAAAGATCAGGAGCAGCGAGAGCAGCCGTTGAGAGATTCTGGGCTTCATAGCGGCGGATTATAACAAATTGCCAGAACTGCCAGAATTGCCAAAACGCCGGAATTGAAGCCCAAGTTTCTGCGCATCAACCTTGGTTCGCGGCCCGAGGAGTTAAAGCCATGAGCTCCTGCATGGCAGCAATCACGGCTTCTGGCGCTTCCAGTGAACTGCTGTGCCCGCAACACGGAATGCGCACAAGTTTGGCATGGGGAATGGCAGCGGCCAGTTTTTCTGAATTACGCGGCGGCTGCGGCGTATCTTCGTCTCCGGCGAGGATCAACGTGGGACACCGTATAGCAGCAAGTTCCTGAGCGCTGAACTCCAGCCGATTCATCACGCCCATAAGGGCGCGCGCCGTGCTCTTAGGACGAGAGCGCAACTTTGCCGTCCAGTCTGCGAGCATTTTGCGCGTCGCGGGATCCGTACTATTACGCGTGGTCCTGCCAAACAACTCCTTTACTGCGATGCCGACGAACGGGGCTGTACCCACGAAGTTCACAAGCTGGGCAAGAAAACCATAACGCAGCCGGCTGAATACTGACTCCTTGCCCGCTCCGGTGTTCATCAGGGTGAGGGTGCGCACGAGTTCGTGACGGCGCGCCGCAAGACGCATGCCGACGAACCCTCCCATGGATAGACCGGCGAAGTGACAGGGCGCAGCATGAAGAGCTTCAATCAGGCCGGCCGCGTCTTTCGCAACTGTGTCCATGTCATAGCCAGAACCAGTCACGCCGGATTTCCCCTGACCGCGATGATCATAGGCGATCACTCGGTAGCGATCCTCGAAAGCCGCTCGCTGCGAGTTGAACATGGAGTGGTCCATCAGCAGGCCGTGCGAAAACACAATCGTCTCCGGGCCGCTGCCGGACTCCTCGTAAAAGAGTTCCACGCCATTGACTTTGATTGTGGGCACGACGAAGTCCTCCAAGCGCGGTCAATGCGACGCAACGCTGCAGCCGCCTGCGGCAGCAGGCACGGTCTGCAGCACCGGCAGCTTTGCTTGCGCAAATGCCTGATTCAATGCCGGAATTTGCTGCTGGTTCAGCTCACGCCACCGCGTCAGATTCTTGTCGAGCCTCTGGCAAGTCTGTTCCACAGCCGCGCGCACCGTCTCTGCCGGACGCATATCGGCGTTTTCTACGCTGAACAGCAATCGCGCGAGATCGCGGTTCACCGGTCCCACGCCGGGCGCGGGCTTGCTGCCCGTCTCCACTGCGTCAATCTGCTTCTGCAGCTCTTGCGCTGATTTCTTCGCTGCGTCGTCATGCAATGTTCGAATGCGCTCTGCGATAGCTTTCTGCAACACGGCCATCTGTTGGTAAGAATCGAAACTCGACTTCATGCCGCGGACAATCTCCAGCGCGAGGTCGCGTTGCGCCAGCAGATCTTCCTGAGAAGCGTGAACGCGCGGGTCCATGGTTACGACCAGCGGCTGGCGCAAGGTTTTGCCGCCATAGTGCAACTCCAGCGTGTATTTACCGGGAGCCACCAGAGGTCCCCGAGGCTGCTGGCGCGGAGTCATGCCGGGAATGGAGTGATCGGCCAGCGTGTACTCGCTGTATTGAAGCAGCTCTCCGTAATAGCTGTAGGGCAGCGCAGCCGGCGCGGGATACCGCAGGTCCCACACAAACCTGTTGAGGCCCGCCGCTCGCCTGAGTGCCGGCTCGGGAGCGAACCAGTAATTGGGCACGTTGGGCGGCAGGTACTCCGCAGGCTTATTCTCGCTGGAGTAGGTGGCGACCTCAGTCCCTTTCTCGTCGTAAACCTTCAGCGTGATTTCGCCGTTGGCCGGCGTTTTCAGCCAGTAATCAATGATTGCTCCATCCGGCGGGTTCTCGCCCGCCGGCGTCTCGCGTGGATACGGCGTGTCCTGATAGTTGTCCCACCGGACGCGCATGCCTGTTTCCGGAGCAAAGAGGAAAATGTCAGAGGCGGCGGCATCCGAATTCATTTCGCGCAACGGCGTGATGTCGTCCAGAATCCATAGCCCGCGGCCAAAAGTTGAAATCGCCACATCATCACCATGCACCTGGATGTCGGTGACGGGCGTCGGCGGCAGGTTGAGCGAGAGCGACTGCCAGTGATCACCGTCGTCCCAGGAGACGAAAACGCCGG
>DATNDP010000151.1:0-10878 GCA_035553195.1 Candidatus Acidiferrales bacterium
CATCGAGCGCGACGGTCAGATCCTCATGGTTAAGGATTGCCCCATCCACGGCCACTTCGAGGACCTCATGTCCATCGACCCGCCGATGATGAAGCACCTCGAAGACGTCTTCCCCGGCCGCGACATCCGCGCCCACAACGACGAGAAACTCCACAACCACGGAACGTCCACCGTCACGCACGGCCGCGGCTCGGTCCTCACCATCGACCTCACCAACCGTTGCAACATGATGTGCGACCCCTGCTTCATGGACGCCAACCAGGTCGGCTTCGTCCACGAGCTCACCTGGGACGAGATCAAGACCATGCTCGACAACGCCGTGCAGATCAAGCCGCGACGTCAGATGTCGGTCCAGTTCTCCGGCGGCGAGCCCACCCTCTCGCCCTACTTCCTCGACGCCGTCGCCTACGCCCGCAAGGTCGGTTACAACTCCGTGCAGGCCGCAACCAACGGCATCGAGTTCGCCAAGTCCAAGGAGTTCGCCAAGGCCGCGGCTGAGGCCGGCCTCCGCTACGCCTACCTGCAGTTCGACGGCATCGGCAACGCCGCCAACTCGCACCGCAAGGTCGGCAACGCGTTCGACGTGAAGCTCCAGGCCATCCATAACCTGCACGAGGCCGGCGTCGACATCGTCCCCGTGACGACCATCGTCAACGGCATCAACAACGAGCAGGTCGGCCGCATCATCCAGTTCGCGCTCGACAACCCCAAGAAGATCAACTTCCTCTCCTTCCAGCCGGTAAGCTTTACGGGCAGAGATGAAGCAGTTTCAGATGAGCGCCGCGCAGCTCAGCGGTATACCCTCTCGCACCTCGCGCACGATATCCGCGACCAGACTGGTCTCGGCGAGAGCACGCGCGACTGGTTCCCCATCAGCTTCATGTCCACCTTCTCCGACTGGGCCGACCTCGTTCATGGACCACAGCACGACTGGGGTCAGCTCTCCTGCGGCTGCCACCCCAACTGCGGCATCGGCATGGCGCTGATGATCGACAAGGAAACCAAGGAAGCCGCTCCGGTCACCGCGTTCCTCAACGCCGACCAGCTGGCCAAGGACATCGCCAAGGTCAACGATGCCTCACGCGGCAAGTTCCTCACCATCCTCGGCGCCGGCCTCGCGCTCATCCGCAATTACGAGCCGAAGAACGCTCCCACGCATTTCAGCATCTTCTCGCTGCTCGAGAAATTCGATAAGTGCTTCGGCGCCACCAACCGCAACTACGGCAAGGTCACCGCGGACCGCACGCTCGAGGATATCGAGAAGCGCCGCAAGGACCGCTGGAACTTCCTCTTCATCGCCGGTATGTGGTTCCAGGACCTCTTCAACTACGACTTCCGCCGCACCGAGCAGTGCATCATCCCCTATGCAACACAAGAAGGTGAGATCAGCTTCTGCGCCTACAACACCGGCGTGGGCTGGCGCAATATCATCGAAAAGATGCACATGACCGCCACTCTGACCAAGTGGTATGAAGAGCACGGGCGGCATGAGATCTTCGCCGGCGGCAAGCGAGTGGGCCTGGTTGAGGCCACGCACAAGCTGAACTTGAACGAAGAGCACGTGCATGCCGGACGCAATACCACATTGGACGAGTTGGGCATTGCTAAAACAGCCCGTGAGGAAAAACTTCGTGCTCGCGACGAGAAACTGAAACACGACGCCGACAATGCCCGTATGGCGGCCCTTTATCGCGAACATATTCTGAAGGAGCCGAAACCAGAGGGAGGCTTTGTACCGCTTGCTTCCATTGCTCCGGTAAAGAAAGAGGAGAAGGAAGAAGTTTTCGGCGACTAACCGCTAACCACAAAGGACACGGAGGGGGCACAAGGAATTATGCATTGTGCCCTCTTTCTATTCGACTCGCAATACTCTGGAAAACATGCATCAGCTTCTATCTTTAAGACAGCGACGCTTCCTTTCTTTGTGTTTCTTTGTGTCCTTTGTGGTTTTGATTCTCGGTTGTGCCGGTCCGCCAAAGAACCCATCCTGGAAGAACGCAACCGGAGGCGAGGCTCACGAGCGACTGATGTGGCAAGCCATTCGCGACGGCGACTGGAGAAATTTTGAGCAGCATCTGGCGCCGGCTTTTGTGGGCGTGGACTCGAGTGGAAAGAGCTTTGATCGCTCCGGATGGGTGGCGCGCTGGAAAGCTTCCCCGGTCCGCGACTACTCACTGGGAGAGATCACGGTGGAGCCCGCAGGAGCTGACATGGTCGTGACCTATCTGGCCACCCTGCCAGACGCTGCTCCTGATCAGATTCGCGTTGTATCGGTGTGGCAGCAGGTAAAAGGGCACTGGATCCTGACGGCGAGTTCAATGACGCCGGTCCGCAGCCGCTGAATATTAAGCATGTCGGCAGCTTCAACCAGAGCAGATGTTGCAACTACGCTGCCATACAAGTCGCAAGTCTGATACCAATGATTAAACCCTGTTAATTACTTTTCGTACCAGCACGGTACTTAGGTCACGTTTCAGCTCCGGTCTCCTCAGACTAAAATTCCCAAAGGTTTCAGGTGTAAGACGCGAGAAGGCAGTGCAGGTTTCACAGGAACCCCGTTGACCACGGTCCCCGCTGTACCCGCACCGAAAGACAGTTGGAATTTGGGGAGTGCGTTTTTATGAAACGGCCGCATGCCGGGTTTTCTCTTATTGAGCTGATCATCGTAATGGTCATTCTGTTGATCATTTCCACGATTGCGATTCCAGCAATTCAGGTCACGATCAACAATTACAGGCTCGATGCGGCAGGGCATGCCGTAGCCAGCCTGCTGCAGCAGGCGCGATTGCAGGCGGTTAAAACCAACCAGTCAACTTATGCTCAGTACGACGCCACCAAAAGTCCCAACCTGGTATTCGTAAACTCTGATCCCACCGCCGCTTACGTAAATGGGAACCCAGACGCTGAGCTCGGTGGTGCCGTATCGTTCCAGGCGGCTGGCATGCCGGACCATGGGCAGCTTGATGCGTATGTGGGAGCGGGAACGCAAATCCAAATTGGGACATCGATAGGATTCAACGCGCGCGGGTTGCCGTGCATGGCCGACGCGACCAATGTCCTGCGTTGCCTCCAGATTGATCCAGCAACGGGCGGTACTCGCTCGTACGAGTGGTTCATACAGAACAGCACGAATCAGGGATGGGAGGCCATCACGGTCACCGCGGCGGGGCGGATCAAGACCTGGCGGCTATCAGGGCTCGATCCGACGAACGCCCGATGCGGCTATGCGGCGTGCTGGAACTGAAGAGGGGATTATGAAGTTACTACGACGGAAAAAACGCGCCGGCGGCTTCGGTTTAATTGAATTAACGCTGGCCATGTTTGTGATGGCGGTTGGGGTTCTGGGCGGGATGATGATGATTATCATGGGGATGAGCCGGAACAACACCAATCGCGTTGACACCACGGCCACCAATATTGCTCAAACCGTGATGGAGGAGATTTCGGCAGCGCCGCCCAACGTCAACAAGACACTCACAATCACTGACTGCGTGCAGACGAACCCGGCTACGAGCACGCTCCAGATCAATACGGCTCCGGGAGGAGCGACGGTGCTCAATGGAAACATCAACTTCTCCGCCGATTCAGCCACGACTCTCAATGCGAGCGGCTACCAGATGAACTACACCGTCTGCGGAACCAATGGCCTCAGGGCTGTGTACGACGTGCGCTGGAGAGTTGACCTGGTAGGCGGGGCGAACTGGTCGAAGCTGGTGACGGTTTCCGCCCGCCAGCCCTTTATCGCCAGCCAGCGCGGTATCAGCTTTTTGGCGCCGGTGACTTTACGAACCATGGTGGGGATGTGAACGCTGTGAAAAAACAATCCGGATCGCAACGCGGCTTTTCTCTTCTGGAAATGATGATGGTAGTTCTGCTGCTGTCAGTCGTGGTTGGGGCCACATTCTCGCAGATCAATAAGGCTCAAACCAGGTACCAGGCTGAAGGTCAAAGACTCGATCTCACCCAGCAGGAGCGGGAATTCGTGGACCAGTTCACGCGCGACCTGCACCAGGCGGGATATCCCACGGCAGCGTCGTACGGAAACAACTTCGACGTCAGCTCGCCCAGGGTGGCTGCAGGTCTCTGGTATATCTCGCCGACCGACGTGAAGATGGAAGGCGACATAGACGGCGACGGCACCATTGAGAGCGTCATTTACCACTATAACGACGGAAGCACCTGGGCGGGTCCGGGCACGAATCCCTGTCCGTGCCTGCAGCGTAGCTCAGTGCCAAAGAGTGCGGTCAACGCATGGCCGTGGAACCAGGCGGCGCCACAGTATTACACGCAAGTGCAGAACGTGATTCCGGTGGGCGCTACGGCGGCATTCTTCCAGGCCTATGATGCCAATGGGAACATCGTGAGCCTTGCCGCTCCGATTCAGCTCGGATCAGGCGGCGCAGTGGATGCAAATGCGCAGAAGGCGCTGCAAACGATTAAAGGGGTCAGGCTCACGTTTACCGTCCAAGCGCAAACCAACGACACCGATACACACAAGAGCATTCAGGTAACCATGACCGGAATGGCTCGCCTGCCGAACAACTAGAGGAGTGTTCCTATGAAGCTCAAGAGCAAACCCGTTTCCAGCCACGAGCGTGGCATAGCCATGATTGTGGCTCTGCTTGCGCTGACTCTGGTGGCGATCATCGGCGTGGGTTTTATGTTCATGGCTGATACCGAGAACAGCGTGAACAACAACTATCGCGACTCGCAACGCGCATACTTTGCTGCGCGCGCCGGGATGGAAGACGTCCGCTATCTGATGATGCCCGGCAATACCCTGAATGCCAGCGCGATGGCGCTGGCGATGCCGAGCACGAGCGGTGGTGTCATCTATGTGAAGAACCCAAATGCTTCAGAGTCGGCAGGAAGTATCGATCCCACAACCCAAAGAGGGAACACTGTGGCCGCGAACCCTTACCTGGATACAGAACTTTGCCAGGAGCAGTTCGGCGGATTGAATTTGCACGCGGATGCAAATGTCGCCTGCAACAGCACGTCTTCGAATTCGCCCCAGCTGATGAGCAGTGCCGGCTACTATGCCGCGCCGACGATGGGTACCACCGACGTTCCCTTCACCGGCAGCAACGATGCGCTCCTGTTTAAATGGGTGCGAATCACGAATAAGCAGAACAAGATGGGGCTGCTGGGCCAGAGACTGGATGGGAGCCAGGGAGATGGCGCCCAGGTTTGCTGGACAGGCACAAAAGAAGTGGCTGTGAGCGGCAGTTGCGGAGCCCAACCTTCACCCATGATGCCGGTATGGTTGCTGACCTCGTTGGCTATTACGCCCGGCGTGGGCAACAGCCCTGGCGCGCGACGCATGGAACAAATGGAAGTGGCGCTGAATCCCACATTCTCCGTATTGCCTCCGGGAACGGTTTCCGCCCAGGCGCCGATCACGATCAAAGGCAGTTTGAACGTGAATGGCTACGATAATTGCAACTGCACGGCGACCGGCGGCAACCTGACAGGAAAAACCTGCGATACCACGAAGTATGCGATTTATAGCGGCAACGGCGTTACCCAAAACGGCAATTCGGCCACGCTGACTTCAGGCCAAACTACCGCTGTTAAGCAGAATGTGAATCCATGGCCCTACAGCATTGACGATTTGATTAATCAGTATAAGGCTGAGGCTACGCCGGCTACCACAACGCCGTGGAGTGTGAGCTGTACTGGGATACCGAATTTGACGGCGGTACCAGCCGTCTATTCCGATTGCGGCACCACGACCGGGCAGCAATTCGGGATCTACCCCACCGGTTTGCCCTCACTGCCGGTAGGTTCCGTTCCGAACGTGGTCTATGTTCCGGGCAGCGTGCAACTCAGCGGCAACACCAGCGGGTCTGGCGTGCTGATCATTGATGGCGACTTGGACGTGCACGGTGGACTGAACTTTTACGGCCTGATCCTGGTACGCGGCCAGATCAACTTCACGGGCGGCGGCTCGCAGAGCGTGAATCTGTACGGTGCGATTCTTGCAGGAGAAGACGTGAACGCGCAGGACATAGCGTCCGGCGATTCCATTGGCGGCAGTTTCAATTTCCGTTACGACTCGTGCGCTCTGAAGCAGAAACCCATTGTTAACATCGGCCCGCCGAAGCTGCTGGCCGAGCACGAAATTTCATTCTAAGGATTTTATGAAGCCGTATTGGACCCTCAACGCAGTTCTGGTGTGTCTGGCGTGCAGCCTTGCCTGTTTCGCTCAGAGTCAGCCGCAATCGCTGGCTGATTTAGTGAAGCAGAACAAGACGAGCAGGAAAGAGGTTGTCAATCTGAATGACGACAATTTCGCGCGAACACAGGAAGAATCCGACAGCTCCGGCGATGCCCAGCGTAGTGCGGAGATGCCAACCACAGCGGCCTCAGGTTCTGCTTCTACTCCTTCAGGCAGCTTGAACTCTTCGGCGGTCAAGCAGGACGCTCCAAAATCAGCGGCGCCTAAAAACCAAAAAGATGATGTGAAACACCTGGAAGAGGAGCTTGAATCCTACCGCCAGCAGGAACAAACGTGGAACGGTTCGGCGACCCAATACGAAGAGAAACTGGCCAAAGAGCAAACTGAATTCCGGCGCAACACGTATCGCGAGGCCATGGCGAACGACCGGAAGAACGTGGACTATTTCCGCCAGAAGATCGCAGACACGGAAGCTCAATTGGACCAGGCCAGGGAAAAGGAAAAGAAGCAGAAGCCATCGAGTGACGCCAAACAATAGTAACGACAACAATTCTTCAAGAAGCCGACTGCGGTAAATCGAGTTCTCACATGCGCATAGATCTCCCGCAGGAGAGCCGCCTTTCCGTCGCTTTGGTCTGCGTCTGAAATCCGTTCCGCCGGGTCATGTACTGCTCCCGCGAGGGTGCAATGGTCAAAGCCTGCCCGGAGCCTGTCTTCCACCGAGCCGCCTTACGTCCTTTTGTTACCTGCCCGCGAGCCGCGGTGAAGCCTAGAATCAATGCGGTTACAAGCAGCGGTCTTGCCAGGAATTGAGGCAGGTGTCCAATCGCGAACGGCCGCACGCGTTTGCGCAAACCGGCGGCAGGTCCGGTGGGACCTCAAAAGGCGGTGCACCACAAACGGCCGACGACCCACGACGGCAGGATGTGGCGCTTTGATGGAAATCGCAGTTCCTCGGCAGCGGCAGGTGAAGCGCGCCGCGGCGGAGCTTAAACATCCACTGCTCGATAACACGTTGTGCTCCAAACGAGGGTCCGCAGTTTGTCACGTCTGCATGGCGTGACGCGTATCGGCAATCAAAGGGCGGGTACAAGTTCCGCACAGGATACGTGAGCTGACGGCGAGCCGGACGTGGAATACCACGCCGCAACCAAAAACCCTGGCGCATTGAGACATGCATTTCAGGGTGATGGATGGAGATTCAGGCCCCAGCATTCCACCGGCACTCCAGGTTGGTGATGCTGACGCCCCCCAGAAACAACGAAGTTTGATGGAAAGACCAGCCGCGGATCGGCTGGTCTTTTTTTTTGCCTTGTGCGTTTTTGTCTTGTACAGAAAAGTGCCTGGCGCCTCGCCGGAGGCCCGTGGCTCAACTCGATAGCGAAGGCCAGAGCCGCTGCTGTGATTAGGGCTTATCGCAGTCCAAAGACGCTCACTTCCGGCCTGCCAGAGCGCAGACGCGCCTTGCCATACCAGAGTTCAACGCTGCTCACCACGCGGTTGCCGGCCAGCGGGATGGCGCGGGTGGTGCTGCCCGGACGGATTTTCTGCCGCACGTGCAGGACCTCAGACTGGCCATTGCCGTAATGAACAACGATCCTGTCGAACTCGATGGGCGCGTTCGCCACCCGGATCTGCAGCGCGCGATAGCGGCCGGCAGCTCTGCCGATCTCAATATTGTCATGGTCGCGCACGCCGTCCACATGCGCCTGGCCAAGGTAGGACCAGCGTTCAGCGTGGGCCGGCGCCGCATAAGCCATCAGGGCAACCGCAAACAGTGCAAGCATCGCTTTCTTCATCAGGGATATCTCTCCTCGGTGCGTTCTTTAAGTTGCGACTTTCAGAGTTGCTGATTGTCAGTGAAGTGAACCCGCAGAGCAAGAAGAAGTTGCTGCGGCAGGGATAACGAAAGTTCAAGAGCGATGATTTGCGAGTTCAAAAGTGATGGCTTGTGGAGGGCCGGTCTGCGCGGTTTCCTTGCCGGGAAAAACAAAACTCAGGCGTCGCCAGCCTCGCAGTTTGTCGAAGGACACGGGGAACAACGGCTTATTGCTTGCGACGCTTCATTCGGCACCTCAGTTTCGGCGATTCTGCCGGCTCTTCACAACTCCTCCAATCAAAACGACTATTAGCAAAGCGAGGACTAGAGCCATTTCAAGCGTCGTGTGAAAGAAAGCCACCCCCTGCCGCCTCAAACGTAGGAACATCCATACCTGAAAAGCCGCAATGACGAAGAGACAAGCATAGACGCCTTATGCCTTTCTTGCTGATGAAACGTTCGATCCGAGATGGTTTGTAATCGAAGTGCTTAGGATTGTCGAGCACCCCTTCCTCCTGCTTGAATTTACGAGCACGAAGTTGCTTCGGCTGCTACTTGCAAATTGGAATTTCGAGGTCAAGGACGCGCTTGTACTTTGAAGTTCAATGAGGATGTCATATGAGGTTGTCGTAAGACATGGATGCCTTCTGTTCGGAGTATTTTCAACTGTGCTTCAGAAAATCGGGGAGGCTGAATTTCCGCTGCGAGCCTATACTCTCCAACCTTGAGAGGTAAATCCAGCAATTGCTCCTCGCCATAGATCTCGCCTGGGAAAAGCGCAACCCAGGAATTGGAATTTGTGAGAACGTCCTTCAAATGTGAATCTTCGATAGGCATTACAGCGGCGTGACATCCACCCTTTGGATGCACTTCAGCCGTGCCAGCCAAAATGCGAACTTGCGTGTAGCCAGTCCATCTCCCACAGCTCTCCAGGCTGCCATGGGCAAGGTAAATTGGCGTTGAGCCCCGATTCATCAGCGTGAACCGAAGGGTAGCAGTTTCTCCTAAGTAATAGTTTTTCCTGTCGAGGACGACCGTGAAAAGCACGTTATTTTTGTGGTCTTCTCCGACCTCATTACGAGCCCTCGAAAGTGGGCCGAGCGATATCAGAAATAGTAGGATGGTTAACTGCTTTGCAAGAGTCCTCATTATGTAAGTCCTCCCGTTGACACAACCTCAGTCGGGACATCCTTTGGAGTGCACTTTTTGTTGATATCATCGTAATCCTGTCGGATGTTTTGATCTGGCGTGTTGGATTGTGTGCTTATGTGTTCCAGTTCGTGCATAATGATAGTCATCTGAGTATCCTCTCCCGATTGAGAGAACCCAGTGGGAATTACGGGATTATACCAGTGGGAATTACGGGATTATAAAAGACCGGGCCGAGGAAGATAGTCCCGTGAGAGAAGCCCCAGGAGGCTGTTACGGCTGGATGCAGGTTCGTATTAGGCGCAGGCTGCTGATTCGTGCTCAAATAGTTCGACATACCCTGGCGGGTGGCCCAGGCTTTCGGCTGTTTTTCTGCCCTCACAATAATGTTTGGTGCCCCATCCTTTGCGACTGAAGCTCGCGCGCCGTTCGCGAGATTCGTTCAGGCGCAAAGGGTGGGAGATAACTACTCGCCGATCTTGACGGGCCCTTCTTCGCCGTACCAGTAATGCCGAAAGCTGCTCCAGGGCCACAGCTCCGGAGAGTTTACTAACCCGCGCCGCACTGGGTTCATATGGATATAGTTCAGCTTCTCACAATACTTCTTCTTCGTTCTGACATTAAAATCGTGAGATCGGGGCTGCCAGAATGCGCGTGGCAACTGTTGGCTGAAAATGCAAAGCTGTTGTTTCGCAGCTCTTCTCTTTGCGCGGCACTGGAGTGAAACACGTTGCTTCAGCACCTGCATGACTCGGGAAGGATTGGCGATTTTTGGCTCGCCGATCAAAAGGTGGGTGTGCTCGGGCATGACCACATAACCTGCTACAACGAACTGATATTTCTTGCGTGTTTGCTCAAACACTCGCAGAAAGATGTCACGGTGCCTGGCTGATCCAAGAAACGGCAATCTCCGGTAACAGGAGCATGTAATGAAATGCCAGTCGCCCTGCCCATAAATGCGGATGAGTCCTTTAGGCACGGACTTATTTTATATCCCACCCTTTGGGCCTAAACGAATCTCGCGCAACACCGGCGCGCGATTCAGTCCCAAAGGATGGGGCACCCGCGATTATTCTGGAGGACAGAACAGGGCTGAAAGCCTGGGCCACCCGCCTTCCCAGTTTTCGGAATGCATGAGCAGTCGCAGTCCATGTCAGCCGCCGTTGTTCTTTCGCTTTTTAAGCAGATATGTAAAATCCTTGTTGCCCAACTCTCGTAGAGTCTTCTCGGGCTCCTGAAGGTACCTCTGGGCAGTTGAGGCTTGGATTTCTCTAAGAATGTCGTCCTTCTCGGGAAATAGTACTTTGTACTCTGCAGTCATCAAGAGGCAGCTCAGTTGTCTTGCGAGGGTACAAATCATGTCCACAAAATCACTGTAATGGGAGCGCACGTCAATGCGAAATCCAATTTCCTCAACGGCGCTCTTTGTATCATCGATGTAGCAGACGTATGCGTTATCTCCCTCCTCGTCCCCCCACAGCCGCATGCTCTTGGACCAGGAGTTGGAAGTCGGTAATATGAGATCAATGAATTTTTCAAATCCCAGCGTGGGCTGCACATCACTCCACCAGCAATGTTCCTCGGCTATCGCCTGGTCAAGGATGAGCGGTGGAGAACCGAAGCTTGCTAAAATGGGCTTCTTTGAAAGTAGAATGAGCCTGAACTGCCAAATTGCCATTGTTAACGGACTCCACTCAAAGCGTCAGCGTGAGCATTTATGACATCTTCC
>DATNDP010000152.1:0-4470 GCA_035553195.1 Candidatus Acidiferrales bacterium
GAATTCTCTTTCGCATAGCGGATGAAGTCCCACACAATCAGGAAGTAGCCGGAGAACTTCATCTGCTGGATGATGGCAATCTCCCGCGCCAGCCGTTCTTCGTACTCCGGGCGCGACCTCTTCAGTCGCCCCGCCTCCGCCAGCGGCCCCAGCATCTCCCAGCGCCGCGCAAAGCCTTCCCGCGCAACTTTCTCAAAGTAGCTGTCCAGCGTGTAGCCGTCCGGGACCTCGAATTCCGGAAACGGATTCTGCACCTTCGCCAATTTAAAGCCGCAGCGCTCGGCAATCTCCAGCGTGCGCCGTACCACGTCCTCGCGGCCATCAAACAGCCGCACCATCTCGTCGGCGCTCTTCACATAGAACTGGTCGGTCTCAAACTTCAGCCGGTTGGTCTCGTGGATGGACTTTCCTGTCTGCACGCACACCAGCACGTCCTGCGCGTGTGCGTCGTCCTCGCACAGATAGTGGCTGTCGTTGGTCGCCACCATGGGAATGCCCAGCTCTTTTTCCAGGCAGAACAGGTCAGGATGAATGCGGTGCTCTTCTTTCAACCCCTGGTCCTGGATCTCAATAAAGAAGTTGCCCTTACCAAAAATCTCCTGGTACTGCGCCGCAGCGGCCTTGCCGGCCTCGTACTTGCCGGCCAGAAAGTTCTCGCACACCTCGCCCGCCAGACACCCGCTCAACCCAATCAGCCCCTTCGCATGCTCAGCCAGAAACTTCTTGCTGATCCGCGGCTTGTAATAGAAGCCGTGCAGGCTGGCCTCGGACGTGATCTTCATCAGGTTGCGGTAACCTTCTTCGTTTTCCGCCAGCACCAGCAGATGGTTGTAGGTGTCGCCCTCGGGCGGCATGCGCTCCGTGTGATGGTCTTCCTTCTTGCAGATGTACAGCTCGCACCCGACGATCGGCTTCACGCCCTTCTTCTGCGCCGCGTCCACAAAATGCACCGCGCCATAGATGTTGCCGTGGTCGGTCATGGCCACAGCCGTCTGCCCGATGTCAGCCACGCGCGCCACCAGCTTCTCCACGTCGCAGGCGCCGTCAAGCAGCGAGTAATCGGTATGCAGGTGCAAATGAACGAATTCAGACATGTGTTTAGCTTCTGGCTCCTGGCTTTGAGCTACTGGTTATTGGCTCTTGGCTCTTGGCTGTTAGCTCTTGGCCAACTCTCTCCCGATTATATGAGCTCATGCCGCCTTTCTCGACCTGTGCATCCCTGTGTAACTGTGTGGAAAAACAGGTATTTAACTCACCACGGAGGCGCGGAAACGCGGAGGAGTTGCCTTTTCGTGATCCACATACATCCAGGTTAAGCCGCGGTAATCTTCTGCCTTTCCGATCACCCGATGACCCGATCACCGGATCACCCGATCTCGTGGGGGTACTCCCTCCTGTCACCCCGAAAACAAAGGACTTAGCTCGCGTCACCCCGGGGTTAATCGTCACGTAGCCTCCTAAAGCACGAAACGCCACAACCGAAACATCCGGCTGCGGCGACTCAAAGTCTGCTGGCTGCGCCAGCAATTTCACAAGATAGCAAAGAAGTGGCGAAAAGTCAAGCAGCGCTTGCTCATGGCGGCGAGGTTACAGTGGCAATGTCGCTCCATCGCCGTAGCATATTTTTGAACGTGTTCATATTTTGCTTGACCGGTTGGAAGCTCTTGGGATACAGTTTTGAACGTGTTCAAAACAAGAAAAACGACCAAAGGACAGGCTACCCGGGCTGAACTCCTCGCCATCAGCCTGCGCCTGTTCCGCGAAAAAGGCTTTGAGGCCACCACGATGCGCGACATCGCCGCTGACGCCGGCATGTCTCTGGGCGCCTTCTATTACTACTACCCCTCCAAAGACAGCATTGTGCTTGATTATTACCGTCAAGTGCAGGATGAGCACGCGCGTCGTGTGGCTGAGCAGTCCTCCCAGGCAACAGACTTACGCGAGCGCCTTGGCATCCTGCTGAACACCAAACTGGACATTCTTACTAACAGCCGTGAGTTTCTTGGCGCTCTGCTTCGCTACACCGGAAATCCCGACCACCCCCTGTCATTCCTCGGTAAAGGCACCAGCGTAATCCGCGAAGAAAGCATCACCATGTTCCGCGACGCCCTGGAACCTGAGCGCCTGGCGGACGACTTGATGCAGATGCTGCCCCTGCTCCTCTGGGCCATGCACATGGGGCTCCTGCTCTACCTGCTGTATGACAAATCCCCGGCGCAGCAGCGCACGCGAAAGCTCACCGACATGGCTCTGGACTTCAGCGTCCGCATGATCTCGGTTTCAAAGATCCCGATTTTTCGACCCGTACGCAAAACCTTGCGCGGGATTCTGCAGGAAGCAGGCTTTCTCCCGGCCGGCGCTTAGGAGACTCAAAATGGAACGAGAACAAAAACAAAAATGGATATGGCTGTTAATCATCATTGCGGCGGCGGCCGCCAGTCTGTACTACCGCTTTCTGGTAAATAACCAACTGGAGCAGACATCGGCGCTCTTTATCGGCATCCCGGCTCTGATCGCTGCCATTTGTGTTCTGACTCCCAAACCTGAAAGCGCGACAGGAACCGCGGTTAAGTCGGTCACCCTTTTCATCGGCATCTCTGGAATTCTGCTGGGTGAAGGCTTCATCTGCATTCTAATGGCTGCTCCGCTCTTCTACCTTGTCGCGGTCATCATTGGCGAGCTCCGCGACAAGAAGAGGGGGCAGATGCTCTCGTGCGTGGCCATCCTGCTGGCCATTCCCATGAGCAGCGAAGGCACGCGCCCGGCGCTCTCGTTCGCGCGCGAGGAGGTGGTCAGCGTGGAGCACGTGGTCGCCGCGTCGCCGCAGCAGGTTGAAACCGCTCTTTCCAGCGCTCCTAGACTCAACGGCGCGTTCCCACTGTATTTGCGCCTGGGCTTTCCCCGCCCCGTCAGCGCCACGATATCGGGCACTGCGCCCGGAGACACATACCGGATTCATTTTGCCGGCGGCGAAGGCAAACCCGGTGACCTGGTTCTGGAGGTGGCTGAGCATCGCTCCGGCATGATGAGCTTTCGGGCGGTATCTGATACCAGCCACGTCGCACACTGGCTGAAATGGGAACGCTCAACGGTGGAATGGCAGCAGGTTGACGGCTCACATACGCGTCTCCGCTGGACTCTGCGCTATCGCCGTCTGCTCGATCCCGCCTGGTATTTCCGCCCATGGGAACGCTACGCCGTTCACCTGACGGCTGCGCAACTGATCACTGACGCCGCTACGCCACGGTGACCGCATGAATCGCAGCTTCGCTATTCGCGCCCTGTCTCTGTACGTGCCTCTCTTGGCCGCGTTTGTTCTTTGGAACTGGCGCAAGCCCGCGCGGGCGGAAGCGACGGGAGCCGTTCTGGCGAGCGCCTGGAATTTACCGGCACTCCTCGCGCTCAATCTGCTGGCAGGCCGTTTCGGCTGGTGGCGCTTCAATGCGCTCGGGGCAGTATTTCTGGGAACACCGGTTGATCTCTGGCTGGGCTGGGCCGTGCTCTGGGGTTGTGTTGCCGCATTGCTTTTCCGGCGAACACCGGTCTGGATTGTCTGCGGTTATCTCGGATTCTTCGACTGGATGGTAATGCCTTTGTGCACGCCGCTGGTGGTGCTGGACAGATTTTGGTGGGTCGGCGAATTGGTGGGGCTCGCGTCCTGCCTCGTTCCTGCGGTTTATTTCGCCCGCTGGACCTGCCAGCGAACGCATGTGACACGCCGGGCAACGCTGCAGTTTCTCGCCTTCAGCGGTATGCTCGCGCTTGGGACGGTGCTGGCGCTTACGGTATCGCAACGGGCCTGGTCCTTTGATCTTCACTCAAAAGTCACGCAAATTGCTTTGCAGCTTTTGTTCATTCTGGCTCTGCCCGGATTGACCGCTGTCCAGGAATTTGCTGTTGCCGGAGAAGGAACTCCTCTCCCTTATGATCCGCCTTCACGGCTTGTCACGAGCGGAATCTATGCGTATATCGCAAACCCCATGCAACTCTCGACTACGCTGCTGCTGTTTGGGTTGGGTGTCGCTTTGCATTCCAAGTGGCTGTTTTTTGCCGGCTTGATCTCGGTCGTTTACTGCTGTGGCCTGGCAGCGTGGACTGAAAACGCCGATCTGAAGCTGCGTTATGGCGATGAATTCGTCAAATACCGTTCACACGTTCGCAACTGGTTGCCGCGTTGGCGCCCGTGGATCGCCTCTCCCTCGCGCATCTATCTTTCAGAGGACTGTTTTAAGTGCTCGCAAATGACCTCCTTTCTGCGCCGGCTCAAGCCGCTGAATCTGGAGATACTCCCGGCGGAAGAACATCCTCTTTACGATCTCGAAAGGATGACGTACGAGTCACGTGACGGCGTTATTCATGCCCAGGGTATTGCGGCGCTTGCACGGGCGCTGGAACGCGTTAACCTGGCATGGGCTATTGCCGGCATGCTGATGCGTTTGCCTGGCGTTAAGCAGCTGCTTCAGGCCATCG
>DATNDP010000153.1:0-32802 GCA_035553195.1 Candidatus Acidiferrales bacterium
ACCGCGAAATACGGGTACTACTACGCGCCTGATCCTTCCAGCCAGAAGGCTTGCACCATCGGCGGCAACGTCTCGGAAAATTCCGGCGGCCCGCACACGCTGGCTCTGGGCGTTACGGTGAACCACGTTACCGGATTGGAAGTGGTGCTGCCGGATGGAAGGATCGTGGAGTTTGGTGGCAAGGCGCAGGATTCGACGGGTTTGGACATGACGGGCTTCTTCGTCGGTTCGGAAGGCACCATGGGCGTAGTGACAGCGATCACTGTCAAGCTCACCAAATTGCCGGAGCACGTGACCACGTTGCTGGGCATTTATAACTCTGTTGAAGACGCCGCGAACACAGTGGTCGCGATCACGCAGAGTGGCATCACGCCGGCGGCACTGGAGATGCTTGATTCCTGGATGCTGCGCTGCGTCGAGGAAAACGTCCACGCCGGATATCCTGTCGATGCGGCGGCCGTGCTGCTCATCGAACTCGAAGGCATTCGTGAAGCCGTCGAAGAGCAGGCGGAAGCCGTTGCCGCAGTCTGCATGCAACAGAAGGCGCGCGAAGTGCGGCGGGCCCGGGATGAAAAGCAGCGGCAACTGCTCTGGCTGGGACGCAAGACCGCTTTTGGCGCCGTGGGCCGCGTCTCTCCTTCTTATTACACGCAGGACGGTGTGATTCCGCGCACCAAGGTTCCCGCCACGCTGGCCGAGATCCAGCGCATCAGTGAGAAATACGGGCTGATTATCGGCAATGTCTTCCACGCGGGCGATGGCAACCTGCACCCGCTGATCCTGTTTGATCCGCGTGATCCCAAGCAGATGAAAGCCAGCCATGACGCCTCCACCGAGATAATGGAGTATTGCATCAAAGTCGGCGGATCGATTACGGGCGAACACGGAGTAGGATCGGAAAAAAAGCACTTTATGCCCGCGCTCTTCAGCGAAGACGATCTGCAGGTGATGATCACCTTGCGCAACGCCTACAATCCTGACTCCATCCTGAACCCGCAAAAGGTGATTCCTGATCTGCGCTTCTGTCGTGAAATTACCGGCGGACTGCCGAAGGCCAAAGTTGAGCCCGTGGAAGGATTGCCGGTATGAGCACTGTAGCCGCAGCCGAATCCGTTCATCGCGAGTTGGCGTCGATTGTTGGCGAGCAGAACGTCGAACAAGGCAACGAGCAGTTCGCCATCAATGGCGTTGTTCCCGGCTCCGTAGTCACTCCCGCGTCAGCAGAAGAAGTTGCCGCGGTACTCGCGCTGGCCAACAGCAAAGAGCTCGTCGTGGCGCCTGCCGGCGGACTCACCAAACAAAACATCGGCGGCGTTCCGGAGCGAGTGGACATCCTGCTCCGCACAACAAAGCTGAGCGGCATCGAGCACTACGATCCCGGCGATCTGACCATCAGCATCCATGCGGGCACGCCATTCGCTCAGCCGCTGGCGCAGATGGCAGAGCACAATCAGTGGCTCCCCTACGACGCGCCCAATCTCAGGACTGCCACCGTTGGCGGCTGTCTTGCTACTGGATCAGCGGGGCCGCTGAAGCACACCGCCGGTGGTCTGCGCGACTTTTGTATAGGCGTTCATTTTGTGACAGCGGAAGGCCGCATCGCAAAAGGCGGCGGCATGGTGGTGAAGAACGTTGCCGGCTACGATTTGATGAAGCTGCTTGCCGGGAGCTACGGCACCATTGGCGTGATTACGCGGGCAAATTTCAAAGTCTCCCCGCGTCCGCGACAGACCAGAACCTTTAGCTGCGAGTTCTCATCGCTGGATGAGGCGCTGGCATTCCGGACGAAAATCCTGCAATCGCCGCTCACGCCGATCTGCCTTGAAGTCATATCTCCCGGCGCACCGGAATATCTGAGCGATCCGCAGCCGCCCAAAGACCCGGATCATTACGCGCCATCTCAGCCGGTGGCCAAAGCCGCAGGGCCGTGGCAGATTGTGTTGCGCGCCGCCGGAAGTGACAATGTGCTGGCGCGCTACAGCAAAGAGCTGGGTTCGGCGGTGACTCGCGCGCTTGATGGAGCGGCAGAAGCCCAGTTCTGGGCGTGGGTATCGGATTTTGAATACAGCGTGCTGCGGCGGCACCGCAATGCCATGGTGATGTATACGCACCTCCCAATCCAGGGCGTGGGGCCGGCGTTTAAGGCGATAGAAAAAGCCGCATCCGATTACAGCTTTATCCCTGCTGCTCTGGGGCGCGCAGCCACAGGAAACCTGGTGGTTGCGTTCATGCCACTTTCAGTCGATCCGCCGTCTGCGATGCAGTATGCAAACTGCGCCTCTGCATTTCGCGGCATGCTGCCGGCCGGATCGTCCGCCGAGGTGGCGCACTGCCCCAAGGAAGCCAAGCTCCACTTTGACTTGTGGGGCACGACGCCGCACGACATCGCCATGATGCGCGCACTCAAGAAAGCCATTGATCCCAAGAATATTTTGAACAGAGGCCGATTCATTGTCTGAGCAGAGCACAGCCACCGCAACTTCAGCGCAATTGCACGATCCGCCGCTCGCCTCCACAGGCGGGCAGGACCAGCCCACATGGGAACTGCTGCGCACCTGCGTCCATTGCGGGCTGTGCCTGAACCATTGCCCAACTTACAAGACGCTGGGGATGGAGATGGATTCACCGCGCGGGCGCATCTATCAGGTGCTCCAGGTCAATGAAGGCCAGCTCGAGATGGGCGAAGCTTTTGCCACGCACATCGACCGATGTCTGGGCTGTCTGGCATGCGAGATTGCCTGCCCCTCAGGGGTGAAATATGGCCGCATCGTGGAACGGGCTCGCGCGCAGATCGAACAGAAATATGAGCGGCCGTTTTTCCAGAAGAAAGTGCGCGACATTTTTTATCAAAGCATTATTCCCAATTATGGGCGGCTAAAATTCGTGGCAAGCCTGATGCGGTTCTATCAGCGATCCGGATTGCAGTCCCTGGCGCGGGCCATTGGAATCACAAAGCTGCTGGGTGTGGCCGATGTGGAGAAGCTTTCTCCTCAAATCGACTCCGAGTTTTTCTTCAGCGAAATCGGCAAGACTTATCCAGCCATAGGCGAGCGCCGTGGCAAAGTTGCATTTCTCGCCGGCTGTATCAATAACGTCGCGTTCTCGCACTTGAACCGGGCGACCGTGAAGGTGCTCACGCAGAACGGCATTGAAGTCCAGATACCTGCTGGTCAAGGCTGCTGCGGCGCGCTGCACGCGCATGCCGGATATCGCAATGAATCGCGCGAGCTGGCGCGAAACAATATCAGGATCTTCCTTAGCGGCGATTATGACGCCATTGTCACGAATGCTGCCGGTTGTGGATCGCACATGAAAGAGTATGACGACCTGCTGGAGCACGATCCTGAATTTGCCGGACGCGCAAAGCAGTTTCGCGACAAAGTAAAAGATATTACCGAATACCTGGCCGCAATTGGCCTACGCGATCCCCATAAGAAAATCGGCCGCAAGGTCGCTTACCAGGACCCATGCCATCTTGCCAATGCGCAGCGCATCAAAGATCAGCCGCGCGCCTTGCTGAAGGCCATTGGCTGCGAACTGGTCGAGTTGCCGCATCAGGACCAGTGTTGCGGCAGCGCCGGCGTTTACAACGTTCAGGAAACTGAGCTCTCCATGAAGATTCTTTCCGCCAAGATGGATGACGTGCAGTCAGTACAGTCAGAGATCATCGCCACGGCCAATGTGGGCTGTATGATCCAGCTTCGCGCAGGAATGGAACAACGCGGGCTCAAGCAGCCGGTGCGGCATGTCATGGAGCTGATGGAAGAAGCCTACTCCTGACCACCAACTCACGACCTTCATAATTTCTGCCGCAACTTCTCAGCGGCGGCTCTTTTTTTGCAACAACTGATGTTCCCGGGTAAGTTTCTGGAGCGCGGAAACCAGGATAGGACCGACGTTCCGCAGTTCTTCGCGTGAAGCACTCGCCTGCTGTCTCAGGACCTTTTCGCCATCGGAAGTAATAGCCAGTGTGACCTGGCGACGATCGCTGGCTGTTTCCCTAAGCCGGCGGATCAGGCCGCGCTTCTCGCAGCGGTCGGCAAGCTCGACCATGCTATTGTGGTTCAATTGCATGCGTTCCGCCAGTAGGGTGACCGTGGGCACGCGCGGCGCTGGCAAGCCTTTAATGGCCAGAAGCAATTGATATTGTTGCGGGTGATGGCCTGAGGCGCGCGCCTGTTCCTCCATGTAACGCAAGTATCTGCGAAGCTGATAGCGAAACTCTGCCAGGGCAACGTATTCGGTGTTGGTTAGCAATTTCGGTTGTCCGTGGGCGCTACGTGTTTTCTGCGTTCCTTTCAGGTCGTCATTCACCAGCATGCCGCTTGCACTACCTCCACTGTATGACTTTAAGTGATAACCGCATATTTTCCAAACAGATGGGCTGGCATCATTAAGAGGTGGTGTGCATGGAAGCCAACTCTACTGCCGCTGCACCGGATCCTGGACACGCCCCTTCCACTCGCCGCCTCTGCCGGACCAGAACTTGAAAGCCGAGTGAAGAGTCGCCGCCATATAGAACAGAGCGATCACTGGAAGCAGGAGCGCCCAAACCGGGTTCAGCCGGTAGTAGCGCACCGTCGGGAAAAAACAAAATGCCATAAGCATCCACGATGCAGCCCCGATCAACCCAGGAGCTGGTCGCCCGCTGAACACCAGAAGCGGCGGAGCCACAAATGTGATCGCGAGACCAAGAAGTATCGCCACCAACAGAAGGCCGGAATGTCGCAGTTGACTGAAGGCAGCTCGCGAGATCATGTTACCGATTGCTGCAAACGACCTGTAAGGACGGATACTCTGCGTTTCCGTTGTAAGTCCAAGCCAGACGCGTCCGCCACTCTTCTTCACTTTTCGTGCGAGCGCGCAGTCATCAATGATTTCGCTGCGAATCGCTGCGATCCCTCCTGCTCTCTTAAGCGCCTGCGGTCGGACCAGCATGCATCCACCCGCAGCGCCTGCCGTCCTCCGATTTGGATCGGCAATCCATGAGGGCGGGTAAAGCATGAGGAAGAAGAACACAAATGCGGGAATCAGGGCCCGCTCCGCAAGCGAGCCGCAATGCAGCTTCACCATGAGTGAAACCAGATCATACTGCCCATTTTCCGATAGGCTCGCGAGCGTTTGGATGTTTTCCGGACTGTGAACAATGTCAGCGTCTGTCAGCAGCAGGAAGTCCGGATTGAGACTGCTCGCCCGCTCAATCCCTTGCTGAACGGCCCACAATTTTCCCGACCAGCCCGGCGGGAGCGGCGAACCTTGTATGACCGTGAGTTCCGCGGAATTGGCGGCGCTCTCGGCTGTTCGCAGCGCGACGTCAGCAGTACCATCCTGGCTGGAATCGTCCACAAGGAAGATGTACATGCGCACTCCTCGCTGATTCAGGAGCGAACTCATGGATTCGGCAATCACATCGGCTTCGTCGCGTGCGGGTACCACAGCGGCGACAAATGGCGCATGATCGGGCACGGAAATCGGAGGCAAGATGAAGCGTGGAATCCGCCAGAAACCGCCGTGGACCGCGACAAGATAGAGCCAGATGAGCAGGCTGGCGATAGCGATGTAGAGGAGCATCCGGCGCGATGATAACAAAGCTGGACGGACCAAGAAAAAACCGGGGCCGCAGACGGGCCCCGGTAAGACTTAAACGCGCTCGTTATTGGACGTTGAGGTTCACGTCATCAATGACGAACGAGGTTTGCAGGCTCGAATCCTCCTGTCCAAGGAAGCGGATCTGGACAGTCTGGCCTTTAAAGGAAAGCACGCTAAAGGACCTCTGGATGTAGCCGGCAGCGTGGTTCAGGTTGGAGAACGTGCCAAGTGTCGCCAGCACCGTGCCGCTGGTGTTCAGGACCTGAATACTCAGCTTGTCAAACGCGGTGGTTGTAGTTGTCTCAGCCGTATCGATATGCAGCCAGAAGGTCAACGTTGCCGAAGTTGCGGTTGAAGGAATGCTGACCGTCTGCCTGGCGCTGTCTGTGTGCGTCGTCCCATAGCCATCCAGCCACGCGTCGAACGCTCCGCTATGCGGCGGTTCAGCAGTTGAGCTGTTGAGCACACCTGCAGTCAACGTCCATGGAGAGCTCCCATTCTCAAAGCCGGGATTCACGATCAACTGAGTGGCCGAAGCCGAACTGATCGTAAGGCTGATGCTTGTGGTGTGTGTCAGCGTGCCCGAGGTGCCGGTGACCGTGATTGTGCTTGTACCGGTCGTCGCGGTACTGCTGGCAGTGAACGTGAGCACGCTGCTCGACGTGGTGGGATTAACACCGAACGATGCTGTCACTCCGCTGGGCAGACCCGAGGCGGAAAGACTCACGGATCCGGTAAAGCCATTCTGATCGGTAACCGTGATCGTGCTGGTGCCACTGGTGCCCTGCTTCACAGTCAGACTCGACGGCGAAGCTGAGAGCGCGAAGTTCGGCTGCGCCGGCGCACTGACCGTAAGCGTTACTGAAGTCGTGTGGGTGAGCGAACCAGACGTTCCTGTGATCGTAATGGTGGAAGTTCCCGTGGCCGCAGTCGAACTGGCGGTGAGCGTCAGAACGCTGCTCGAGGTAGCCGGATTCGTTCCAAACCCGGCCGTTACGCCCGCCGGCAGACCAGAGGCAGACAGGGTCACGCTGCCCGTGAAACCACCGGACGGTGTAATCGTGATTGTGCTGGTTCCGCTGCTGCCCTGGTTAACGCTGACGCTGGTGGGCGACGCCGAAAGTGAAAAGTTCGGGTTGGAAGCCGCGGGCGGCAGGACGCAGTTGTTCGCCGCGTTCGAAAACTCCAGTTGAATGGTATACGTGGTCCCGTTGGCCGTGTAAGAACCTTGCTGCGCGTTGCAGATGTCGCCGATTTCGCCATTGTTCTGGTCATACCAGGCCAGCGGCGGCGCAAATGTCGTGGCGATACCCACATCAGCATCCGTCATGGCCTCCACCAGTTCGTGGCTGGTAACTGATGTGTAGTTGCCGAAGGTTGTCGAAGTCCCGCAGCCCGTCGAGCAACCGCTGCCTGCCTGCATGTCCGGCAACACGCCGTAAAGAACATGTTTTGAGTTAAGCGTACTCGATGTGGTTCCGTGGTAGGCGCAGAACCCACCCGCCACGCAACTCGATGACCCACCCTGGGTGATCGTTTTTCCCGGAGGAAAGAAGATCATATACAGCGTATTCGGGTTCCCCGCCGCGTCTAGCACTGGCGCGGGGAGATGGCCGGCGTTGATCTGGGCCAGCAACTCAGATTGGATCTGTGAGTCGCTGATGGTTGAACCGTTGTTTCCGGCCGAGGGGACAATCTGGAAGAGTCCCCCGAACGAGCCAAAGCCAAAGGTCTGGTTCGTGCCTCCCGAAATGTTGGTGTTGTACTGCGTCAGCAAAGAGATGAGCCCGCTGCCGCTACCGGTGATGTCACCGAAGAACTTCCCCATGCTGGGCGATGTCGTTCCGGCAACCTGCGAGTTGTAGGAGCCGCTTCCGTACAGCACTTGGACCACTTGGACGTTGGAGATGATTGGCCCTCCAAAGTAGGAAAGGTGAGCTCCGGCAGGCGCGGCAAAACCGATCGGTCCTGCCGCGGGATTACGCCATGGTACTCCGTGATGCAGCGCTACGAAATTGGGCGGAGTCGTGGGCACATGCGCCGAATTTCCTGCCGGACTGGACGGCTGTTGCGCCTGGGATTGGGGCGCGCCACTGTCATCCTGGTTTTGTGCGGGCGACATCTGCGCCACCACCGGCATTGCTGCCACTGTGAAAAGAACTGCCATCAATAGCCATAACCACGCTGAACTGAGGCAGGCACGCTTCTGGCCTGGTAGAGTGAAACGCGATCCTGGAAACATTCTTTTCTCCTTCGGTTTGTTGGTGCTTCATTCACGAACGCGACTGTCTCTCTTCAATCGCGTCTGTTTTCGTTCGGGATAGCGACAGGGATAGCAAACCGCCAGCTTTCGGCGGTGCACAATCCTAATCCAAAGTTCCTCGTGGAAGGGCAGGTTTTTAGGACAGGAACAAAGGTTCTAAGTAGACAATGAAAATGCGGGTCTGGACGCTTGTTCAGTTCCAAAATGGAACGGCGCGGTCGGCAACTATCTTGGAAAGCCGAGCATCGCGAAAGGAAAAATTCCGGGATCAGCGATTACTTTGCTCCCGCGCCCACGCCCATAGTGCTCAGGATCTCATCCACGGTGGCGATAGCCCGCTCGATCTCCTCCATGGTGTTATAGAAGTGCGGAGAGAAGCGCACACCGGCGTTGGGACGGAAGTCCACCAGAACGTCGCGGCGCAGGAGTTCCGAGCAGACTTCCCTCGAATTTGGCATGTCAATCGCCACGGTTCCGCCACGGCGTTCGGGATCGCGTGGGGCGTTCACGCGCCAGCCGCGCTGATCCGCCAGCTCGATGAGTCGTGCAGTCATCTTCTTTGATTTCGCGCGAATGTTTTCAACGCCTGCCTCGCGGATAATCTTCAGCCCAGGCATTGCCGTAAAGAATCCGGGCACGTTCGAGGTTCCCTGCATAAAGCGCAAAGGCGGCTCGCCGTACTTCATGGCCCCAATCTCAAAAGCAAACGGGTTCTCGTGAGCAAACCAGCCGGTGAGCTTCGGCTCCAGCTTCTTGCCCAGATCGGGCCGGACATGCAAATAGGAGGTGCCCGGCCCGCCACAAAGCCACTTGAGCACGCCACCCACGGCAAAGTCCACATTGAGCGCCTGCACGTCCACGGGAACACTGCCCAGCGACTGGAAGCAATCCAGAACCACATGGGCGCCCACGCGGTGCGCCTTCTCGACGATTGCCTTCGCGTCCTGGATATACGCGCTGCGAAAGACCACGTGCGACATGGGCACCAGCAGTGTCTCTTCATCAATGGCGTCGAGCATGCGCTCGGTGGGCACATGGATTCCGTCATCAGTCTTCACCATGTGGACGCGCGCGCCCCGCGAGCGCTGCCCTTCCCAGAAGTACATGATGGAAGGAAAATTCAAGTCGCTATAGACGACCTTGTTCCGCGGGCCGCTGAAGTCAAAGCAACTGGCCACCACCGCCTGGCAACTCGTCACGTTCAGGTGGACGCTCACTGAACCCGCAGGCGCATTCATGATCGAGCCGATTGCATCGCCCACCTCGCGGGCCATCATCCACCACTCCTCCTCCCACGCGCGCACCCCGCGCGTCGCCCATTCATCGCAGTACTGCTGCACGGAGCCATACACGCCCTTTGGCATCGCTCCCAGCGAGTTGCTGATCATGTACGTGGTGCGCTCAAGGATGGGAAACTCGGGGCGGAAATGGAGAAGTGGATCGGCAGTTGTCATGGCTCAAACATTGTGCCTGAACCGCCGAATGTTTGCATCCCAGAGCTATTGGAGCGACTCCGAAAATTCCTGAGCCGCCGCAAAGATCTCACCTATAATCGTGAGCTTCCAATGCTATAGTCGCACTAACTCCCATGAAAAAATCTCGTGCCGCTTCTCGCGGCAAGCTGGGCCTGCTGTCGCTGGCAGCGGCAACCTATTTCATGGTCTCCGGCGGCCCATACGGTCTTGAAGAGCTGATCCAGGACTCCGGCTACAAACTAGCCGTACTGGCAATTGCGGTAACGCCGCTGATCTGGGCGCTCCCGACCGCCCTGATGGTAGGCGAGCTCTCGGCTGCGCTGCCTCAAGAAGGCGGATTTTACGTGTGGGTCCGGCGCGCCATGGGACCGTTCTGGGGATTCCAGGAAGCCTGGCTCTCTCTGGTTGCCAGCATCTTTGACATGGCCATCTATCCCAGCTTGTTTGTAGCCTATTTCGGCCAGTTATTTCCTGCGGCCATTCACGGCGACCGGGGCATTTGCATCGCTGCCGGTGTGGTTCTGCTGGGCGTTCTTTGGAACCTTCTCGGCGCCAAAGCCGTGGGCGAAGGCTCGCTGGTGATGGGAATCATTCTCCTCGTTCCCTTCGTAGTGCTCACAGTTGTAGCTCTTTTCCGCCATGTAGCACCGGCCGCCACACACATAGTGAGGGGTGACCTTCTCACCGGCCTGTTGGTGGCCATGTGGAACTACATGGGCTGGGACAACGCCGCCACAGTCGCCAATGAGGTGGAAAATCCGCAAAGGACTTATCCGCGGGTAATGCTGCTGGCGATGGGAATCATTTTTCTTTCTTACATCGTGCCTGTGCTTGCGGTCTGGTCCACGCACCTTCCACAGGCGGCCTGGGACAACGGGAGCTGGGCGACCATTGCAGCTCGCATCGTCGGCCCCTGGCTCGGCGTGATGGTTGTAGCCATGGCGCTAGCCGCCGAGTTCAGCGCCTTCAGCTCGCTGGTGATGTCCTATTGCCATCTGCCGGTCGCGATGGCTGAAGATGGCCACCTGCCTGCCATCTTCACGCGTAAGCTCAGGAACGGCGCGCCATGGGTTTCCATCCTGGTCCTGGGGCTTGCCTGGGGACTCTCGCTGGGACTGAACTTTGATCGTCTGATCATGCTGGACATCCTTCTTTATGGCGCCAGCCTGGTGCTGGAATTTCTGGCGTTGATCCTGCTTCGCCTGAGAGAACCCAATTTGCCGCGGCCGTTCCGGGTTCCCGGTGGCATGGCCGGCGCCCTGGCTGTGGCAGTAGGCCCAACGCTGCTCCTGACATTCGCGCTGGTAAGGAATCGCACGGAACGCCTCAATGTCGGGCACTGGGGAAGCGTGAGTACCCTATCTCTTGGCGGATTGTTGATGGCGCTGGGCGTGATCTTTTACTTTGTCGCTGGCCGCCGGAAGCCGGCGGTTGAGTTCGCGGCGGTCGACTGAAGCGTCCTCTCACTTTATTGCGGACGTAGCTCTCTTCGCGTCGGCTTTCGATCTGCGTACCAGAAAATAGGCAAGCGTGAGAAGCGCCAAATAGAATCCTGCGCTCTTGGCGGCAACGCTGGACTGCTGTACCCACCACGTGCATGCAACTGCAGCGACAATGGCTACAGAACCAGCAACGGATCCTGCAGCCCCCAGGGGCGAACGCAACCCAAGCTCGCGCAGCTTTTCCCGTGAAACCACTTTTCGGAAGCGCACGTGGGCCAGCAGCGAGATCAGCCAGGCGATCATTCCTCCGACCAGTGCGGCGTTAATGATGTAGAGGTAGGCATTCTCGGTGCGAAGTTGAAGGACAATCGCCCCTACAATACCCAGCATCGAGGCCAGCAAAGAACCCATGGGAACGCCTTGCTGGTTGAGCGCGCCCATCCTGGCCGGCGCATAGCCGGAGCGGGCCAGCGAAAATAACATGCGTGACGTAACGTACAGGCTGGCGTTAGCGCCGGACAGCGCGGCGGAAAGAACCACCACGTTCATGATAAAACCTGCAGCCGGAATTCCAGCCACGCGAAAGACGGTGACAAACGGGCTTTCCGTCACGCCGGCCTTTTGCCACTGCATCACGCCTACGAGCACCGCCATCGCGCCGATATAAACAAATGTCAACGTCAGAAACGCCAATCGTGTCGCGCGTGCCACCTCTCGTTGTGAACGAGCCTCGCCTGACGAGATGGCCACCATTTCAATGCCCAGAAAGCTGTATAACCCAAAGGAAATGGCCAGCAGCGACGCCGGCCATCCCCGCGGAGCAAAGCCGCCATTGATTGTGTATTCCGCTGTCACCTTGCCCCCAAACAGCAGAGCCGCGCCCATGAGGATAAAGACGAAAATCGTGACAACCTTGATCAGCGCAAACCAGTACTCAAAGGTGCCATAATGTCCCACGGAAAAGAGATTGATGGCCAGCAGAAATATCCCGAACACCACCATCCACAGCACCACCGGAACGTGCGGAAACCACGTTTTCATGTAGGTTCCCGCTGCTACCACTTCTGAGCCAATGGCGATAACCACAGAAAACCAGTAACCGTATCGCGCCACAAATCCCGCCCAGCGATTCAGGTACAGTTCGGCATAGACTCCGAAGGAGCCCGCCGCCGGGTGCATCGCGGACATTTCGCCCAGCGCCATCGCGACCGTGAAGGAAATCGCCGCGCTGAGAACATAGCTCACTATCACGGCCGGCCCGGCGACTTGAATGGCAGCGCCCGAGCCCAGCAGCAATCCTGTCCCGATGGAACCACCTACGGCGACCATCGCCATCTGTCGCGCACTGAGCTCGTGCTTCAGCCCATGTTCTTGATCAGTCATTGGCGCTGTTATACATGCAGTGTGCTTGAATTTGCCAGAACTTGCGTCCTTGAAGGGACATTCACTGAAGTTCCCGCATGAGCATTGAGCAGGGGAAGGATTCCGCATAGAATGAACCTACTTGTCCTCAGCCCAACTCGGTCCGCCCTATCCGGGAAGTTGAGGAAGACTCGCTGCCAATGCCGGACATCTCCAAGCGACTCGACAAAGCGGAAAAGTACCTGCAGAGAGGCAAGCCCGAAGCGGCGCTTGAAGAATATCTTTCCATCCTGCAGGACGAGCCCCGCAATGAGCAGGTTCGCCAGACCGCAGCCGACCTCTGCCTTGCTCTGGGCCGCGGAGCGGAAGCTGCCGGCCTGCTGAGCTCCATGTTTGAGCAAGAGGCCGAAATCGGCGATATCGCCAAGGGCATTGTCACGTACAAGAAGCTGGCTAAGATCACCGTTCCCACTCCATTGCAAACCTTCCATTACGCGCAGCTTGTAGAGAGGAAGGACAAACACGAAGCGCTCGCGGCCTATGAGAGCGCGTTGTCTGGATTCGAAAAGCAGCGAAAGAATGCGCAGGTTCTGGCAGCGGCAAAGCGGATTGTGGAGCTATCGCCAACGGCGGAAAACTATCAGCGCGCGGGTGAAAAAGCCGCCCTCATGGGCGAGGGCCGCGTGGCCGCAGCAAACTTCGTGCAGCTTGGGCAGGTGAAAGACGAAGCTTCACCCGGCTCCGGATTCCAGTGGTATGAACGCGCCTATCACCTGGATCCCATGAATTTGCAGGCGGTCTTTCTATACAGTCGCGGACTCTTCGTACGGAACCATCTTCCCGAGTGCATTGATGTGCTCACGCCTGTAGTCACCCGCTTCCAGAGCACCCCGGAAATTCGCGAGCTTTACGCGCATGCCATGATGGCGGCCCACCGCCCGGCTGATGCTGAGCCGCACTCCTGGGAACTCTTCGTAAGGGATCCCCAACAACTCGAGGAGATTGCAGCGCTTGTGGGAGTCTACCTCGACGTAGGCGATAATCCTGGCGCCATCGCACTGGCCCGCAAAATTGAAGACCACGAGAGCCGCGCGGGCCGCCGGCGGGAATTCCTTACGGCCATGTTCGAGATGTCTGACCGGCGCCAGGCATCACTGCAGTTCACCGAGTACCTGGAAAAGCTGTTTGCCAATGCCGGCCGCGAGCACGAATACAGTCGCATTCTGCTCAAGTTGTTTCAACTCTATTCTGACGCGGGCCGGTTCCGCGAAGCCGCGGAGACGCTCGACCGCGCCGCCGAACTGGATCCTTATGAATCCGGCCATGCCAAACGTCTGGAGACCTTGCGCGGGCGCATTGACGAAAAGCTGTATAGCCGGGTGGCCAACCGCTTTCAGAAAGAGATCAAGCAAGGCAAAGCCCGGGCCGGACAGCCGGTCCCGTCAGGCGCTGCGCCCTCTGCGCCGGAAGCTGCAGCAGCTCCTGCAATTTCCGGAGAAGCACAGGCCCACGTGCTGGAGGACTTGATTCTCCAGGCCGAGCTTTACATGCAATACGGCATGAAGGCCAAAGCCCTGGAGGGCGTCGAGCGCATTCACAAGCAGTTTCCGCGCGAGGAGCTGAAAAATGAAAAGCTTCGTCACCTGTATGCTTCAGCGGGGTTCACTCCACATTACAAGGCAGATGCGCCGGCCATCCCGGCCCAACCTCCTGCTGCCGCTGCAAATAATCGCGCTGTATCGGCGCCCGATGGCGGGACTTCCGTGGACAGTTTTGCCCGCGTCACCGACATCACCCGCAATATCTACCGCCAGGCAAGCGTCAAGAGTGTTCTATTCACCGCAGTCAACGAAATTGGACGTCATTTCGGCGCCAGCCGTTGTGTAGCTGGTCTCTGCACACCGGGCAAGCCGCCTTCAGCGGCGCTGGAATTTTGTGCACCCGGAATCAAGCAGTCTGACGTAATGTCGATTGTGAAGTTGATCGCTGTGGGCCAGCAACTGGCGGCCAACGGCGCGGTGACGATCCCGAATGCCCAAAAAGCGCCGGAACTCGCCTCGGCCAAAGAGCACGTCGAAGCGCTCAGCATTCAATCCATGGTGGCTGTGCCGCTCCTCGATTCAGGGGAACAATCGGGAATTCTGATTCTTGAGCAGATTACGCCCCGGCAATGGCAGTCTACGGATCTGGAGTTGCTGAATACGCTGGCCGAACAGGTTGTCCAGGCAGTGGCCAACGCGCGCCTGCGCAGCCTGATGAAAACTCTGGCTGTGACGGATGAAAAATCGGGGTTACTGAAAAGATCTTCGTATCTTGACGTGCTTCTTTCCGAGGTAAAGCGCTCTCTTCAGCAGCAGACCCCATTGACACTGCTGCTGCTGCATTTCGGAAAGGCTTCTGTGCTGGTGAAGGAAGTGGGACAAAGCCAGGTCGAGAACATGATGCAACAGATCGGCCAAAGCCTGGCTTCTCACATCCGTCAAAACGATGTGGCTGTACGCTACGACCTCACCACAATTGCGCTGCTACTCTCCGATACCGGGGAAAAGAACGCCTTCCTCGTAGTGGAAAAGATGCGGAAGGTGCTCGCTCCCGTCAAACTCCCCGGTCTCGACCGCGCGCCCACCATGAGCGCCGGCATTGGGGAAGCGTTCATGCACGAAGGCTTTGATGCGGTGGATATCGTGACCGAAGTCATCAACCGCGCGGAAACCGCTCTGGAACTTGCACGCACCAGCACCGGGATCAAGGTCCATGCCATTACCGCGAATCTTGAGCCCACTCCCGCCTAGCATTCGTTGCTGCCGACTCCAAGCTGATTTTTCCTGAAATCAGAAGGAAAACATCATCTGGAGATCTACTCTCCGGTTGGCCGCCTGGGTGTTGAATGGACCTCCCGCAAGCGAGTTGGATTGTCCGAACAAAGAAGAGGTCAGGTTTCCTATCCGCGGTCCTTGGTTAACAAAGTTGAACAGATTGCGCGCGTTCGCGCTGATGGTAATGCTATAGCGCTGGCCGGATTGACTGCCGATGCTGAACGGCCCGCCCCCGCGCCCTCCAGGCCCCCCTCGGCCACCTCCGCCTCCACGACGTTCACCAGGATGCGGCCCTCCTGCCTGCGGGCCGCCCTGGTTATCTCCGGTCTCAAGTTTAGGACCGATACCAATCGTCTTGGCCAGCCGCACGTTGAATGTGAACTGAGAGGGACCGTTGCCAAAATTAACGGGGACGAGCGGCTGGCCCGGCGCGGGCGTGACATCAAAAGCAGGAAAGCCGGGCTTGCTCACGATTGTGTGCCCGGGAATTCCATCATCAAATGCGGGGCGATCATTGAAAATCGAATCTCCGTTCAGATCAGTCCCCGTGGTGATATCAAAAGGAGCACCGCTGGAAAAGATCATGAAAGGGCTCACCCGGAACCCGTGTGGCAGCCCAACACTGCCCCCGAAGAAGAGCCGGTTGCGCACATCAAAAGATGCCCGTCCATAATCTGCGCTGATGTTGTTGGGATCAGAAGCGAAGCTGCTTGCTCCACCGGTATCGCTATTCGCATAGCTCAGGCTGTAAAAGCTGAAGAGCAGCAGCTTCTGCCCGGCGCGCACGTTCAAATGCGCCATCAATTGGTTCTGTTTAAAATCGGCTTCGGAGGTGAATTGATAGATGTTGCCTGCCCCGGGAATGGGCCGGCTGTTCGGATCTGTCGGATCAAGTGGAGCATTCGCATTGATTGTCACTAACTGGTGTACACCGCGTGAATGGATATAAGTCAGCGTCGCTGTAGCGCTTTTCGTGACTTGCCGCTCCACTGAAACCGCGGATTGAATGCTGTACGGCGCCCGCAAATTATTTGGAATGGTATAAACCGTTGCGGCGGATGCGGCAGCCCCAGAAATCTGATTGATCGAAATAGGAGACGGGAGCTGCTCAAAAAGCGAATTCAGCAAAGCCGCTCCCGCAGGCGTTCTATTGCTGATGATGAACTGCTGCTGGTTGATCCCGTTCAGGCGCTCGGCCTGGAGCACCAGGTTCTGGTCAAATCGGTCGTAGAAGATGCCGAAGCCGGTGCGGATCACAGTTTTGGGCTGGCCGCCCTTCTTGCCGCCCAGCCCCCACGCGAATCCGAGCCTCGGCGCCCAGTCCGCATGGTCATTAATATCATTCTGCGTCTCGTATCTCAGGCCGTAACTCAATGTCATGTTCTGGCGGAAGCGCCAGTCGTCCTCTGCGTACACCCCCGCGTCAAAGATTGCATTCGTGACCGATGGCTGCCCTGTCGCGATGACAAACTGGCTCGGTCCGCCGCATTGATCGAGTATCTGCTGAGAAGAAAGCCCGCTTTGCAATCCCAGCTCGGTGGCCCTGAAAGCATCCAGCGAACTGAACTTTGGGTTCGCCTGCACGATTGCTGTGCATGCCGGCGAGAGATTTGGATTGTTGGGATTGGGAGCAGCAAAAGTAAAGGTTCCATTGAAATTCTGGGTTGTGCTGTCTGCTTCCCGGGTCGCTCGCAAGCGCCCGCCGAACCGCATGAAGTGTGTTCCCCGGTTCACTGAGGTGTAGTTCTGCAACTCATAATGATCCGTGTTGTCCAGAACCGATCCCAGAGGGTTGCTGCCGCTAATGAAGGCTTCCGATACCGAAATTGTCGGCCCTGTGCCCAGGGCATTCTGGTTGTTACGGCCCCGCTGGTATTCAAACCGGGTCTCATTCACCGCATGTGGGCCGAGGACTTGCGTATCACTGATCTGGATCGCCTGTTCGGTATTGCTTTGGTTGAATCCCTGAGTGGCCAACGAAAACTGCCCGATGCCTCCGTTCTGTTCGTCAGTCTTGGTGAACTGATAGCGCGCCGTAAGCGTGTTGTTCGCGCCCAATTGGAAATCAAAACGCGGGCTGATGCTGGTGCGTACCCGTGGGTTCGGCACGTTCACATTGAACGGCACTTCGTTGAAGGAAGAATTCAGCACCGTGGCACTTACCAAAGCAACTTCATTGATATTCCGGCGTTGCGCTGTAAAAAAGAAAGAAGCATGCTTGCCTAACGGCCCGCTTACGTTGCCGTTGTAAATCTGTGAATCAAACTCAGGCTTGTTGTCAGAAAAGAAGCTCTTCGAGTCCAGGGCAGAGTGATTGTCATTCAGAAAGAACTGCCCGTGGAACTGGTCGGTGCCGGGCTTGGTGAGGATTTCTATGCGCCCGTAGCCCATACGGTCATACTCGGCCGAGAACGGGTTCTGATTGATCCGGATCTCACGAATGGATGACTTGGGTGGAAGCTGCCCTCCGGTAAAGCCGTCAATATAGATCTGGCCGCCGTTCGGCCCTGCCGCAGGCCCGGCGAGCGCCTGCAATTCTGCTTGCAGCTCATCGGGGTCATCTGACAATGCATCCAGGTCCTTGCCGCTCAGCACCAGCGAGTTGGCATTGTTTTCCGGATTCACGCTCACGTGCGCGGCGTCACTCTGCACGTCCACGTGCTCTTCCTCGACAAAAACCTCCAGCGTAACGTCGAGCTTCTTGTTTTCTCCTGGCGCGACATCAATTGCCTGCTCACTCGTGCGAAAGCCTTTTTCGCCCACAGTAATGGTGTATTTGCCGGGAGCCAGGTTCCTGACGGCATAAGCGCCAATGCCATCGGACGTGGCGGAAACGCTTTTTCCGTTCGCCGGTTTAACCGTGATCTGTGCGTTGGGAATGACAGCCCCGGTCTGGTCCAGCACCTGCCCGTGCAGGCTACCCACCTGCGACTGCGCCGCCATGATCGTGGTGCAACAAAGCAGGGCATAGACAAGAGTGAAGATGCGCGCACCCGTTTTCCGGAGTGCAGAGACAGGCCTGTGCTTGATCATTGTCCTCACGATGACGTTACTGAGGTCCTGCATCGCCAGCGGGCGCGGAAAGGTTCCAGCCGTTGAGCAGCGCCGCAGCCTGCGAAGTGTTGGAGGTCAGAATCGGTTCCACGCCGCTGAGCAGCGTAATGGCAGTCACCTCTGAATTTCCGGTACCCGGTGTGGAAACGATCATTACTGCTTCGTCTTTTTTAAGATCTGAGAGTGTGACAGCCGGAAGGCGGTTAATCATCTGCTGGAAGTCCGGAGGTCCGCCCGCGCGTTGCCCTCCAGCGCCGCCTCGCGCAAATCCTCCGTTGCCCTGTTGTCGAAATCTTTCAGCCGCAGCCTGGGCCGCTTCGGGAGACTTCACGAAAAATGCAATTCGCCGCGCCAGCGGCTCAGGCAGGTTTCTCATCTGGGAGTCGGGCGTGAGCCTGACCTTTACCGTCTTCTTGCCAATGACGTCCTTCACGGTGAGGGTTGATGCGTCGGCATCTATCGCAGTAATGGCACCGGCGATATTGCGAAAGCTTCCCGAAATCACCTCGTCAGCGGTGAGTTCCTTACCGTCCGGGCTGCGCGTCCCGCGGGCGCGCAATTGGTCACCGGACTTGATCTCGCCCAACGTGCTCTTCTGCGCGTTCTCGAACTTGACTGAGTTCGCTGCGTAACGAAGGAAGGCCGTCTGAGCAGTCGTCTTGACTACGAAGCTCTGCGTAGGCGTAACCGAAAGCGTGATCGTGCCCGTACCGGTGTCAATGCCACTGACAATTCCCCCCGTACCGTGCCGCTGCCATTCCAGCCGTTCCTGCTGCTGTTTTTCCGCTACATCACTCTTGCGCATGACAACAATAGCTGAGGCGAGCAGCGAATCCGGCTGGTCGCCAGGCTGCCCACGGACGAGCATACGGTCTCCAACTTGAATGTCAGCCGCCGTCATCGGCGCCGCCGATTTGAGATCCGTCTGCCCCGGAGAAACGCGCAGGATACGCGCATTTTCCTGGATGGTGATCTTCAGGTCCTGCCCTGCATCATCGCGCAAGACAACCTCGTTCCCCTGAACTGACTTAACTGACCCGGTTTTGCGCGCCAGAGCAGACTGCTGCGCCCCAGCCATGACACACACCATGCAGGTTACTGCCAGCCATGCCAATGCTTTGTTCCAGGTGATCAAATTCCTTTTGCTCCGGTTGGCGGAAGCCGCACCAACGACCATCATCTCAGAAGGCCGATACCTCTGCGTAGAAAGAAAATCCAACGCGGAGCTAAGATTTGTAAAGCTGAGCGCTATGAGGCATGAGCGACGCGCAGCCAATTCGCAGCCGAGGGACCCGAACGGGATTTTTACGTGTAGAGCCTGACGGCGGATATCGCTCACACGGTACTGACGCGCCGCGACGAAGGTCCACTTGAGACGTATCTGAGTTTCAAGTGACTGCTCAAACGAAAGTAATATTGACGCTCCCGGTTCGGTAAAGCAATATCTTCATTATGCAGGAAAGCTCAGGTCTGCCCTCAACTTCTGCCGTCAAATCCGGGTCCGCGGCAGTGGACTCACGCCAGGAGCAGAGGATCCATATTGCTGTGCCGGTGAAAGTTTTTCCCGATATTCGCACAGCAGACTGGCAGACTTGCTGCACCTATGAGATTTCCACGCTCGGCGCAAGGCTGGCGTCAATGCCGGGTATCAATAAGGTGGGACAGGTAATCTGGATCCAGCGCCTGAACCGTCGCGCAAAATTCAAAGTCATCTGGATTGGCCAAAGCGGCACCTCGCAGGCCGGGCAGGTGGGAGTTGAATCCCTGGAGCCGGGAAACGTGATCTGGGAAAATGAGATCAAGGCCCGAATGATGGCCAGCCGCTAAGCGCGTACCACCTCTGCCGTTTCCTGTGTTGAACGCCTTTCGTCATAAGCGCAATTCTTATCCACGCTAAGCAAACCACCCTAGTGCAAACATAGGTGCAATGCTCCAGACTGCCAGCACTCTCCTTAACACAAGTATCATGGCCGCGAATTGTCCTTATATCGTCAGGTGTAACGAGTGCGACTTTGTCAGCGAAGTCTTCATGGAGGAAGGTGTGGCGATGAATGAGCGAGACTTTCACTCCTTCGAGTGCCTGCACTCTGTCTCGATCTGGCGTTACGCCTGGGAGCGCTGGTCGCTGGTGACCGAACTGATGGGCTTGGAGCTCCGGTAACGTCGCGGTTTAATCTCGAACAGTTCTACTACTCTGCCGCTCTTGCATTCAGCATGTCAAAATCGCTCGATCTGCCCGTCGCTTTCCATTCGTTAAAGTAGAGACGCGGCATGCCGCGTCTCTACGCCCCAGCGTCGGAGAGCTCAATATTCGCGAGACCCATCGGCGGCGTCAATTTGATGATTTGCTGCTGTTTTAGCCCGCATGTTACCTTCTAAAATTCACCCTTATGCTTCGCGCTTATCAGGGAATCTCGCCGCGAATCCACGACAGCTGCTACATCGATCAGTCCGCCCAGATCATCGGCGATGTGGAGATCGGCGAGAATTCAAGTGTCTGGATGAATGCCGTAATCCGCGGAGACGTATACGCCATCCGCATAGGCAAAAACTGCAGCGTCCAGGATTGCAGCGTACTCCACGGCATGCGCCACAAATACGGAGTCACGATGGGCGACTGGATCACGGTTGGACACTCCGTGACCCTGCACGGGTGCACCATCGGCGACCGCTGCCTAATCGGCATGGGCTCGGTGATCCTGAATAATGCGAAGATTGGAGAGGGTTCGATCATAGCCGCGGGAACTGTCATCCCGGAAAACACGGTTGTGGAACCGTTCTCGTTATGGGCTGGTGTCCCCGGCAAATTCCGCAAGAAAACCGACGACGAGAAAACCCAGGAGATGATCCTGATGTACGCGAAGAATTATCTGGATTACACGCAGATCTATCGGAAGGAATTCCCTCTCAGCAATGGCTGACGTGTTCAAAATTGTGATCCATGAAGCCGATGAAGTTGGTTATTGGGCAGAAGTGCCCGCCATTCCTGGTTGCGCGACTCAGGGCGATACCATGCGGGAACTGCTGAATATTTGCATGAAGCAATCGAGGGCTGCCTTTGTTCCATCGGGAAAGATTGATCATCCGATTGAAATTCTCACTCCGCCTCTTGGTGAATAGTGAGCCGCGTGCTAATTGCTAATGGCTAATGGCTAAAGGCTAATGGCTGCAATTATCAAATCCGTCCGTGGCACTCGCGACATTCTGCCTCCCGACACCGCTCTGTGGCAGTTTGTCGAGCAGGCGGCACGCGACGTGTTCCATCGCTATGCCTTCCAGGAAATCCGCACCCCCATTTTTGAAGACACGCAGTTGTTTGCCCGCGGTGTAGGCGAAGAAACTGACATCGTGTCGAAGGAAATGTTTACGTGGGAGGACCGTCCACGGGCGCAGAGCGAGAAAGCGCAATCGCTGACGCTGCGCCCGGAAAATACCGCCGGCGTGGTACGCGCCTATATCGAACATAAAATGGGCGAGCAGGGCAAATTGCAGAAGCTCTACTACATAGGCCCGCAGTTTCGCCGCGAGCGCCCCCAGAAAGGCCGCTATCGCCAGTTTTATCAAATCGGAGCGGAGGTTCTGGGCCCCCCTTCAGCCGGAAGCGAATCACCTGCGCGAGACGCGGAGATCATTTCCATGCTGGCTCATCTACTGCGCGAGGTGGGCATACGAGAATGGACATTGCAGTTGAACTCCGTCGGCTGTGCCGATGATCGCGCCCGCTACAACCAGGCCCTGCGCGAGGCGTTGGCCGGAGTAAAGGACAAAATGTGCGCGGATTGCCGCCGGCGGGCGGAAACCAATCCGTTGCGCGTGCTCGACTGCAAAGTGCCGGAAGACCAGCCCATCATTGAGTCGCTGCCAAAAATCTCCGAGTACCTGGACGAGCCCTGCCGTGAGCACTTCAACGAGGTGAAAAAAATTCTCAATCACGTGGGCATCCGCTATGAGGTGAACGAGCGCATGGTGCGCGGCCTTGATTATTACACCCGCACCACATTTGAGTTCACGCACGGCGGCCTGGGAGCACAGAGCGCGCTGCTCGGCGGCGGACGCTATGACGGGCTTTCGGAAGCCCTCGGCGGCCCCAAAGCTCCGGGCATAGGGTTTGCCCTCGGCCTTGATCGCTTCATTCTGGCACTGCAAGCGGAAGAGACCGTCGGAACTCCTGACCTCGCGCCCCGTGTTTACATCGCGCCGCTCGGCCAGGGAATGAACGCCGAGGCTGCCGTGATCGCGCGCGATCTGCGTAAGCAGCAGATCCCTGCCGAACTGGGCGATGAAACTTTCCGGGCAAAGAAATCCTTTGAAGCAGCCGAGCGCTGCGGCGCAAAGTACATCCTGTTTGTTGGGGAAAACGAGATTGCTTCCGGCCAGTTCGCGCTCAAAGAACTTAAAACCGGCGAGCAGGTGAGTGTTGGGCGGGAAGAAATTGCGTTGAAACTGAAAGCCTCGGTCTGAAATCCCGAACCGCGTTTTTGCGGGTGAGCGATCCCTATGGCGTTTCAGGAGTTCCGGATTTGTTATTGCACCAAGCTGACAGGACCGCCTTCAACCTCATCGTTGGTATAGAACTCTCTCGCTGCGTTTGAGATTCCAGAAAAAAGCCTTGCCATGCAGCCAAGGCAGTTATTTCAGGACCATCGCATCTCCTGTCTTGTGTTCCCTGATCTGAAACGCCAAAAACTCATGCACTGCCTTTACGGCCTGAGTATTGCCGCTGCTGATCACTACGCGGCCGCCGTTTTCAATCGGCTCGTATTTGTATTGGATCTGCTGCTTCAGCTTTTTCATTGTCGGAACGCCGGGAGGAGTCTGGTCGTGCACGAACATTGGGATGTTGAAGTCGCCGGAGTTGAACGCGTGCTGAATGTGCTGGAGGTGCATTCGGATTTCGCCCAAACTCTCCTCGTCCGAGCTTGAATTCGCTGTGACCTGGATGATGCCGCCATCCTTCGTCAACAGGAAATGATGTGTGTTCTTCTCCTGGTCAAAGCCCATGCCGGCATTGCCACGCTTCTGCATGGCTTCGTGGTTTTGGCCGACTAGAGTGGTAGCGGTCAGAACCAGGACTAACCAAAAGAATGATTTCACCAGGAACCTCCAATAGTAAGACGCATCTCTCGGTGTCTTTGTGAGCACAATCGGGGTGCCCGTGCCATTAAGCTGAAATTCTTTTTTCTGCGACGATTTTGATCGCAGCAAGGATCTTTCAATTTCCGTTGGGTTCCCGCGAACACCAGAGGAGCGGATCCTTCACCCCCGCCGGAAAAGACTGCGACTGCTCAGCCAGAATTCAGTACGCGGGTTCAGGATGGGATTCTCTATTGGGAGAAGGTCCTCTCACAGCATGGCTGCATGCAGAGGGACAGACTCACAGCCGGGGGCGGCTGTGCCACTTAATCGTCACGACTCGTTCACTCTTTGTCGCGCGCCGTCGTCCAGCAGCACTAAACAGTTCGTCAGCTTACCCTTTATAATCACACTCTTAGCCCTACTCCGATTTTCATCACAGGAAGGTATCGTTTGCCGCTCGATTTTTTAGGTGATCTTCGCCGCACGCACATGTGCGGAGAGCTGCGCGCCGAAAACGCAGGACAGCAGGTTGTGCTCATGGGATGGGTGAACCGTCGCCGTGACCTGGGCAACGTGATCTTCATTGATGTGCGCGACCGCACCGGCCTGACGCAACTCGTCTTTGACCGCAGCGACAATCATGCGCTGCATGAGAAGGCCAGCGACCTGCGCAATGAGTACGTGATCGCCGCCATCGGCACGGTGCGTAAGCGCGACGCGAAGACCACAAACCGCAACATCCCGACCGGTGAAATTGAAGTGGTGGTGAAGGAGCTCAAGGAGCTGAACGAATCCAAGGTGCCGCCGTTCCTTCCCGGCGACCCGGTGCTGGCGAATGAGGAGATGCGCCTCAAGTATCGCTACATTGACCTGCGCCGCGAGCCCATGCAGTACAACATTGAGCTGCGCCATAAAATCGCGCTGGCCATTCGCAACTATCTTGCTGGGATCGGCTTTTTCGAAATTGAGACGCCGTTCATGACGCGCTCCACGCCGGAGGGCGCGCGCGACTATCTTGTGCCCAGCCGCGTTTATCCCGGCGAATTCTATGCCCTGCCGCAGTCGCCGCAATTGTTCAAGCAGATCCTGATGATCTCCGGTTTTGACAAGTATTTTCAGATCGTGCGCTGCTTCCGCGATGAAGATCTGCGTGCCGACCGCCAGCCCGAGTTCACACAGATCGATCTGGAAATGTCATTTCCTCAGCCGGACCGCGTGTTTGAAGTGGTGGAAGGATTTCTGACGGCTGCATTCAAGGCTGCCGGCTACGAGTTGCAGACGCCGTTCCCGCGCATGAGCTACGACGAAGCGATCCGCCAGTACGGCATCGACAAGCCCGACCTCCGCCTGCCGAAACTGACAGATGTACGTTCGGCGTTCACGCCTGAGCAGTTGCAGACGCTGCAGCTCAGCGCTGAGCTGCCGGTGGTGGCCATTCGCATTCCGAAGATCGGCGAGCTCTCGCGCAAGGAGCGCGACGAGAACCGCCCGCTCTTCGGCGAGCGCAAGGACGCGCGCCTGATCGACGATATCAAGCGGCTGGAAAAGTCATTTCCCGATGCTGTGGCCAAACTTCGCGAGATGTCCGGTGCGCAGCCTGACGATCTGCTGGTGTTGGTCGCAGGGCCCGCGCAACAGGAAGCTGCGGCCACGCGGCCTGATTATGCCGTCTTCATGGCGGCTGGTCAGTTTCGCGTGGAGTTGGCACGCAAGTATGCTGATCGCCATCACGCGTTTCACCAGGGCGGTTTTCACATGCTCTGGGTCACGGACTTTGCCATGTTCGAGTACGATGCGACGGAGAAGCGCTGGAACGCGGCCCATCATCCCTTCACCTCGCCACATGAGCAGGACATGGACAAACTGGAATCCGATCCTGGCTCTGTGCGCGCGCTTGCTTACGACGTGGTGCTGAACGGGACAGAGCTTGGCTCCGGCTCCATCCGTATTCATCGCCAGGACATTCAGAAGAAGATCTTCCGCGCCCTCGGCATGAGCGACGAAGAAGCTCAGGCGCGCTTCGGCTTCTTCCTTGAAGCGCTCGAGTACGGCACCCCGCCGCATGGTGGTATCGCGCTGGGGCTTGATCGCATTGTGATGATCCTGGCCGGAGCCGAAAGCCTGCGCGAAGTGATCCCATTCCCCAAGACTGCGAAGGCCGTCGATCTGATGGTGGACGCGCCCACTCCGGTAAGCGAGGGGCAGTTGAAGGAGCTGGGAATCAAGGTGAGATGAAGAATTGTTATGAAGTAATTTGGTAATTGAACAAACCGTGGAGGATTGTGGATTTAAATTACCCGATTACCAAATTACTCAACTACCAATTTCTGTGTGTCTTTCCCCAGGCTCCTCGATCCCAGCCATAGCACTACTCCCAAGGCCAGCGCCAGCACCGGGACGATGAGCATCGCTTGTTGCAAACCTACGGCACGGAATACTTCCGTGATTTTGGCTGAGCCGGCGAGCGTGGCTGCGCGGCGCGCCATCACGTCACTGAGTTTGCCGGTGAGCACCGGCCCAAACGACGCGCCGCCCAGGTACATGACGAGAAAGTAAATTGCCATGGCGGTGCCGCGCAGCTCAGGGCCAACAATATCGTGCAGCGAGGCATAGACCAGCCCGTAATACATGTTGAGCAGGCCATACGCGGCGGTGAGCAGCGGGATGGCAATATCCAAAGCGCCGAGATGTTGACGGAAGCCAATGTAAGCGAGCGGCGCGGCAACAACCGCGGCAACGGCCGATAGCAGCATGCGCGCACCAGGACGCCTGCGCACAATCTTGTCGCCCCAGGTGCCGCCAATGGTTCCACCCAGCAGGCCACCGATCAGGTACACAGTTCCGGTGTAGATTCCCGCGCGCGCCACGTTGAGATGATGGATGCGTCCGAGAAATGCGGGAAGGAACGTTCCGACCGCATAAAGATTGAAGTTCACCAGCACGCCGGAAAGGATGATCCACCAGAAGGTGGGCAGGCGCAGCAGGTGCGCCACAGCGCCCTGCGACATTGAAGCGCCCTGGTCGGAAGCGCCGCGTTGCGGCTCTTCCAGCATCAGCACAACGGGCGAGAGCAGCAGGGCCGGGACGGCCGCCGCCACCATGGCGGAACGCCAACCCCACGCCTGGGCCATGGGTCCGCTGAAAAAATAGCTCAGCGCTCCGCCCACAGGAACGCCCAGCATGAAGAGCGCCAGAGGACGCGCTCTTCGCTCCGGCGGAAAGAGATCTCCAATCCAGCTCGTTGCCGAGGGCGCGCAAGCGGCTTCGCCTACTCCTACTCCCAGCCGGGAGACCACCAGCATGGGCAATCCGCGCGCCCACGCAGCAAGCCCGGTCAGCACTCCCCAGACGGCAATGCCTGCGGCCAGGAGCTTCTTGCGGCTTCCTCTGTCCGCGATCCGCCCCAGCGGAATGCCAATGACCGCATACAACAAAGTGAATGCTGTGCCGATCCACCCGATCTGCGCGTCTGAGAGGCCGAATTCCCGCCGCATGGGTTCCACCAGCGCTCCCGGGACTTGGCGATCATAAAAGTTGAGGATGTTGACCAGGACCAGAACAATAAGGGAACGCAGCGCGATAGAGGACGCAACCGGGTGAGCCGCAGGCTTGGTGGCCATGAGCGACCATGGTAACAGAGCACTCCGGCACAGCGTGATTTACGCGCGCAAAGGCGAGGGCCGCAGCCCCCGGCCGTTGAGCGCGACTTTCCTCCCTCGCTACTTCCTTTCCACTGTGCCCTTCAGAATTACGGTGTCTGACGGGACTTCGGCTGTCGCAGTGTCCTCAGCCGTCACAAGGACGTTGAAATCCTTGTATCTGGTCGTTCCCTTCAAACTGCCCTCCAGATTGTCGCTATTGATACGTAGCGCGCCGAGCAACTCAGCCTGCTCGCCCCTCGGCTGAACCCAGACAAGATATGTCTGCCGCGGAGGCGTGAGCGATTGCGGTGTAGCAACATGCTCAACCTTAACCTCCACCTCCGTATTCCCGTTCCGGTCGGTGCTGGTGGTCACCTTCCCCTGCGCAGCGGGCGCAACGCCCGTGTTCGTCAGCTTGTCTTCCCTTGACCAGGCTGCTGTTGCGAATACAAAGACAACGGCAATGAAGAGCGCTAATCGTGAGTGCCGCATCATGCTTCCCCCTCGTCGCGAGCCGCATTTTTAGCGGCCCTGATGTAATCATCAGATGGCGCGCTGCCTCAGCAACGTTGTCGGAATTTGAGGAGGAGCTTTCGTTTTTGTTCCTCCTCGATGTTTAAGAAGTGGTTTTTGTGCAGACGGGCGTGTGCGGTTTGCGAAAGAAGGGGCGACACAAACGAATTCAGCCTAAGCTCGCCGTTCGATATTGCCGTTCGATATTGATGAGGCGAAGGAGCTCGCGTTTCTGGTTGGCTTCCGCGAAACGCCGGCGGAGCAGTTCCTTCACCCGCGCTCAACGGTAAGTGGACAAGGAGGCCTTAGATGGTGCGGGTTCAGGATGGATTCTCGATTGGGAGAAGGTCTTTTTCCAGCTTGCTGCATGGAGAAGGACAGCTCGCAGGTACGCTCCCTTGGATTGCCCTATTCTCTGTGCAACTTGCGGCACATCTTGGCGTACTCAGCTTGCAGCGTTTCTCCGCACTTCTGCGTCTTATATATCCGGCGCGGACCACCGGACTGAAGAGCGTAAAAGCTCTCGGCAGGCAGCCCGGTGGGACGCACCTCCATTTCTTCCTGTCGCTTCGCTCCAAACCGCCGACCATTTTTTCCCAATCAACTCTGTCCTGCTCCTGAAGCGGCCGGGCTCAGCGCGTGGTCGGCTTCGCCCGGCAGAGTAGCCATTCTGTCGCTTCGCTCCAAACCGCCTAACACGACACCTTCCTCGCTCCCATTTGGCGTGAACCACTATGGCCGAAGTTGGCGCTTTTGTACCTTCAGGCACACAGAGTAGGGTTAAACACAACAACACGGGTGCCCAAATGCCCTTTCTGATTCTCTCCGCCGGACGTGATGCTGACTTGCTCAAGCGGCGCAACGCTGCCCTGACGGAACAAGGTTACAAATTGGCAGCAGCTTCGAATTCCTTTGAAGTGGTGGACAAGCTGCTGAACGGCGACTTTGACCTGGTGCTGCTCTGCCATACCATCCCGGAGCAAGACCGGCAGCGGCTGGCCCGCATCATTGGCAGCTACACGCCTTCCACTCCAGTCCTCTTTATCTCAGAGACGGAGCGCGGCGGCTACGACTCGAGCGCCCGCGCCGTCAGATGCCGGCCTGACCAGCTTCTACACACCGTGGCTAAATCGCTGCCACTCACCATCAAACCCCAGGCGGCTTGATTCTCCGTTTCCTCGTTGAACTGAAAGAATGGGAATGGGAGCGAAAATTCTTGTGGTTGATGATGACCGGTCCCTGGCAGATACGCTGGCAGCGCTGCTGCGCGTGAATGGACATGAGGTAGAAACGGCATATTCGGGCGCGTCAGCAATTCAAGTAGCGGCGCTGTTCGAACCCGAAATTCTTATTTGCGATGTCGTTATGCCCGCTATGAACGGCGTAGAAACCGCGTCGCACATCCGCAGCCTCTTGCCTTCCTGTAAAGTGTTGTTGATCACAGGCCGCGCCACGGCCCCTGATCTGGTGTTGAAGACGCACGCGCTCAATGACGGATTTGAGTTGCTCGCAAAGCCGCTTCATCCCAACGAGTTGCTGGCCCGCCTGGGTAAACTTAAGATTCGTTAATCTTAACGCGTTCGAAAATTCTCCTTTGCACTAGAGATAAGGCATTCGACGATTCGCGCCGTCACGCTGTGAGATATCAGCAGCGGACACGCAGAAGTGCTAAGTTCCTGGCAAGCGTCTTATTGCGCCAAAATGTGCAGCCACATGACAAAAGCGGCGGTATACTTTGCATCTAAGGAGTGGGAATGAATTCGGACGTTATGAATTCGGACGTTATGAATTCGGACGTTATCCATTCGGGAGTATTGAATTCGTGGAAAGAGATCGCGGCTTACATGGGCCGCGGAGTAAGAACAGTCCAGCGCTGGGAACGGGAACTGGGATTGCCGGTGCGGCGACCGCGCGGAAAAGAGCGGAGCGCCGTAATCGCCTTAAAGTCGGACTTGGATAGCTGGCTTGAACATGTGCCTCAGCGCTCTCTGGAAGACCACCCTGAGCCCGCGCACTTAAGGGCGGATCATTTGCAGCTCCGCCAGAACACACAACTGCTGAAGCTGCGAGCCGCTGCCTTGTATGAAAAATCCCAAAAGCTCCATGCTGAGATCAGCCGCATGGTCGAACTTACGACAGCGCTGAATCAGAAAAAACCGGGCCTGGTGAAGTTCAGGGTGTATGGGACCGCGGCAGCCCTGAAAAGTGACATTACGCAAGTTCCTCAAGCCAGCGGCCGGGCCGCCTCATAAACGCGGCGGTGGACTATTTGCGGTTCCTTTTTTTCCATTATTTCTTTTTGCTGCGTGAAATGCTTTTTTTGTCTGAGTTGGTAGTCGCGCCAGATCGCGCTGCACTCTTTTGCTTTCGAGGTGCTTTTGCCGCTGCCCCTGGCTCGGGCTGCGGCTGAAACATCACAATGACGCCGTGGCCGGAGCTGCCCCTGGATAGCGGAATGAAATGAACGTTCACCATTCCGCTAAAGCGGTTGGTTGAAATCCGGCGATTCTGCAGCTCTTCCTGCACATGGGACCTGACCACCCTGAGATAGCGCTCATGGAGCAAGGCACGGCTCTTTTGATCGAGTGGAAGCTCGTCCAGTTGCATTCCTTTGCTGGACGGACTGGCAAATCCGAACAGCTTCTGCGCTGCCGTATTAAACATGTAAATGGCGCCATCTTCATTGACCAGAAACACCGGTAAGGGCATTCGCTCCAGCATCTCCGAATAGCGGGTATTGACCTCGTCGAGCTCCCGGGTGCGGGCCGAAAGTTCCTCGTTCGTGGTTTCCAGCTCTTCGTTCAGCGATTGCAATTCTTCGTTGGTGGTTTCCAATTCTTCATTGGTGGATTGCAGTTCCTCATTCGTGGTCTCCAACTCCTCGTTGGTGGACTGCAACTCCTCATTGGTCGTTTCCAATTCCTCGTTGGCAGTCTGCAGCTCCTGGGCAGTGCCCTCCAGCTCGCCAATGGCGCCGTGCAGCCGCGCGTGCGGGGCCATATTCTCAATGTAAATCAGCGTGCCCACCTGCCCGGCGCGGAGTTCGGAAAGAATCGGCTTGATGGTGATTGCCAGAGTGGAGGAAGAGGTGCTGTGCTCAAAGCGAACGGCGTCGTGGCGGCCACGGCTCTTCTCAATCTGCTGCTTCAATTCAGGACAGCATTGCAGTAATTCAGAGTCCTGGAGCTTTTTCCCCGTCAGGCTGCCCGATAGCTGAAATAGTTTGGCTGCCTTCTCATTCTCTGTGATGATAGTATCGCCGGAATCGAGCACCAGAATGCCCGGCTCAAGGGTCGAGAGCAGAGTCTCGTAATAGAGCTTTAAGGTCTGGAGTTCCTGCTGCGCCTTGTCCTTGAGATTGGAATCCATCCTGGCTTTCCACCCCAGCGGCATCGCCAAGCTGCCGGGCTGTGACCGCTTTTGAAAAATCCTCCATCTGCTGTTGAGCGGGAGAAGATCAGTGTACCGCTTCAACTGCGACTCGGACTTGCCTAAAAAGAGCACGCCTCCTTCGTTCAAAGCATAACGCAAACGGGAAAGAATGTGCTGCTGGGCCATAGCGTCAAAGTAAATCAGCACATTGCGGCAGATGAGCAGGTCCACGTGAGAAATGGGCGAGTCATTGAGAAGATTGCTGCGGCCCAGGATCACGAGCCGGCGCACGTCGCGGGCGATCCTCGCCGGCTCTCCACCGTTAAAATATTTTTTCCGGACGGGAGCGGGAAGCAGTCGCAGGCTCTCCGCGGGATATTCGCCTCTCCGCGCCGTGGTGAGGGCGTGTTCGTCATCATCCGTGGCGTAGATTTTGATGTTGTAATTCCTGATTCCTGGGCCCAGAAACTCGCTGAGCATAATCGCGGCGGAGTAGGCTTCTTCTCCGGTGGAGCAGCCGGCGCACCATACTTTGAAGAGAGTGCCGGGCGGGCGCGACTCGAATAATGGCGGCAGGATTTCGTTGCGCAGACAGTCCCAGGCCTGGGGATCCCGAAAAAATTCCGTTACGTTGATCAGCACCTCTTCCAGAAGTTGGTTCTTCTCGCCCGGCGTCGCAGCAACATATTTCAGGTACGCATCATAGGAAGCTATGCCAAGCCGCTGCATCCGCCGGCGGAGCCGCCGCTCAACCGTGGATGCTTTGTAGCCGCGCAGATCCAGGCCGCCCTGTTCGGCCAGTTCCTTTACCAGGGCCTTCAGCGTTTGCTCTTCCGCCATCACTTCTCACTTTTACCGGAGCACTGTTCCAGCAGCAACTGGCCAATGGCTTCCAGTGGTACGACGAAATCGACGCAGCCGGTCTCGACCGCCGCACGCGGCATAGGCGGAAACTCCGCCTCATCCGGGTTCTGCGCGATGGTGGCGCCTCCGGCTTCCTTGATGGCGCGGATGCCGGCAGACCCGTCACTGCCGGAGCCGCTCAGAACCACTCCTAAAGCGCGAGATCCGTAGGTTCCGGCGATGGACTCAAACAGCAAATCGATGGAGGGCCGGGAAAAATGGACCAGTTGAGTGTGCGCCAACTGCAGCTTGCCCGGCCCAACGAGCAGGTGTTCATCAGGCGGCGCAACGTACACCGTCCCCGGCAACATGATCTCATTGTGCTCCGCCTGCTTCACCGGCAGCCGCGCAGACCGGCCCAATAAATTGGCCATCCAGCTCTTGTGCAACGGAGACAGGTGCTGAACTACAACAATGCTGCTGGGAAAACTTTGTGGAAGCGTATCCAGAACCTGGGAAAGCGCGTTGAGGCCGCCGGCGGAGGCGCCGATGGCGACAACGTCGAAGCGGCGCCGGGAATAAGACAAGCGTTTAGCAGTCGCTGTTTTTCTCCGCGCCACCATGCCTACTACGATAGAGGCTCGGGGCGGCAGCGGAGACAATTTATTTCCGTTCTCAACTGGTGATTGCAATATGGACCCGGAAGCACCCTGTCGAAGCTGGCCTTAAACGGTTTCCTCCACGTCCACAGGTTGCTCTCGTTCCACCAGCAATTTGCGCAACAGTTCCACGTGCGCCAGCTTTTCCCGGGCACGTTCTTCATAACGCGTGGCCAATTGAGAGTTGTTGCGCGCCGTGGCGGCTTTGGCCATGCGCCGGAACAGCGAAACCCCCTCTTCAAGTGCGCGCACCGCCGCCCACAATGCATTTTCCACTGATTGTCCCTGCTCCAGTTGAAGATGCTTCGCCGTATAAGCATGTCCAACACGGCAGCGAAAACGCAGCATGCCCGGTTCATCCATTTCCCACAAAACTCCGCCACACTCAGGACAGGCGAACTGTGAAGGCGTGCCCGGCCGGTTTTCATCTTCAATTACATCCATATCAAGCTCCGCGTATTGGACCTCTTTTGCCACGTTGGAATTATTCCCGGCGCCGTTTCCCACGGCGACCGGCTGCCGTACCGCCTCTTCGAGCAGATGTGGAATCCGGGCCAGCGGAGCCACGTAATCGACTTTCACGTGTTCGAGGGCGCTGCGCGGCATACTGGGGCAGAATGCCTCTTCAGGATCCTGAACAATGGCCAGCCCTCCGCGATTCTTAATGGTAAGCAGGCCTGCCGTGCCATCGTCGAGG